>JAKAVK010000005.1 GCA_021817325.1 Microcaldota archaeon | reverse complement strand
GCTGTTTCGATAAACCTCTTATACCTAGAGTCGCCTTTCTCTTTCATGTGTGTCGCCAAATAACACACATCGGCAGAAGGTTTTAAGACCTTCTGCCGTTATAAGAATAGAGGAATTCTACAGAGCCCAATCTTCTGTATTCCAAGCCAAGCATCCAGCCTGAGGGAGCAGCTTTGGGATTGTCACATCGATTCGACAACATCGATGCCTAGCATGTTGAGGAGATTGCCCATGACCTGCATTACCCCGAATACCATCGCCAGCCTGACCTCTCTCGCATCCTCCCCCTTTATCACCGGCATATGCTCGTAGAAGCTGCCAAAGAGCATGGCGAGGTCCAGAAGGTAGTCAGTCAATATGTTGGGCCTGGCCTCGCTGCACGCCTTCTCCACGGCCTCCTGCGCCCTGCCAAGATGCTTTATCAGCTCGAAGTCCATCTGCCTGCCTACCATGTCGAAATCCTTGTCGGTTAGCCTTGGCTCCTTGTACTCTGCCTTCTCCAGTATGCGCTTTGCGCGCGTATATGTGTACATGCAGTAGGGCCCGCTGTTGCCCTCGAAATTAAGCGCGCGCTCCCATGAGAAGACGACCTTCTTTTCCGGCGAGACCTTCAGGAACTCGAATTTTATCGCGGAGAGCGCGATGCCCTTTGCTATGGCAGGCGCCTTCTCCTTGTCGATGATCTTCTTGCTGTTCTGCGCTATTTCATTCGCCTTGCCGGTTACCTCCCGCAGGAGCGAATCGGCAGTGTAGCTCTTTCCGTCATCTCCTATCCAGCCGCCCTCCCTGCCGCTAAGCGAGCCCTTCTCTACGCTGACCCTGCCGTACGAGACGTGCACTATGCGATCTGCAATGTCGCCCATCCCCATCAGGCCGAGCACCGCCTTCAGGGTGAGCTGCGAATAGGTCTGCTCCTCACCTATTATGTTGACCACCTTGTCTGCATGCCCAAAGAACGGCCCGGCATCGCCCCTGGGGTCTGTCGAATACAGGGGTTTGCCGTTTGCCTGCCTCTCCAGGAACTGGGCATACTTGAACGTGTCCTCTATCAGCCCGAATTTCCACATATGGAACGCGATGTCCTTTGCGGTATAATTTGCTGCCCCGTTGCTGCGTACGAGTACCTTGGTATCTTCGAGCTGGTTCTCCATCCCTTTCGCCTTGTCAAGCTTGACTATCGTGCAGCCTGCGTACTTCCCCTCCCTTGGCTTCTCAAGCACGCCTTTGCGGTCGGCAATCGAGAGCGCAGTCTCGAGAAGCTTCGCACCCACGATGTCGCTCTCCCATATAAGCACGTCATGGGAGATGCCGTAATCCGCCGCGGTCTCGTACTGCGCTTTTACACACCTTTCAGCCGTCTGCCTTGCAAGGACCGCATCTTCGCTTCCTGGTTCTTCCATCCTCTTGTTTATCTCCTTTATCGAGGCCTCCATCCCCTGGTCTTCCTTAAGCCTCTTGTTAACCAGCACGTACTGCTCTCCTAGCCATGTATCATACTTTTTGTCAGGCGCACCAGGAAGGTTCTTGACCCCCCATATCGACTCCGCTATCTGCAGGCCAAGATCATCTATGTAGTTCTGCCTCTCCACGTTGTATCCCGATGCCGACATTATGCCAGAGAGTGCATCGCCAAGCAGCGCGTTGCGCAGATGGCCTATGTGCCATGGCTTGTTAGGATTCACGCTTGGCGACTCCACGATCACACGCTTGCCCTTGCCCATGTCTGTGAAGCCGTAGAACTCCTTCCTCTCAAGTATCCCGTCAAGCACCATCCTGGAATAATCCTTATGGTTTATAGTGAGGTTTATGTATCCGTTGTCCTCGGTTGCGGTAGCGAAGAGGTTTGTTGCAAGCATCTTGTAAAGCTTCATCTGCTGTATAAGCTTCTCAGTCACCTGGTGGGGGTAATGTCCAGTCATCTTAGATATCCTGAACGCGATGGATGTGCTTACGTCTCCTGCCCCTGCCCTCTTTGGCTCGCTTATGCTCAGCTCTATCGCCTCGCTCTCCAGTTTCACCTCCGGATAGGCCCCTATTATTGACCATTTGAGCATCTTGACTAGCTCTTCCCTTACCTTTCTGCTCGGCGAGAACATAGACTCACTACATAATCTCTCTATCGAATTGCTTTATTACCCTTGGTATGGCGTCTGCCATATCGAGAGCAAGAATATGGTTGCCTTTCTCCCTGTTAAGGAGGTCTCCGACCTTGCCATGCAGGTACGCCCCTGCCACGCCTGCCTTAAACATTCCGCAGCCTGTGGCCGCGTACCCTGCTATTATCCCTGAGAGTATGTCTCCGGTTCCCATCGTTGCAAGGGACGAATGCCTTGTCCTATTGAGCACAACAGAGCTTCCGTCAGTGATCACAGTCTCATGGCCCTTGAGCAGCACGCACGATCCGAGCCGTCTTGCTGCCTCAACAGCCTTGGAAATTCTCTCTTCTCTGCTTCCGTCGGATATGGTTCCATTAAGGGCGCTGAATTCGGTCTGCTGCGGTGTCAGCATGCAATTGCCGCTAAGTTTCATGCGCATGGAGTTCACCGCGTAGATGGCATCCGCGTCGACCACCACCTTCTTACCCAAAGCTATCGCGTATCCAACTATCGAGCCTACGGCCATCATGGTCTCCTTCCTCCTTCCAATCCCCATGCCTATGGCCAGCGAATCCGCCCGGCCTATGCTCTCCTTTAGTTTCGCAAGGGCATCTCTCCCTATGTGGCCCTCTCCAACAGCCCGTATTATGGTGTTTGGTGACAGCTTTCTTGCAAATGGCTCTATTGACGAAGGCACGCACAGGACCGCGTAGCCTGTGCCAATCCTCAGCGCTGCAATTGTGCTTGCAACTGCGCGTGCGGCCAGTATCGGTGCTCCGTGGTACTCGCTGCTGCCACCTATTATGAGGACCGATCCATTGTCCCTCTTTGAGCTGGTCAGGCGCCTGGGCCGCGCTGCGGCCCTCAAGTCATCTCGCGAAGCATACCTCGGTGAGCCTGCATACGCATTTATATGTTGCATTACTAATAGTTGGGTGGAGAGTATAATATAATGGTTGGTCTTGCCATGGTCAAGATATACAAATACAACAGCAAACTGGCAATATATCTGCCGTTCGATGTCATAAAGACCCTTGGCCTTAGCGAGGGAGATGAGATCGAGTTTTTCCAGTACAGCGAAAAGACATTTGTGTTCGCAAAGAAATCAGATGTCACAAGCCTGCTTCTCGGCAGCCAGCAGCAGGCAGCCAGAATGGAACCGGCATCGGAGCACAAGCAGGCACCTTCCGGCAGGGTAGCTGAACTCAACGACGAGGAGATTGCAGTTCTAAAGAAGCTCGACACGATGCGGTATCCAGAAAGGACCGCGGAGAAGGTTGCAACGATGCTCAACCCTGCTGAGAAGGAGACGCTCAGGCAGCTGGTGAAGCGCAAGGTTGTCGTGGTATTCAAGAGTGAGAAGGACGACAACCAGCTCTACAGCATCTCAAAGAGCATTTACGATAGATTCCTGATGAGAAAGAGACTGCAGGCTGCCCCAGCGCCCCGACCGCAGCAGCAGGCTCCCAGAATATTCCAGAGACCGGAGTTCAGGGGCGCGGCTCCCACCTTACATCCTGCTGAGACGAACGAGAACGTGCAGAAGCTGGAGAAGAACGGATACATTGTGCTGCAGACTGAGGGTGAGGCCTCAAGCGTCTCGATGTCGCTTGAGGAGAGCATACGCAGAGGCCAGGTCCTCGGCACCCGCGCTTTCAACAAGAAGTTCTACATAGTCATGCGGTCGTTCATGGACAGGAAGGCGGACCCTGTGATAAAGGAGCTTCGGGAAGGGGCAAGTAAGGTGAGCGAGATCGCTGAGAGGACAAGGATGGACGAGGACGCTGTGAGGGCTGTGCTCTACATGCTTTCCGAGAACGGGGATGTGAGCGAGAAGAAAAGGGACGTGTTCACACTGGCATGACCATTGATATTCTTAAGGAAGAAAGAATGCCATTCCCGATGGCGATATCAGTGGCACCTGATTTCTTACGGCCTTCCTCTCTGGCCATTGCCTGATAATAATGCCCGCCAAGTTCTTTTACTCACAGGGCGGTGAAGTGGTCTAGCACAAGGACGATGAGCGTGAATGCCAGTACTGCTATAAGGACAAGTTTGGCATTGAGCCTGGGCCCCTTCTCAGGTGCGTCATAGAAGCTCAGTATTCCCGCCTGCGACTGCGGGCCCGATATTCCTGCCATCATCTCACTAATAACTTTTTGCATGGCAATGCTTTATATCCCTTTCTTCTAATTGGCCAGCCAGGCTCTCATCTTTGCCTTAAGCTCCGGACCGGATGCCGGCACCGCTATCGCAACTGCGGCAGAGATAGTTGCACTTGAATCCGCAGGAGCCGGTGTGGTTCCATGGCCTGCTGAAGTTTCTGAACAACCGCGACTTTGACTATGGAAAACAACTAACAATAAGATAGAGTCGTCTCGTACGGCGTCTGAGGCACTGTGTGATAAAAAGTGTCGCTTCCCTAATCCGGATGTAGGCGTTATTAAGCATCCAGGTCTAATTACTTTTGCGGTCGGCTATAATAATAACTATGCTGTTATCCTAATGAAGCTGGTCTTTATGACAAGAGTTCTGAAAATCAGCGAGACTCGTCCACAAGCCGCGAAGATACGCGTTGCAGCCAGAGCCATAAGGAGCGGCGGCCTTGTGGTCTTTCCAACCGAGACGGTGTACGGAATAGGCTGCGATGCGTATAACAAGAAGGCGACTGCGGAGATATACAGGGTGAAGGGCAGGCCGCCCGACAACCCGTTGATGATACATGTTTCAGATATGGAGATGGCGAGGAGGGTCGGGCGCTTTCCCAGGCGGTATGAGGATGCGATAGGCAAGCTGTGGCCAGGGCCTGTTGCATTTGTCGTAGATGCGCAGAAGGGCCTGGGCAGGAAGGAGGTCTCCATGCGCATGCCTGACCACAAGGTCGCACTCGCACTCATACGGGCAAGCAACACTCCAATAGCCGCGCCCAGCGCAAACATTTCCAAGAAGCCATCCTCTACAAACGCCGACCATGCGCTCATGTATTTTGACGGCAAGGTGGATGTCATCATAGACTCAGGAAGCAGCATGAAAGGAATAGAGTCTACGATACTGGATCTGCGCACATTCGCGCTACAAAGGCCTGGCGCGTTACCTGTAAATGAGCTTGAGAGGGCATTCGGAAGAAGGATCAGGATCGGCAGGGCATCGCGGGGGCTTGCCGAATCCAAGAGGGCGATAGCCCCTGGCATGAAATACCGCCATTACGCTCCTGCCATGCCTCTCTTCCTATATACCGGAAAGGCTGAAAAGCTTCCCCGCATGGTCTCCGGATTGAAGGGGATTTTTGCATTCATAGGCTCCTACGAAAGCTGCAGGCGAATGCGCAAGGATGCGATAGTACTCGGGCTGGGCAGCAGGCGAGATTACGATGCCATCGCACACAACCTCTTCGACAGGCTAATAGAGCTAGACAGAACAGGTGCTGATTTCGCAATAGCGGAATCATATGGCGAGGAGGGGCTGGGCCTTGGGATAATGAATAGGCTAAGGAAGGCCTCAAATCACAGGCAGTTCTCAAACAGAAGGGAGCTTGACGCACTGCTAGCTGGCATCTAAAGTGTCCAGCCATGAATATATTACTTGTTATTCATTTAGATTCTGGCCATGACATGGACATATCCGGGCTGATAGAGAAGGCAGTTGCAGGGAGGTGGATAGCAGGCGCTGGAATAAGCGACGCTGTGGCTCTTGGAAGGCGGATAAATACCGGTGGCGCATCTGCAATATTCAACTATCTTGGCGAAGACCTTAAAAGTCCTCAGGAGGTCGACGACGCGGTAGAGACCTACCTTAAGCTGATAGATGCAATAGGCAGGAACGGCATGGATGCGAGCATATCCCTAAAGCCTACAGAGCTGGGAATTGATATTGGCAGGAAAGTCGCGGAAGGCAATTACTCAAGGATTGTAAGAGCTGCGCGCAGGGGCAACGTGTTCGTGTGGATGGATATGGAGTCGCACCGCTATGTCGACCCTACGATAGCACTATACCGCAGGCAGCTCAAGGGAGGAGGCGTGGGCATATGCATACAGTCATACCTGCGCAGGAGCGGTGATGACCTTGCCAGGCTTGTCAGGGACGGCGCGGTCATAAGGCTTGTCAAGGGTGCATATACAGAGAGCCGAAGGATAGCCTTCGGTTCCCGTACGCAGACAACTGCAAACTACTACGAACTGATGAAGTACCTCTTCAAGCACTCGAAGAGATTCATGATCGCAACCCATGATCAGGGCATAATAGACGAAGCGCAATTGCTGAACAGGTCCTACAGGAGGGATGTCACTTATGCAATGCTTAACGGGATAAGGAACAGGTATGCCATGCAGCTGGCAAGAATAAGCAAGGTGGCACTGTATGTTCCGTTCGGGAGAAGATGGTTCGCATACTCATACAGAAGATTGAAGGAAGAAGGCCATCTCATGCTGATCCTGCGCTCGATCCTGGAGAATCAGAGCGTGTAGGGACTAGTCTGCTATTGAAACGTACAGCGTATTTGTTGTACCCTTGGCATTTGGTGTCCCTGACAGCACCATATACCTGCCAATCCCCATTCCAGTTGCCGTATCCCCGACTATCCTGTACATCTGGTCCGCGGTCTTGTACGGCCTTATCCCAGTACTCTCGACGCCATAGTACAGGCTGAGATTCCTCCTTACCCTTGGATCAGCAGACATTGCGATTATGACTGCATTGGGCCTGTGGGCAGAGAGCAGCTTTGGTGTGGCTCCGCTCTGGGTAGGGGTGAATATGGCTTCTGTCTTGTAGTTGTCAGATATGTCGGCAGCGGCAGCTGCCATTCCCTCCGCCGCGGTAGTGGTCTTGTAATGCACGTCACGCTCGATCGCCTCTTCTGCAAACCTTGCGGTATTGGCCAGAACGTCCATAGCTTCAATAGGATATTTGCCTATCGCAGTCTCGTCGCTGAGCATCAGGCAGTCTGCGCCGCTCATTACTGCGTTGGCGATGTCATTGACCTCGGCCCTTGTAGGCGAGGGATTACTGACCATGCTGGCCAGCATCTGCGTGGCCACTATGACCGGCTTCTTTGCAAGTCTTGATGCTTTTATTATCTTCCTCTGAAGCATTGGTATCATCTCCACATCGACATCGAACGCGAGGTCCCCGCGCGCAACCATCAGGGCATCGGCAGCCTCGGTTATTGCTGCGATGTTGTCAATTGCGCTCTTCCTCTCTATCTTGGCTACCACCCTGACATCACCAACCGCGCGCCTGAACCTTGCGATATCCGATTCCGAAGTAACAAAGGAAAGGGCCACAAAATCGAAGTCATTCTTCAATGCGAACCGGGCCCTTTCAAGGTCCTCTTTTGTCGGCGGAGCAATACTGCCTGACAGCCCCCTTATGCTTACCCCCGATCCGCTACGTATAGAGCCATCATTTAGGACCTTGCAGATGACCTTTTCTGCGCTGAGCTTTTCTATCCTCAACCGCGGCCCGTAGTCTCCGATATAGACGTTCGCGCCCTCGCTTACGTGGGGGAATATGTCCTGCGCTAAAGGTATCTCGCCTGCATCCTGCCTGCTACTGTACGCCAGCACGATGCTGTCGCCACTGGCCACCGTCACCTCATGCTCAAGCCTGCCCACTCGTATCTTCGGGCCGGGAAGGTCGGCGAGCAGAGCGATCTCCTTGTCTGCCTTGCCTGAGCAGCGCCTGATCCTGTCAATGAACCCCAGCCATTGGTCAGCATCGCCGTGCGAGGTGTTTATCCTGAGTATGTCGGCGCGCTTTATCAAGCGCGTTGCAAGAGCATCGGAATCGACTCTGGGACCATAGGTTGCTATAAATTTTGTCTTCGTGCTGCGCATCTAATCCCCATGGTAGCTGATCAGGGAGATTACCTTGCCGCCTGCAAGCTTCTCCCTTCCCTTAAGGTCGCTTAGCTCTATCAGGAAGGCGTATCCGGAGACCCTGGCACCCAGACTCTCGACGAGTTCGGCTGCGGCTTTTGCCGTGCCGCCTGTTGCGAGGAGATCGTCAACGATGACCACGCTGCTGCCCTTCTCCAGGGCATCGCTGTGCATCTCTAGAGTCGCAGTGCTGTATTCGAGGGCATAACTCCTGCTTATCTTCTTGTAAGGCAGCTTGCCCTCCTTCCTTGCCGGTATGAAACCCTTACCGATCGCATGGGCGAGCGCAGCGCCAAATATGAAGCCGCGCGACTCTATCCCAACCACGTAGTCAAAGCTGAGCCCTTCGAGCAGCTTCTGCATCTTGCTGACTGCAAGCGAGAAAAGGACGGGATCCTTCAGGACTGGCGTTATGTCCCTGAAGACTATCCCCTTCTTCGGATAATCAGGTATTGCACGGATCTTATCCCTGATCATTGCTAAGTCCTGCTCCATGGTAACAGGATAAAAGTTCCAATAGAAAGTATATATATTTATCATGCCAAGTTATATCTGGGGCTTTCTTAATCAAGAGAGCACAGGCACGTTCCGCAACCGGCATGATTGTATTTAAATAGCTTACTGTTCTTATGAGTTTGATTTAGATGGCTCCACGAGCTCTTCCGAAAACCATTGCATTGATTCCTGACGGAAACAGAAGATGGGTGCACCTTCACAAGCTCTCGGTGCTTCAGGGCTACAGCAGCGGTGTCAAGAAGTTCATAGACTTCAGTGAGTGGTGCATGGACTACGGGATAAACAGCATCACCGTCTGGGCGCTCTCGTCCGAGAACGTCAAGCGCGACAGCCGCGAGCTGAGGGCTCTGTTCGGCGTTTACAAGAAGGTTGCCACTGATAAGAAGATACTCAGACAGCTTCAGGACAACCAGGCCCGCATAAGGATAATCAGCAATCCAATGTTTATACCAAAGGCACTGATGGATTCGCTTCACAAGCTGGAACTTGAAACGATGAGGTACAGCGAGCGCGTGATAAACGTGCTGATGGGCTATGGGGGAAGAGACGACATACTCCATGCAGCGACTCAGTATGCGATGGACAACCCTGGGAAGAGCGTTGATCCTGAGAGATTTGGCCGCTACCTGATGTCAGAGAAGGTGCCTGACATAGACCTTATCATAAGGACATCTGGCGAGCAGAGGCTCTCCGGCTTCATGCCCTGGCAGTCCAGTTATTCGGAACTTTACTTCTCGAAGAAGCTCTGGCCCGACTTCACGAAGACCGACCTTGAGCTGGCGCTGGAGGACTACAGCACGCGGCAGAGAAGGTTTGGCAGATAAGTGCTTCCATGGCCGACCAGAGAATGGATGTCACCAAGTATACACACTATTTCAACCTGCGCGCCCCGCACGCTACGATACTAGCATTGATACTTGTCATAATAGGCGCCGGAGCAGGCCTCGTCTCAACATTCATAATACATGCGCCGGCCTACAGTAATTACCTCTATTACGCACTTGCCGGCATCAGTACCGGTATAATGGTTGTGAGCATACCTGCACTGCTGACAGGAATGCTGCTCAAGACTGTCAAGAGGAAGCTGCAGATAAAGCATGCGATGTTTGCAACGCTGGCCATAACGCTTGCATACGCCATTGGCATGGTTGTGGCCTCTGCGCTCTATGCGCTGCTTGGCAATCACACCCTGGCATATGTCTTCCTGATAGCATTCAACGCGCTTATATACGGGTACTGGTTCTTCATAGACAGGGTGGCGATAGGCCATAGGAGGGGCGCGATACTCTTTGCCACGTTCCAGCCGGTCATCAACGTTCTCATGTACATACCGCTGAGCAAGTTCCTCTTCGGAATAGGCGTGCCTATCGACACGCTTCTGATAAAGCTCTACTCCGGAATGATAGTTTTCCTTGCGATAGGATATCTCAGTCTTTACCTTCTCGACAGGCCCTCGAAGAAGCAACTGGACATAAGCGGGATAGCGATCTTCACTGCGATGGTCAGCCAGTGGCTCTTCGACGTAAATCCGGGAGCCGAGTTGCTTGGCGACGGCGGAGTAAAGAGGGAGGTGAGCGTAGACGTCCTCGCACTGCGGGCGAAGAGGAGGTACAAAGCGGTCTTCGTGAAGCCTGACATACACTACGGCCCGTTTGCGTATGTGGGCGGCAGTGTCACCACTGAGATGCTGGGCAGCATGATAAAGCAGAAGTATGGCGCCACTCCTTTTGTGATGCACGGTGCAGTCAATATCAACGACAACCCTATAAGCGCCAACCAGGTGCAGAATCTCAAGAAGCAAGTGGACAAGTTTCTTGACGGAATATCCAGCACGGATTTCAGAAAGGCCAGGGGCACCATAAGTATCGGTTCGAGCGGACCGTGCAGGGCCATAAACATCAGGATAAACGGCACAAGCCTACTGACCCTGACAAAGGCGCCCCTCGTCACTGAGGACATAGACAGGGAGGTCGGCATTAGCCTTGAGAAGGCCGCAGGAAAGGACGGGGACAATGTCATACTTGTCGATGCCCACAATGCGAGGTGGGAGACGGCCCCGAAGGAAGAGCTGAGGGGCATATACAAGGGCTCCGGATACGTGCAGCAGTATGAGGATGCGATACACAGGGGCACGAGGGCAAAAGTGAGAGAGGGTGACATAAGGTTCGGCTCCTCATCGCTGCAGATACTGAAGATGCTGAAATACAACAAGGACATAGGCAACGGCTACACAAGCGTTGGCATATTCTCTTTCGGCAGCAGGAAGTTTGGCATGCTCTACTTTGACGGCAACAACATGCTCCCTTACTTCCGCGACGGGCTAATAGCGCATGTGCGGGAGAAGTTCGGGATCGAGATCGAGGTGTATACAACCGACACCCACCACGTGAATACCATAGCCCTCTCCGCAAGCAATGCAATGGGCAGGCGCACTACACTTGAACAGATGCTTCCGATAGTTGATGACCTGTTCATCGAGGCCATAAACAATATGGAGCCGGTTAGCTGCGCGTATGGGAAGATACGAGTGGGCAATTTCAGGGTGTGGGGCAGCGGCAGCGAAGAGCGCCTGGTCAGGGCCAGCAAGGATGCGCTGCGCATGCTGAAGTACGTTGTCCCGTTTGTCATTGCAGGAGGCTTTGTGATAGCCACATGGATAATATACATTGTGTGATTTTTTGCTTGTAGGCGAGATCGCGTTTGCAGGTGCGTACTTCGTTGTAGCCCTGCTCCTCTTCAACAGGTTTGCAATAGACAGGCAGCGCAACAGGCTGAAAGATGCATTCGTGCTCTGCGGATTCGTACTGCTTGGAATAGCAGTCTTTGCCGTAGAGGGCCTCTCCCTGCATATGATACTGCAGCTGGTCCTCGGGATCCTGATCTTTAACGGCATGCTGATAAGCTACGGTTCTAGGATAAGCCTGGTTTACATAGCCCTCGGCGTGCTCTTTGTGCTCGCCTCGCTGGGTCTTGGCTACAGGCTCATTGCGCAGGCTATGCTTATAGGCGCCATGGATGAGGTTGCGATGATGAGGGGCCTGAGGGGAGAGAGGAACGGCAGCAAGATGCTTGAGGCGAGGAGGGATGTGCTGCAGCTCTCAGCCGGTGCATTCTTCATACTTCTCTTCTATCTGGTCAGGGCAGATATCTCTGGAATGGTACTGATCCTGACCATACTGCTGGGCGTAATCCTGATAAATTATGCAAGGCTCTACAGGAGGAACGGGCTCTCGAGGCTCATCTACTCCCTTGAGAGGAAGAAGACCACGCTTGGCAACGGGGCGCTGTGGCTTGCGATGGGCTCGCTCGTAGCTGCATCATTCCTGAATCCGCCATCCATGATAATCATATTCGCGGCAATGTTCATAGGAGACTCGCTTGCCACCATAATAGGCATGGCGGTAAGGAGTCCGAGGCTCCCGTACAACAGGTCAAAGAGCATAGGGGGCACATTTGCTTACTTTTTGAGCACATCGCTCATCGCCTTCCCAGTTGTCGGGCCGGTCTCATTCCTTGTAGGACTTGTGGCCGCGGTGATAGAGAGCATACCATGGGGCCTTGATGACAATTTTGCAGTCTCGTTCATAATAACGGCTGCGATACTCGTTGGTAAGGCGCTATAGGGGGTTAGAGCACAGGGCGCCACAAGCAGATGGCACGCCGTTGCAATGGAGGCAGGAATTGGCTGGGGCCTGCGCCTTAAGACGCGCATGATGCACTCGGATGCGGCTATTTATTATACCTGCAAGGTGAAGTAAGGCCATAGTATTTGTTGATGCGCATGGACGTTGGGCTCATCAGGGCGCGGGCTGCCGAAGGCGGAGATTCGAAGGAGACTGCCGATTTGGAGAGTGCGATAAAGAGGCAGGGCCACCATGCAACTGACATCCATATCGATACCGTTGGAGTGTCTATGACTGAAAATGGCGTGCAGCTCTTCCAGTTACCAGGTGCGAGAAGGATAGACATCGACTGTGCGATACTAAGGACACTTGGCATAATAAAGGACTATGAGCAGTTCAGCCACAGGATCTGGGCAGTGCGCGCAATTGAGATGAACGGCATTACTGTTGTAAACAGCCTGATGCAATGGCTGGCAGCAAGCGACAAGCTCGCTGCCCTTGCATTCCTCTCATCCAATGGGCTTCCCGTCCCTGATACGGTCTCAAGCGAGAACTTCATGATAAGCTACAATGCGGCGAAGGAATTTGGCAGCGTCGTGGTCAAACCCCTGCGCAGCTCGATGGGATTGGGCGTATTCAAGCTTGACGACCCTGATGTTGCTATGCATACGTTCAGTTATCTAGTAAACCTGAACAAACCAATCTATGTGCAGAGGTACCTAGAGAAGATTGGGGGCGGAGACTACAGGGTGATTGTGGTAGGGAATGCGGCGATAGGCGCTGAGTACAGGAGGGGAAAGACATGGAAGAGCAACGTAGCGCAGGGTGCAGTCGCGAGGGCGGCCAGGCTGAATGCCGAATTGCAGGAGCTCTCGGTTAAGGCTGCAGAGGTCCTCGGCCTTGACTATGTCGGCGTTGACATAGCAGAGACTAAGGACGGCTATGTCATACTCGAGACCAATCCTTCAATCAAATGGCAGGCATTCAGGGAGGCCACAGGGATAAATCCAGCCGAGCACATAGTCAGGCACCTAATAAGCAAGGCAAGGCGCTGATCATGCTTCTAGGCGCAGGGCCGCGTCGCAGAACAATTCAACCTGTGCTGCATCTGAGATAAGGCTCCTCTCCTTTGCCATCTCCTGGTACTCCCACTGCGGAGCGTATATCCTCTTCGCCTCGCTTATCCCAATGCCAACAGCCTCGCCGCTGTGCAGCCTGATTATATCGGCTGCGAGCAATTCAGATGCATTCGGGCCCGTAGGCTCGCCGGAATCGATCATCTTGTTTTCGCTGCTGAATAGTTGCCACGAGCCCCTTGACTTGGACGTGAACTCAATCTCGGCACCTATATAATTTAGGACCAGATAGGCACCAGACTCGAAATTGAGGCGCACAGCCTTCTTGAGTGTCTTTGCACCCTTTGCGACCCTTATGGCGGCCGATGCACCTGGCGAGAAATTCCTGCCGCTTAATGCGACGCGTGCCTCTATTCCGGTCGGGTTGTCCGCGTCGTAGTCCGGATTTACGATATAGAGCCTTACATCGGCCAGCCTCATTCCGCTCGCACCCGCACCGGCAGAAATTATCTCATAGGGATGTATCCAGTCCATGAAGAGACCGCCGCTCTGGCTGGAGAAGAGCCACCCCTTCCTCTTTATGTCGTCTGCGGTTACCGACTCAAAGAATGTGGCAGCCACGTCCTTTATCTTGCCGTAGCGTGGTACATACTCATCGAGCATGTTAGGCAGGTTCTTCGTGAGCGTCTTTTTGAGATAGTGCAGATGGAGGTATGCTTTTTTCTGCATGCCGTTGTCCTCTATGTAACTGACTACGTCGTCGAACTCCCTCTTCGTGACGCCCCACGTCTTCTCGGTTATCGTTATCTTCCCCTTCGCGAGCGATTGCTTTGTCTGCTCTGCATGGTACTCATTAGGGTCAGAGATGTGGACCACGTCTATGCCATCGAAGAATTCATCGGGGATCGGTTTGCGCGGCTCAAGCCTGTAGTAATGCTCTTCCCCCAGGCCGATTGCACGCATGCGCTCTATTTTATTCTCTATGCCTCCGACCCCAAGAACCTTTGCAAGAACTATCCTGCCGTTGGTCTTCTCTATGCCTACGTAAAGCCTGTTGAACCAGTGGCCAAAACCCACAGCACCTATGCGTATTGCCATAGTTCCACTCATTATTCCTTCTTCACTTCATGGCCCCCGAACTCGTGGCGCAGCGCAGCCAGCAGGCGCTGGTTGAACCTGTACTCAGACCTGGATGAGAAGCGTTCGTACAGCGAATGCGAGATCGTAGTGAACGGCACCCCGAACTGTATGGCAGTCTGTGATGCCCATCTCCCCTCGCCGGTGTCATCGACATACGGCTTGATCGAACCCAGCCTCGGATCCTTCTTGAGCGCGCGCTCGGTAAGCTCCATTAGATAGCCGCGTATTACTGAACCGTGGTTCCAGACATGCGAGATCGAGCCAAGATCCAGTTCCTTGTAAGGCCCATTTGCCAGCAGGTCCATTCCCTCTGCTATTGACTGCATTATGCCATATTCTATGGCGTTGTGCACCATCTTTACGAAATGGCCAGATCCGGACGGTCCCATGTATGCATAGCCGTCTTCGACGCTTACGTCTTTGAATAGCTGCTCCATCTTTCTGAATGTGCCCTCCTCGCCACCGACCATTATCGACATGCCGTGCAGCGCTCCGGAAGGTCCTCCACTGCAGCCTGCGTCAAGGAACTCTATGCCCTTCTTTGAAAGCACCTCGTTCTGCCAGATTGCAGCTGTGTACTCCGAGTTTGATCCGTCTATCAGGATGTCGCCCTTGCCCATGATATCCGAGAGCTCTCTTACTGCGTCGTTTGTCACCTCTCCTGCAGGCAGCATGACCCAGACAACTGCCGGATGCCCCAGCTTCTCCACCAACTCCTTATACGTTGCCGCCTTCCTGGCTCCGTGAGCCACGACCTCCTCGAGGGGTGCAGGTGATCTGTTCCATGCCACAACCTCGTAACCTTTGCTGATGAGCTGCATCGCTATGTTCTTCCCCATCTTGCCAAGCCCGATGACACCTACTGCATGTTTCTTCATCATACCACCTAAAACTAAATCTTAATATAGTGACTATTATTTAAACACGCTTCGGTGGGTAGTCATGTATCGATGTGCACTTGCCTTCTGCTTGGGCAGGCCGACGCACGGATTGGCCACTGCCTCGCAGTGCCTGAAAGCTCATATAATACTTAATAAATATTCGCGTTCATAGATAGAGGTATATTTGTGGAGATGCCAGCCCTACCGCCCTGATTGCGGCAGGCGGCATGAAGTTCATCAGTGTAGTATAAGTTGGTACGCTTGGAGCATAACGTGCACACGATGCATCACGCCGAGGGCGCGCACCAGAAGGAAGAAGGGCATGCGCATGCAGGAGGCAGACAAGGCATAAGGTCCCACTTTACGCCGATTAACATTGCATTTATCGCAGTTGCAATCCTGATACTGATCGTAGGCGTATACTTCAGGACGAGCATGCTCCAGTACTACGGCTTCTACGAGCCTGACGGCTTCTACCACTATTCGGTTATCAGAGCCGCAGTGAACCACGGCTTCGTGATACCGCATACGCTCAGCATCTCTGGCTGGCCCGGCCATACCCCTGTGCTTGAGCCGTTCGGGCTTTATTGGACCACGCTGCTGCCTTACTTCTTCCTGAGGTTCGTGGGTGTCTCTTACTACACCATAGAGCGAAACATCGCATGGGTATTCGGCCTTCTTGACATACTGGGCGCATACCTGCTCTCCAGATATCTTAGCAAGGACAAGCTATTTGGCATACTTGTCATGTTCTTCATGGCGCTTAGCGGAGGCGACCAGGCAAGGACAAGCGCGCTGATATATAGGGGGGACAGTTTCATCACTATCTTCCTCATCCTTGCCCTTGTGGCCCTCGTAGAGATATACAGGAGCAAGAGCGCAGGGCGCAAGCTTGCCTTTGCGATGCTTGCTGCAATCTCGCTGGCGCTGAGCAACTTTGTCTGGAACGGGGCGCCGTTTGCAACTGTGGTTTACATCGTCTCTCTTGGGGCGGTAGTACTTTTTGCCTTCGCTTTCGACAGGAAGGAGCTTATAGAGGACAGCAAGTATGTGGTCCTCTCGCTCTTCATCTGGTTCTTGATGGTGAGCGCACTCATACTGAATGGGAACATGGCAGTGCCGCAGACGTTCACAGGCCTGCAGTTCTTCCTTCTCTACCTGCCATTTCTGCTCTTCTGGGCAATAGCGTACATGCTTACGCGCTACAGGCAGCAGTTCTTCCAGCTTGTTGACAGGTGGTACAAGCGCCTTGCAATTCTTGCCATATATACGATCGTGGCTGTCATCGTTATAGTTGTGGTCTTCAGCTCCTTCATATACGCAGTCTTCGTGGGCAACGGATTTATAACTACGGCAGGATCGCACAGCCAGTCAAACTTCTCGCAGACCATACAGGAACTGCAACCGCCGACGCCCAGCTTCCTTTATGCAAGCTTTGCAAACAGCATATATGCATCCCCGTCAATGATCATTCTTCTGGCCGCTTCATACGTCGCAGGCCACGTCAACCTATTCTACGTATTCGCTGTGCTCCTGCTCGGCATCTACCTCTTCATGAGAGTATACGACTCGGGCGGCTTCTTCTCCGGAAACGCAAGAATAAGGTTTGATTTTGATGCCGCACTGCTTGCACTGATCTCTTATTACGCAATAACAATTTACCTGCAGATGCACGCGATAAGGTTCAACTCGCTGATATCGGTACCAGTTGCGATCTTCAGCGCGTATACGCTCTACTGGCTTGTGGCATACATAAAGCAACAAGGAAGGAGCGTTCCCGGAGCGATGGCTGCAGTGCTGCTTGCGCTTGTGATAGCGGGGAGCGTGGCCATTCAGATAGATGCAATAACCTCACCCACCTCGGCATCATGGAATGTGCCTATCCTATTCGGCGTAGGCGCATTCGTTCTGCTGATCTTCTCCTATGCCGCAGGCTCAAAGAACCTTAAGCTGGCGGCCTGGGCACTTGTCCTTGCCTTCTCTATCGCCTTTATCTACATGCAGACAAAGCCATTGGCCTCTGACCTCGCCCTGTTCTGGATGCTGATACCAGCCTCGGTGGTTCTTGTCGGCATATGCGTTGCGGGACTGCTGCTCGCCTACCTGAAGGGAATGGAGCTGTGGTGGCTGCCTTTTGTATGGATCTTCATATTCGCGCTGCTATACTATAATGTAATATACACGGCAGGACTTGTGCAGGCTGATGGCATAAACCCGCTGTTCTTCCAGGCGCTGAACTGGATGAAGAACAACACCCCGTCAAATAGTGTGGTCCTTACCCTCTGGCCAGATGGCAGCGTGGTGGAGGGGGTCGCCAACAGGACCAGCGTGACTGACAGTGTCGGTTCGCAGAACTACACCAAGGCTGATCCCTTTGCGGCGTGGCTCTTCAACTCCTCCCCCGATCCGCGATTCCTGACAGGACCGATAAACGGGAAGCCCAACTATCTTTTGGTCAGGAACACATGGATGGAGGAGACAAGCGGCATACTCACCGAGGCTCAGGCCAAGGTCAACTACAACCCTAGCAACTTCACCTATGTGCAGTTCCTCAGCTTTTCAGAGAACACGACTGCAAACGCAGTCAACATCAAGTTTGAGAGCGGTCCGCAGGGCACCGAAATTGCCGTTGGCAGCCTGGTAATACAGAACCTCAACGGCACGCGCGGGATAGGCGCGCTGCTTGCAGTATTCAACCAGACGACGGGAAGGGAGATGGGCATCAACCAGTTCAGGCAGGTAATATTCTACAACCAGACGAGCGGGCAGATGCAGGTGATAAACCAGACGGCAATACCCAACATCTCGCAGACCAGCTACTCGCTGCTTATGATGTATTCAGGCATACCAAGGCAGGGCGCTCCGGTAAACATAACGCAGGCGTATGCAGTTAATAACGGCCTGGCAAACAGCAACATGTTCAAGTTCCTCTTCCTGTGCAGCACTGCCCAGTGCCCATGGGACAACAAGATCGCGACACTTCAGCTGGTCTATCAGAACGCCGACAGCAAGATATTCAAGATAAACTACAACCAGAGCTCATGACTCTGATTTAAAGGGAATAGATCTCAAGAAAACGTATAAATAATCAGCAGTACAACAAGGTTATGTCACTTGGATGACGGATGGCAAACAATGGGTAATGGGTTGAAAGCCGCAATTGCGATAATAGCACTATTTATGGTAGCGACTATCTCCTATGCCCAATCATTTACAATAACAGGGCCTACGACGACGCTAATCACGTATCCCAGCAGCGGCGGAGGCCCGATATCGAGTGCGCAGGCTGGCGCAACAAGCCCGGTGTCGCAGACAAGCCAGGCCGGGGCATACAACAACCAGAATGCCGGATGGATGATTACGTGCCCGAGCTTCCCGCAGTCGTATCCTGAAGATGCAGAGTATATGTACCAGGACCAGAGCGGAACCGTGCCTACTGCAGGGAACGTTGCAGGAGACGCGTGCACAGGCGGGCGCAACACTCTTGGCAGCCTGATCACCACCTACTCGGTTTCTACAAGTTACTCCTATACGCCATCGACATTTGCGACCGCCTCACTTGGCCAGTTCAAGGTGAATAATGCAGGCCGCCTGGTCATAACAGATCTAGGTTACTCACCGATGGTGGACAACAGCGTCTCCAACGACTACTCGTCATGGCAAGATGTCTTCAACCAGCAGAAGAACAATGTCACGCGCGGCCTGTGGTCGTGGTATGCAGTGATAGCGGACTTCGAGGCAAAGCCATCTACGACTGCCACCTTCGTCGGCACGCTACCCTATGACAGACCCCCGGTGGAAGTTGGCAACTATATCTTCACCTGCGACTACACCTACAAGTACACGCTTATAGCGTCTGCGGGGAACATACAGAATGCTGGTGTGCAGTTCATCACAACCCCAATCCCAAGGCAGGAGTGGAGCAACCCGCCTACGCTTGGACAGACAGGAGGGCAGCAGTTCTATACCGATGTCCTGCCTTACTTCACCTACGATTACAACCTCTCGGTTCCCACAGAGCCACAGGGCAACATATCCATGAACATGAGCTATGATATATACAGTCCGTACAACTACAACTACCCGGCAAACCGGCTGGATCCGACTATGATAAACACACCTGACCTCTTTTTCGTTGACTACCAGCATGGCCTCATGCCGTACGCGATGCAGGTCGTTTACGAGCCCAACGCCATAGCCCACTACACCGTTGATGCTACAAACCATACCACGATAGGCAGCGGATACCCCCTGCCGCTCTCGCTGCTTGATACCCAGTTAGGCGCGGGCGGTGCATCCCCACCTCCGCCTCCACCACCTATACAGTCAACCTGTACGACATCCGGAAGCAACGGCTATCCTGGCGGCTGCGGAGGCGCTCCTGGCGGCACAATCTCTGGCGGTGCAAGCGGCCTGTTCGGCACGCCGCTGTACTATGGAGGCAATGGCGCGGGCGGAGGGGGCGGGGGCGGCGCACACTACGGCGGCTACGGCGGCAGTGCATCCGGAGGGGGAAGCTCAGGATGCGGAGGGGGCGGGGGAGGAGGTGGCTACGGCGGCAGTGGAGGAAGCCCATCGGTATCAAATCCGTCGGTGATGTCCGGTGGCAACGACAACGGCTGGAGGGGCCTTGGCGGCTCATCAGGCAGCGCAGGATGTGATGGACCAGCAGGTATAGGAGGGGAAGGTGGGTCGGTAACGCTAACGTGCAGTGGCAGCACCGACTGCCTGGGCCCAGGGGTCAGTGCTCTTTTTGTCGGCGGTACTGTAGATCCGTCAAATCCTAGCATCCAGACAGGAGGCGCAGGTTATACTACTATTACAGTTCCAAGCACCGTCACGTCGCCTGTAACCGTAACTTACATTATGTACGGCGGAGGCGGCGGTGGCGCAGGGCAATTCAGAGGGCAGAATGCATTATCAGCGTCAGGCAGCTTTTCTGTCTCAGGTGGTGATGTGCTGCAGATCTATGCAGGCGGCGCAGGAGGAGGCGGGCAGAGTAACGGCCCGAGCTTATTCGGTGGGGCAGGAGGAGGCGGTGGGGGAGCAGGTTATGCAGGAGGTGGAGGGGGTGGATATTATATCTGTGGCACAGGCTGCGGAGGGGGCGGGGGAGGAGGCGGAGGCAGCTCGGCAATAGTCAAAGATGGATCGCTTGTCGCGTACGCAGCAGGGGGCAATGGAGGAGACGCAACTGGAGGGATCGGAGGCGGCGCAGGAGGTACAACAGGAATCGCAAGCGGAGGCAGCTACAGCATCGCTAGCAGCAATGCAAACGACAGGGCCTCTGCACTCCTTGGCGGCAATGTAATACAACAGGACATCTTCCAGACAACGACCGGAAGCGGCCCTGGAACTGTACCGACAGTCACGTGCCCTAACACCGATACCGCGGGCCTGCTCACTTTTGACCAGGTATATGCCTGTGCATACGATGCCGGCTTTAGGGGCGTGCAGCTTGCAATTATAATTTCCATAGCACAGGAGGAGAGCACGTTGAACCCTGACGCAAGCTGCGTAGGATACCTTGGAAATCAGAATCCAGGAGTTTGCTCGCCTGCGGCCAACCCGCCTTCCGGCTGTACAGGACTCTGGCAGGACAATCCAACATGCGAGTTCACGTGGGGCTATAACCAGGTTCTGGCATACGAGAGCGGTGGAGGAGGAACTGGCGTCTGCCCCAACGGCCCATACTCGCCTTACGGCGGCATACCGAACCCGCATGACTTCTGCTACTGGGGTACGTACATATTGACAGGCCAGGAACCGGCAGGTACGAATGGGGCGATTAGCGGCCCCGGGTCAAATCCAAATGGCGCCTATTGCCAGAACATGCCAACAGGTTATACCGGAGAGAACTGCGATGCGGGCACAGCATATGATGCGCAGAACGCACAGGGCTGGCCATGGGCATCTGTAGGACTTGCGAACGTAGGCCCAGGATACTGCGACAGGTACAGCGCCTCGTGCAGCATTACCGGTGGCACAGGGGTTTATCCAAATATCCTCGTGGCTGCAGAATCGCAGCTTTCAGCCCCATACTGCTACGGCGGCGAGGCACCGATAGGCACAAATGCAGTTCCTACCTCATTTGACGGATG
>JAKAVK010000008.1:9334-21777 GCA_021817325.1 Microcaldota archaeon | reverse complement strand
TAAGTCCCCTTTCTTCATTTCTCTCATTATCCATCGAACTTGGCCTAGATTTAGTGTCCTCATAATGGTCTCTTCGTCGTATACGAATTTATCGTTTACCGAGAGAACCTTATTTCGGGATAATACATCCTACAGGCGCATTTGTGCGGAATCTCCACACATCCCTTCGGGCCTGGCAGAACCGTGCAGCCGATGTCCACACTCACAAAAAGGAGCTGAAAGACAATGCCGAAGAATTCCTAAGAGCCGAAGGCCGAGCGCCTGATGATGATTACTTGCTAGACAATCAGCGGGGCAGAACTGAAATCTCCAACAGCAAGTTTTTATAGGTGCGCGGCAATTTATGTTTGATTTACATGGCATTGCAGAAGTTGAATATCACGCTGGATAGGCTCAAAGAGGGCATGGTTACCGGTGAAGAGGTAAACGGAAAGATGCTGGTTGTGCTCATGCTGCAGGGCAGGGTATATGCGCTTGATGCTGTCTGCACCCACGAGGGCGGCCCTCTCAACGAGGGCTCAATAGATGGAAATGAGATCATCTGCCCGTGGCATAGCGGCGCCTACAATATCGCTACGGGAAAAGCGAATGAGAACACTCCATGGGTCAGCGATATCAATTCATATCGCGTGGAGGTAAACGGCAACGAGCTGTCCGTAGAGATTTGACTGATTCTGATGCATGACAACAAGACGGTGAAGAGGGTCGCGCAGGAGAGGGTGCAGCGGCTGCTCGATCTCGCCTACGACAGGACTTATAAGAGCGGCGGGCGAGACCAGCTCGCAAAGCGATATATCAGCCTTGCACGGCACATAACCAGCCACTACAAGATACCTACCGAGGCCAGGCTCAGGAAATATACTTGCACCAAGTGCAACAGCACGCTCATACCAGGCAGGAACTGTACGGTTAGGCTCGTGCAGAGCAAGGGCTACCTCTCATACAAGTGCGAATGCGGCCACGAGAACCACATCTTTTACAGGAAGAGGAGGCCTACTTGACGCCCAATCCCTCGACAAGTGCCTGGCCGAACTCGGCCAGTCCTTCAGAATCTGCAGTGTTTAGTGTGAGTATGCCCTTGTCAAGCTCAACAAAATTCCTAGACGGAACTCCCTTGTAAAGCATGACAAACCTCCTGACGTCATCAGCGTTGGGGAGCGCTATCTTGGCATCGGCTATGATGTTTGCCCTTGCCAGCACCTTGACCGCATTGCCTATGCCTGCGACAAGCTTATTCCTGCTGTGGAACAGTTTTATTGTATCCAGCAGCGGACGGTAATCAGGCAGCTTGTAAAGGTCTACGCCCTGGCCATCTATAATGACCAGCGCATCGTACTCCTCCGGATCCAGCTTCTCCGCGTTGATTTCAGGCCTGTATGTCGCACCGTGGTATCCCGTGCACTCGCCCATGCTATAGCAGGCTATTATCGCAGCCACATGCCATTTCTCAAGGATCTGCTTGGTAGCGGCTACTGACTCATCCTTGAAATCGCGCGGCGTTATTAGAAGTGCGACCCTCATCAAATCAGTTAACATTGGCAAACAAGGAATAAAAGGGTTTCCTAGGCTACCTCTTTACCCTCCCAAGCCTGGCATGCCTTCTTGCCGAGGCGATGTAGAACGCTGCTGCGAGGATGATGGCAGCCGCGAAAGCTTCAAGGTCCGTCTGCGACACGAAGACAACCTTCGCAACCTTGCCTGCTTGAGTGTCAACGTTCTCCACACTTCCCAGATAGTCGAGCTTGCCGTTCAGCTCGCCGTATGGCACGTCAGGAACTACTATGTATCCGCTGCTGCCCGAATAATCGGATACAGATGACCCGTTTGGCATCTCCAGGGTGGCAGACGCATTCACCGGTATCCCGAAGACATCATAGGTCATTATCTCGACATTGTATACCGGCAGCTTCACAGTCTCAGAGGCCGTGCCATTCACCATCAGGGTAGTGTTCAGTGTCATATCAACGCCGTTGTAATACGCACCTGTTATAGTATAGTTCTGCCCCGCATATAGGAAGGTGTTGCTGCCCACCTGCCTGCCGTCCAGACTGAATAAGACCGGCCCGATCCTGTCTCCGTACTCGTTCTCCCCATCGAAGCTCACAAGGTACTTGTTCCTGAAGTCCGCATGCATGGTGGTCGGCGCAGTAATCCTCTCGCTCACCGTGCTGTTGCCTGCACCATCGCTCCATGAGTAGAATGCCAGCCTGTGGGAGCCGCTGAGGTTCTCTACAGGATCTAGCACGGTAAGATTCGCCATCGAGCCGTTTGCATACCATCCTCCTCCGCTCACGTTTCCATAGTCAGCGGTAGCATTGACATAGAACTGCCTCTGCCACTGTGCTGCAATGCTCTTTGGCGCGTCGATTGTCACCGTCCCATTTGCGCCTTTTGGCAATCCGCTCCAGCCTGTGAAGGCCATCCTGGAGCCGTCGGAGACGTTCACGATATCCTGCTCCAGGCCATAGGCCGCGATTGAATTGGCCGCATACCATCCACTGCCGATGGCGTTGCCGTACGCCGAGCTGACGTTGAAGTAATACTCCAGCTGCCAGATTGCGGTCTCGCTAATGTTGCCATCGAGCGCAATATCAGTGCCGTTCTGTGTGCCTGTGTAGGAGCCTATGCCACTTCCCTTCCAGCCCTTGAAGACCGCACGGGTACCGTTGCCAATGTAATATACCTTTGGAACAGAGATGCCTGTTATCGAATAAGCCGAATACTGGACTGTGCTGTTCTCTATTGCGTATGCTGAATTTATACTAAGATCGTAGCCCAGGCTCCATAGCAGGGTATTGTTGGACGGCCTTGGAAGGCCAGAGCCCACGACAAAATTATTTACGGTATTGGCCTGCTCCTCGATTCCGTACGGGTTCTGGTAGCCTGTCGCACTGGAGACGCCGTATCCTATGTAGGCATAGCCGTATTCCACAGGCCTGAAGGCGCCGTTGACATAGTCTGTCAGGTTATAGAAGTTAACAGGATGCATTACGCTGTTAGGATAGGCGCTGTCTGAAAGCTCTGCGAAGGCGACCGGACCGTTGCCGCCTGAGCTGCCAGAGCCAAGCAGCACGCTGCCGACCACATTCCCATTCAGCAGGAAGTACCACTCGTCGCCCTTGCTGTAGAACTGGTAAGTGTTCAGTGCTCCGTCCTGTCCTGCCGAGCCATCGGGCCCAACTGCGCCAAGGAACGTGTTGGTAGCTGAATTGGGAAAGTACTCGTAAAACCACTCGGCATCTCCGGCATTTAGCTTCTCTGTGTCAGTACAGTTCATAGGGCTGCAGTAGGAGGGATAATAGCCGCTTGCATTCTCGACCAGGTATCCCATCTGCACAAAGGCTCCATCCTGCAGCAGCTCCCCAACCCAGAAGCCGAACGAGCCGCTCTGAGGGTTCTGCGTCACGGTGCGTATCGACACTCCAGCCCCATTGTTGTATGTGGCCGCACTGGCGGAGGCGCCCGTCTGGAACCAGTAGTACTGCGCGCCGGCGCTGCCTGAGAAGATGATCAGGCCAAGAAGGACCGCTACGCTATACCTTTTCATATTCCAATCCCATCTCATCAAGCTTCCTTATTACTATGCTGCGCATCGCAGCGTTCATGCTCTTCCACTCAATCACCGCGGCCTCAGGTTGCTCAGAAGATTCAGAGCAGGCCTGTTCAAGCATACTTATGTTGCTGCTACCGTCGGCATTCATAATGGCATACTTTGGCAGTATGTGACCGAATGCGTATCCCTTCAAAAGCGCAAGCCTGGTAAACTTTGCCGGATAATGCATGCTGCCTATGCCTACCACCACCTTTCTGTATTCGGGATCATTCTCAACTGCATTGTATGCGGCCTCGGCAACCTTTCCTGCAAGCATCCTATCGGCCCTGACATGGTCGTTGCCTCCAAGTTCAACGAAGAGGGACGGCCTGCGCAGCAGCGGTCCGTGGTGCGTGGCTTCATAAGTCTTGGTCAGGCTGCTCTCTATCCTGTCTAAACCAGAGAGCACTGAGAACATCGCACCCGGAGCCGCGACAGAAAGCTTCATCGGCTCTCCTCCCAGTCTGTTCTCGCCACTCCAGTTCCCCAGCGGATGCACAGTGAAAGCGCCTATGCCTTGCGCACTGCTGTGCGAGCTTAGAAAGCATACGAGTTCAAGATCAGCATTCTCTATGGCGTTGTAGTAGACAAGCTCAGAGTCTATCCTGTAGAGGGCGATGTTGCCGCTCCTGAAAATGGATTCTGAAAGCTCCTGAAATCCGTGCTCTCGCAGCAGGTATTCTCCCATGTTCCTGGATGCCTCATTCTTGGTGGAGTATACGAAGCCTATCACAAAACCCATCTTCGGCGCGGCATTCCCATCAAGCATATGCAAACAAGATTTAAATAGGCGGGCGGTGCGAGATCAGGATTTACCGTGTATATGAGATTACTGCTCCGCGGTTCACGGGTCTCTGCGATGCCACTGCCAGAGGGTGCCGCCATTGCGGCCGCGTGCGTAGAGAAGACTGTCGCTTGATCTGGGCAGAGTGATTCTGTGCCAAAGTTTAATAACATTGACGTTTGACTCTTAACTGGGGTAAGCAGATTGGTGGGTGCGGTGGCAAAAGTTTCTGTGGCAATATTCATCCTGCAGTGTGCTGCAGTCGCATTGTCCATGTTAAGCATTGCAGCACATGCCAGCACTTACAATGTATATAGCGCATACCGCATTACTGGCGCAGTAGGCCCTGGTGCAATCCTGCATGTTGGCAATGCGATCTGGCACCAGCAGCTGCCGCTAGCAGCAAGCGGACCAGTCAATATCTCCACGTTCCAAGGCTGGGTAATTGCAGCGATATACAAGTTCGCCGGCGCAAGTGATGTAAACGCAACTACGGGCCGGATAGGTAATGTTACGGCAACCAATGCCACCGAAGTGGCACCGCCTTCATCTCCCCAGGTGCCTGCAAACGTCACAGGCCAGATCGCAGCTGCCCAGCAGTCGGCAGTGCAGTTAGCCACAGAAGACTATCTATATTCCATCGCCCTTGCCGCCGGAATCGTGGTTATGCTCGCGTTCTACTTTGCAAGATTGAGGAAGTCGACCATTGAGAGGGGAATCGCACAGATGCGCGACAGGCCAAGCCAGGCCACGATCAGAAAAGGCAGGCGCGCGATGGAGAAGTCAGGCAATAAGACCGACAAAGACACCGCGCAATAGCCGCCACGCGTCGCCTGGCGAGAAATACATTAATATTCTTATCGCTAGATATCATTAATATCTATTCTAATAAGTTTGAGGAGACTCTATGTTCGAGATAAAGATGGACAATGCGAAGTACTGGCGGGACTGCATCGGCGCGATAGGAAGCCTCGTTGACGAAGGTCTGTTCAACATCTCAAAGGAGGGGATAAGCCTGAAGGCGATGGACCCGTCGAGCATAAGCATGGTCTCTTTCTTCATGCCCAGCAATTCATTCTCGAAATACAGCATAGACAAGAATGCCAGTATAGGCGTAAACCTGGAGAATCTGAGCAAGATACTGTCCAGGACCAGGGACAACGAATCCTTGGTCATGAAGGACGTCGAGTCGAAGCTCTCAATGGAATTCATAGGGCCAAACAGCAGGAGAAGGTACAGGCTGCAGCTGATAGACGTCAAGAAGAGCGTAGAGAAGGAGCCCAACGTTGAGTTTGATGCGTTCGTCGAGATAAACGGGGATCCGCTCAAGGACATCATAAAGGACGCAAGCCTGATCTCGTCATACATATCATTCAAGGCATCAAAGGATCAGTTCGCCATAAGTGCGCATGGCGACTCCGGGGAGCTGGAAGAGCTTCATGACAAGGACGGTGACATAATGAAGAAGGTCGACGCCAGCAAGAATGCCGATGCCGTCTTCAACCTCGAATTCCTGGAAAACATGGTAAGGTCATGCCCGCAGGGCAATAGCGTAAACATCTCGCTCAAGTCGAGCGAACCAATGAGGCTCGAGTACAAGATAGGCGATGCCAACATCTCGTACTTCCTGGCGCCTTACATGGAGGACTAACTGTCTACAGTGATTTAACAACTCATAGCGGCTCTGTGAAATGCTAATAGCATATTAGAATTGTGAGACCCAGATGTTTCAAAAGTATGAAAGATGCAGAGGCTTAATTGGCACAAAAGGGTCCGATCAGAACGCGTAGAATAAAGGATCTCTACAAAGCCCTCATAGCGGGAAATCCCACGCCATCTATGGGTGGGATGAAAGCGGATGCAGAAGAAAAGGCATATAATTATGCAAAACAATAAAAAGAATATGAATTCCAAAAGAGCCTATAAAGTCAGGTTCTACCCAGACTTCAAAAGGGACACCCCAAAAGAGTGCGGTAGTTGTGGTAATATTCAGGATATGCCACTCTCGGAGAGAACATACCTCTGCAACAGATGCGGTATGCAGTTGGACAGGGACATAAACGCATCAATAAACATACTCAACAAAGCTGCCCTCGGACAGAGGGGAAGTCACGCTCAGGGAGAGAATCGCCAGTACATTTCAACAGGGAATGCAAACGGACTCGAAGAACTGAGAACAGACCCTGCACATTCAGGGGAAGCCCACGTGCTTTAGTGGTGGGAGGATGTCATCGGCTCGGCAATCAATAGGGAACAGGATAAACAAGGACATCAGCATGTTCTCGGAGAGTATCTCTTCAATCGACATGCAGAGCCTGAGCGCCGAGGAGAGAGAGGTGGTCGAGCTTGCAAAGATGTATGCCGCAGACTCAAAAGCATGGCTTTCCAAGAAGGACTACAATACGTCGTTTGCAAGCATCTCCTATGCTCACGGACTGCTCGATGCGATAAGAAAACTCAAGCAGCTGATAGACTGACCGGCACAACGCATGTCTACGAAGAGGGCAAAGCAAGGATAAGAATAAGCGATGGGGTCTTCCTGAATCCGAAGATGAAGGGTCTGCGCGACATATCCGTTCTATTCCTGAAGTCGGTTGCCGGGAAGAATTGCAGGCTCCTTGACAGCACTGCCGCTAGCGGGATAAGGGGTATACGCTATGCTAAGGAGACGGGCATAAAGCACATCACGATGCTGGACATTAACAAGGCCGCTGCGCTTAGCGCCAGGTCAAACTCCCGGTCAAACAAGGTCAAGGCGGAGGTGAGGGCCGAGAGCATACAAAGGTTCGCCAACACCACTGAGAGGAGATTTGACATAATAGACCTGGATCCTTTCGGTTCGCCTGTGCCGCAGCTTCACGACCTGATGAAGATTATAGATGGAAATGGGATACTGATGGTGACCGCCACAGATACTGCCGTGCTCTGCGGGGCCCACGAGGCGGCGTGCTTGAAGACCTACCATGCAAAACCGTTGCACAACTACCTGTGCAAGGAGGTAGGCCTGCGGATACTGATGGCGCATGTTGCAAGAGTGGCTTCCCCGTTCAATCTAGGCATCGCACCAATGCTCTCCATATCGGACATGCACTACATGCGTATATTCCTGCAAATGAGCTCGGGAGCGGAGAGCGCGCTCAATTCACTGAAGCAGACAGGGTTCTGTACCTTCTGTGGAAACTGCATGGAGTTCAGCCTCTCGAAAGGCACTATACCTGCATTTTCGCACCTCTGCCGCACATGCGGCAGGCAATTGGATAAGGCCGGGCCCATGTGGATTGGCAACCTGTACGATAAGAAGGTGGTAGGGAAGATTGCAATGCTGGCAAAGGGGATGGCCGATGCGCCTGAAGCGCAGCGCAAGCTGGAGGTCATCAATGGGGAGATAGACGTACCGATGTTCTATTCTATACCAAAGCTTACAAAACGGCTGCGCGTTACAGCGATATCACCGTCAAAGGTCATAGAGAGGCTTGTGGCGGCTGGCTTTGCAGCCACAAGGACACAATTTGACAACGACTCGATCAAGACCGATGCCGCCTCCTCCGACGTAACCTCAGCTGTCCTTGGTAGATGAGGCCGGGCCAATGGCGTACTGGCCAGGCCTGCCGTAGCTTCTACTCTGGTGTTATAACAGTGACATTCCTCTTTGCGAAAACGTCCACAGGTCTGGATAAGCTGCCAATGACTGCACTCTTTCCGGTGCTCTTCACAAAATCGATGCACGCCCTTATCTTCGGGCTTATGCTTCCTTCCTCGAACAGTTCCTCCCGCAGATACGCCTCCATATCCGCTACACTGATCCTACCTATCCTCCTCTGGTCCTTTCTGCCAAGGTTCAGGTAGACTCCGTCAAGTTTCATAAAGAAGAGGAGTGCATCTGCCTTAAGTTGCCTGGCCAGCAGCGACGACGTGTAATCCTTATCAATAACAGCATCCGCATACCTAAGCCTGCCCCTCCTGCGTATCATTGCGATGCCGCCACCGCCTCCTGCAATCACTATGTATCCCTTTGCCAGCAGGTCCGCAACAAGCTTGGCATCAAGCACCTTCCTTGGCTTTGGGGAGGCAACGACCCTCCTGTAACCCTCAATCAATTTGCGTATCGTAAAACCATTCCTGGCAGCCCTCTGCGCCTGCGCCTTTGTGTAGAATGGGCCTATCGGCTTGGATGGCCTCTTGAATGAAGGGTCCTTGGTATCAACAAGAACCCTAGTGAAGACTGTAGCTATCCTGTAGTTCTCCCCTCCAAGCCTTCGCTGCATCGCGTCCTCGAGCGCTATGCCTATCTCTGCCTCCGTCTGTGCGGTCAGCTCCGCAAGGCTCAGGTTCTCATGCAGCGCGAGCTCACCGACCTGCGGCCCGTTCCCGTGGGTCACTACTATCCCATTGCCCCTAGAGTGCAGCCTCCAAAGCTCCCTTGCAAGCCTGTCTAATATATAAGCTTTTCCTGCAAGTGCATTCCCCCCAATTGCAACAAGATAGCGCAATTTATCGCCTTAAAACGTAATAACATTACAATATTTATATGCATTATTGTGCTTCTATGCCATAAGGCATATATAGGAGTTAAGCTATAAGCTATTTGCAGGATGTGGGGAAAGGAAGGTCAAGGAAGGAAAGGTAAGGAAGTGGGGGTTTTATGGGGGAGAGAGAGGGTGAGAGAAGTGGAGGGAGTGAACTGCCGAAATTCGCGCAGAAGGTAGCTTCGTCTGACGGATTTGTTTATGCCATCGACGAGGCTGAGAAGCAGGACCTCAGGTATCTCGTGGAGAATAGCTGCCTGATGTGCAACAAGATGCTGCCAAAGAGCGCAGTTAGGGTGCTGCCAACAAGATACATACAGGAGAGGGATGCGTATGTCAGGAGCGGTTTCGTGGCAAAGAGATACATCTGTGTCCCCTGCTTCAATGGCATGAAATCATTGACCAGGATGCGCGTCAGGTCTACAAGGCGTGTACGCAATCCGTTCGTTGAAGCCGCGATACAGGCATACCTGACAAAGCACTGATAGGCACGCCTGTTTGACAATGCCTCTTTACATTAGCTTTGCGATTGCCCCAGGCGGTCGCCGTTGATCCTTAGCCATCTGCGTCTATCCCTATAATCAGGCAAGACGCTGCCCACCAGTTTCCAGAAGCGGCGTGAGTGGTTGCTTACGCGGGCGTGGGCAAGTTCATGTATTATTACGTAGTCGAGTATCTCTTCCGGAGCGAGCAGGAGCCTGAAGTTTATCGTTATTCTCCTGCTCCTTGCCGAATAGCTGCCCCACCTGGTCGAGTTGTTGCGTATGCGCGTACCACCGATGCCGGCATTGAAGTGTGCTATGTTGATCCGCTCCACGCGCTGTGCGAGTTCGGGAAGCAGGCTTCTTGAGATGCATCTCACTGCAAGCTTTGTCAGGGCACGTCCGCGCTCCTCCTGTCCAAGGCCCGCAGCCAGTCTGACGCGAACAACCCCGCCATCAATACATGCCGTCGAATACCTACCCGCAGCCTCACAGGCATCTATCACAAAGTGCCTGCCCAGTGCGGTCATCCCCTGTCCCTGCATGATTGAGAACTTCCTATACTCAAAGCGCTCAGGATGCTTCTCAAGCGATCTTACCATCCGCCTCTTGAGGTCCTCAAGCATCTCATCCGCAGCGCTCCCGCGCAGCATCTGCGGCACGCGTATGACTATCCTACCATCCTTCACCCTTGCACTCGCAGTCCTGGTAGGAACAGATATCACCTCGACCTTGTAGGCCCTCCCGCTTGATACTACTATCTCCCCTTGCTCCATTTCTGATCGAGAGTATGGTTGTCAAAAAAAGTAATTTAAACCACGATGCATAAATTGCAACATCTACTACAACGTCGTTGACCTGGCTCTGCCAGGAGGCAAGATTTTTGGCAATGTAAACCTTTAGGTTCTGGCAAGAGCTTATAAGGCTTTGCAAATAAGGATAAAGCATGGCTAATGTAAGCTCTGTTATCGCTACCCGGATAGGCCAGATAAACCAAAACGTTACTTCGGTACTCCTTACTTATGCGATAGCCGAGATAATTGTTGGAGTTGCGATCCTCATTGCCGGGCTACTGCTGTGGAAGAGAAGCAAGAGATCTGGGAAACGCATGCTACCTACAGTAGCAATTATAATCGGCGTGATTGTGCTTCTATATGGCATTCTAAACCTCTTCATCGCATCTGCGGCACCTTCAATAACAAGCGGCATAGTCGGAAGTTAGGCATACCGGTTTCAAGGCCAAGGCTCTCCTTCAATCCTCAATCTGCACAAGGCGGCGACAAAGTACATGCGGTGCACTCTCTTTCCAATCAACCGAATGAAAACCGAAATGATTCCCAACTATATAAAAAGATAGCATGCAATTGTATATCCGATCCAATGACAAAGACCGGCTCAACCAAGAACAGGATGCTTAACATAATCGCCTCGGGCAACAAGACACTCAGCGACATAAGCAGGGAGTTGGAACTGGCGCCATCAACAGTTAGCCAGCATATACAGGAACTCAGGGATATGGGCGCCATACTGGTAGTCGACAATCCTCACATAAAGAAGTGGAAGTACTACCGCCTCAATCCTGACTTCGACTTTGAGGGGTCGGGCATAGGCCACGGGATCGACCGCAGAAAGATAAAGATACCAAACCGCACATTCTACTACATAATAGGTCTTGGCATAATTGCCGCAGTCGCATATTCGGCCTTCATGTTCGGAGGGATCGGTAGGAGCGGAAACCTTGCTCTGTCCAGCCATGGCATTGCGCTTGTGCCAGTCAGCCTGACTGATCCGCCCCATGTGCCTGCAGGCACCAGTTCACTTGTGATATCCTACTCTTCACTAGCTCTTCATGTATCTAAAGGAGCAAATTCAAGCTGGGTAGAATCAAACGCATCCGGAAATATCGATCTGATGTCGCTTGTGAATGCGAGCCAGGTGGTTGCCGGTGTGTCTATTCCTATAAACAGTGTAATCAACCAGGTAAGGCTGAACATAAGTTCTGCAAAGATAACAATCAACGGGACAACATTCAACATAAGCCTGCCGCAGGACGAGATAGATGCGATCGTGGTAGGCATGGATAAGCTTAACTCAACAACAGGTATACTTCTGGACCTCTCTCCTACAATAGTGACCCTGTATACATCAAACTCGACGGTGTTTGTGATGGTGCCATCTGCAAGAGCCATAATAACAAACGGAATAGCGAACGGCACAGGCAATTCGGTAAAAGGAGCCTACAAGCGGCTGGACACCTACGAGGTGGACGCGCTGGAGCAGATGAGAAGCAACATAACCATAAGCGCTGCCTCAATAGTGCCGTCAAACAGCACGCTGCGGCTTTCTATAACTGTAAAGAACAGCGGTAAAGAGATGCTGATGGTAAACAACCTCTTTGTCGAGGGAAACCAGACACCGCTCTTCATATACGGCAAGCTGCCGTGCCTGCAGCGGCAGGCTGGAGTCGGTGTCGCATCAGACATATTCCTCTGCCCTGTGCCTGGCACGCCGGCAGCATCCCATGGCTCTGTAGAGTCAAAGACAAGCGTGCAGACAAACATGCCGCCTGCCCTGCCGATCCCTTATACGGCAGCAGCGGCTGCAGGCAACCTCTCCGGCGTGGTGGGCCTGAGAAGCACTGCAGGTGCAGTAACCGCTGCATCTTCAAATGCCGGCATTGGCAGCTCAGTGGCATCAATTGCATCAAACGCCGCTTGGGCAACGCGCAACATCCGCTTTGAGGCAAGCGGATATGGCAATTATACCACTGCGGTCATGGACTTCTCGCCAAATCCCAAAGCATCCCAAAACACTGAGTTTCCAATCTTCCTCCAGTTGCCCGGGTCAAACTTCTCACTCAGCGAATTCAGCAACGTCTCGATAAACGGGACTGCGTTCTATGCATTTGCAACTCCGCCGCCTGCAGGCAGCGAAGCAGCGCTAGAGCTCGAATCAAACGCAAACGTCCATGCAGCGCTGCTCTCCGCAATAGCACCGACAAGAAGCCTTGACTTCTTGATACTCAAGAACGGCACGATAGTTCTGGCCAATGGCATGTA
>JAKAVK010000008.1:0-8639 GCA_021817325.1 Microcaldota archaeon | reverse complement strand
GGAACACGCGCATCCCGTTCTGCCTGAACGCGTCTGCGAGCGCAGCTGCATTCTGCACCACGCTTTCCATGCTGTAGGGTGCAAACTGCCTGCCTGCCGCAGCGATGCCCTTCTGCAGGTCTATCACCACGAGCGCGGTACTCTGCCTGTCAATCTCCAATCCTGCCATAATGGTCACATTATGACATGGCCGTGAATCTATTTTATGCTTTACATGATTTTCTTGTACCTGTGCATCAATCAGAGCCTCGAGCACTGCATCGGCTTTGCCTTCTTTGCGACGGCACCGTACATGTAGGAGGTTGAGGAATGCCACCGCGCGGTGCACATGTCGGCAAGCACGCTTGCCGACTGCCCGCTCAGGGAGAGCCAACTCCTGTTCATTGCGGTGATCGGCATCCTATTCATGGTATCAGGTGGATCTTCGGAGTGATCTACGGGATAATAACCCTTGCGAGCGCTGCCAAGCTGATTCTAGTACCAACATCGCAGTTCGCCTTCAGCCAGCCGTTTGCGCTCTCCTCCTCCGCCGCAGTGCAGGATGACGACCCGGGATGAACCTGGAACCAGCAGATAACATTTGTCATAAGGAAGTAGCGCTGTAAATGGGCCCAGTGAGATTTGAACTCACGACATCTGGCTTTCCAATACCATATCGGATACTATAAGACCAGCGCTCTAACCAGGCTGAGCTATGAGCCCATCAGCCTATTTATATAAGGTACTGCAATGTAAGCAATTCTTATATTTAGGCACATTCTATTACTATGTAGAACAATATAAAGGTTAACGTTTCATGGACCTTGGAGAGGGCCTCAGGAAGGCGATTGCGAGACTGAGCGGGGCCACAATAATAGACGCTAAGACGATACGGGAGTTCAACAAGGAGCTGCAGAAGGCGCTCATCTCCTCAGATGTAGAGGTAAGTCTGGTCTTTGCGTTCACAAAGAGGATAGAGGAGAAGGCGCTTCACGAGAAGATGCCGCCTGGAGTGAGCACCCGCGACTATATAACAAACATGGTCTACGAGGAGCTCGTCGAAATGATGGGCTCAAGCCACGTGCCGGAGATAAGGCCAAAGCGCATACTGCTGGCAGGCATGTACGGCTCCGGCAAGACCACCACTGCGGCAAAGCTTGCTAAGTTCTACCAGGAGCGAGGCCTTGGAGTCGGGGTCATATGCTGCGACGTTACAAGGCCTGCGGCGTACGAGCAGCTAGATACGCTTGCAAAGCAGGCAAACGTCAGCTTCTTTGGTATGAAGGGGGAGAAGGATGTCAGGAAGATAGTGAAGAACGGCCTGAAGGAGCTAAAGGACAGGAAGGTGATAATCTGCGACTCTAGCGGAAGGAATGCCCTTGACGCGCAGTTAATAGCGGAGATCAAGGCTATAAACGACGAGTTCAAACCTGACGAGAAGCTGCTGGTTGTCACCGCTGACGTGGGTCAGATAGCGGGAAAGCAGGCGGACGAGTTCAACAACGCGATAGGCCTTAACGGCGTAGTAATAACCAGGATGGACGGGAGCGGCAAGGGCGGAGGCGCCCTTAGCGCAGTTAACACGAGCCATGCGAAGGTCATGTTCATAGGCACCGGTGAGAAGCTGGGCAACATAGAGCTGTACGATTCGAAGAAGTTCGTCGGCAGGCTCCTTGGCATACCAGACATAGAGTCGCTGCTTGGCACAGTGCAAAACGCGATAAAGGAGGCTAACCTAAAGCCTGAGGACGTTGAGAACATAGAGGAGCTCAACTTCGAGACCTTCTATACGCAGCTAAAGGCCATGGGCAAGATGGGGCCGATGAAGAACATGCTGGGCATGATGGGCCTCTCAGATGTCCCGAAGGAGGCCCTTGAGGGTGGCGAGGAGAAGATCAAGAGGTACGGAGTCATAATAGCGTCGATGACAAAGGAGGAGAGGAAGAACGAAAAGCTTGTGAGGGAGTCCAGCAGGGTTAAGAGGATAGCGAGGGGAAGCGGAACAACGGAGAAGGATGTAAGGGAGCTGCTCAACGACTTCAACAGGATGAAGAAGTTCGCGAACATGTTCGAGAACAACAGGGATTTCAGGAAACAGATGTCGAAGTTCATGCCCGGCATGAAATAATATCCTGTTTGCCTATTGATACCAGGGGCAAGGTAGTAACTATAACTGGGTCGGCAAGCGGCATAGGCAAGGCAACTTCGTTGAGACTTGTAATGGAAGGGGCAAAAATCGTAGTGAACTGGCGCGTGAACAAAGCCGGAGGCAAGAAGACTGTGGAAGAGAGAAGGGAGGCCGAGTGAAGGGGCCTATTAAATAAATAATAATACCCTTATTCAGATACGTTGTGTGATCTAATGCCGGATAAATCGGCTCTTCAACAGAAGCTGGAGGAGCTGCAGAAGGACTACTCAAAGACAAAGTACAATAAGGCCACTAACAAGTACCTTGGCGCACTCAGGGCCAAGATAGCGAAGATAAAGAAGAGCATGGCCGAGAAGAAGGGCAGAGGCGGCACCGGATTCTCGGTGAAGAAGACCGGCGATGCCACTGTTGTCCTTGTCGGCTTTCCAAATGCGGGAAAGTCGTCCCTGCTCACCGCGATTACGAATGCGGAGTCCAGGGTGGCAGCCTATGCATTCACTACTCTCGAGGCGATACCCGGCACCCTAATCTACAACGGCGCAAAGATACAAATAGTCGACTTGCCTGGACTTGTCGAAGGCGCACATGAGGGGAAGGGAGGGGGCGCAAAGATAGCAAGCGTGATAAGAACCGCAGACCTGCTTCTCTTCATAGTCGACATAAACACTCCGGATCTGCTGCACAAGCTGGTGGAAGAGCTCAACGAGCTTGACATCAGGCCCAACCGGGAGAAGCCGCGCATAAGAATAGAGCGCAGGACGACGGGCGGAATAACCATCGATTCAAACAAGCACAACATACCGGAAAAGAGAAACCTCGTCGAGGTGCTCAATGACTTCAGCATATACAACGGGAACATAATCTTCTACGAGGATGCCGACCTCAACGACGTGGTTGACGTGCTATCCGAAGGCGTCGCGTACATCAGGGGAGTAGTCGCGCTAAACAAGGTTGATACTGTGGAGCCTGCATACGCCACAAGGATGAGTCAGGAAATAGGCCGGATAACCGGCATGAAGGTCGTAAACATCAGCGTGCTGCAGAACATACGTCTGGACGAGCTCAAGGAGACGCTCTTCCGCGCACTAGAGCTGAACAGAGTATACCTAAAGCCCAGGGACGGGATGGCCGACAGGGAGAACCCAATGATACTGAGGAGCGGCAGCACGATAATGGATGTCGCAAGGCACGTGCACTCGAAGACAGCCAGGGATGTCAGGTACGCGTATGTCACAGGCCGGAGCGCAAAGTTCGCAGGGCAGAAGGTGGGTACCGAGCACGTGATAATGGATGAGGACGAGGTTACGCTTATATATCTGAAGTAATTATGCACTAATATGGCGATCAGGTATTGGGATTTTGAGGATGCTCCACTAAAGGAGAAGCTCAAGGATCCCAACGTGAAGGAGGTTGCCAAGATCTATTTCGAGAACGAGACAAAGGCCTACCGCTTCTCAAGGGCGCTTTACGAGGTGAAGAAGAAGGGCCAGCTGCGGCTCAAGGATTGCGGCGCGGACCTGCCGGTGGCAACATGGAAGCGCTATCTCGATTTCGGTGTGATGGTCGGCATCCTGAAGCATGAGGGCAATCTGTACAGCTTCACTGACAGGTATACAAAACCGTTCAAGAACATGTCCATATACATAAAGTCGTGGATGGACGAGGCGAAGGACGAAAATCTCGATGTACTATTTGCGGGGGCCAAGATAAGCAGGCAGTCCAAGCGTGGCGGAAGGAAGAGGGCAGACCTGGAAGCACCGCCAGTTCAGCCTCAGCAGCAAGCTCCTGCCTAGCCTCTATACCAGAGCGTGCCGTACTCGCTATCCTCTATTATTATCCCATGCTCCCTTGCAAGCCTGTCCCTTATTCTGTCAGCATCAGCGAATCTCTTCTGCCTCCTAAGCAATTCTCTCTCCTTTATGAGCCTGTCAGCTTCATCCGGCAGCCTCTCCTTGTAGCTGTCTTCCTCCAGTATCCCAAGCACGTGCGCGCAATCCAGAACGACCCCGAGCGCCTTCTTCTTTGAGTCCTCTCCAACCGTGCCGTTGACCTCAACGAAGTTCCTGAGGGTGTCTATAGAACCTGAAAGCCTCATAAGCGCAACTGGCGTATTGAAGTCGTCGTTCATTGCGCTTGAAAAATCCTCCTTCAATGCGCTTGCGATTGAAGCGACCTCCTCATCCTCTCCACCTGCCGTATTTGCATTATAGAAGATGCCAAGAGCGGAGTACATGTACCTGAGCCTGGTATGCGCCGCAGCCATCAGCTTCTCGGTATAGTTTATCTCCTTCCTATAGTGCGTGGAGCAGACAAGTACCCTGAGCGACTCCGCGCCATGCCGCTTCAGGACATCGCGTATCGTGACGAAGTTCTTCAGGCTTTTGGACATCTTCTCCCCGTTGACCCTGACCATGCCGGAGTGCATCCAGTACCTCACAAAAGGCTTCTTCCCGCTTGCGCCTTCAGCCTGCGCTATCTCGTTTGTATGGTGGGGGAAGATCAGGTCCGAGCCTCCACCGTGTATGTCGTACTGCGGCCCGAAGATCTTGTAAGTAATGGCCGTATCCTCGATGTGCCAGCCAGGCCTGCCGTCAAGCACTGTCTTCTTGCCTCCGATCCTGACTGTTATCTTCCAGCTCGGCTCCCCGGGCTTTGCGGCCTTCCAGAGGGCAAAATCATAGGCATTGCGCTTGCCAGCCCTCGGCTCTATTCTGTGCCTCTCGAGTTCTTCAAGCTTCATTCCAGACAGTTTAGTATAATCGGCGAACCGCGAGACATCATAGTAGACGTCCCCGTCAAGCAGGTATGCAAAACCCTTGTCGGCCAGCATCTGCACCTGCTCCGCAATTGTGTCAATGTAATCATGCGAACGCGGGTACTCGTCCACATCCTGCCTGACCCCTATCGCTTCCATATCCTCAAGGAACCTGCCTTCGAAGCGCCTGGCAAGCGCCAGCGGGTCCTCGCCATTCTCCCTGGCCCTTGCTATGATTTTGTCATCCACATCTGTTATGTTCTGTATGTACTTGACGCTGTAGCCAAGATGCCTCAGCCACCTCACCACCACGCTGAAGTTTATATAGCTCTTCGCATGGCCAAGATGCGCATCGTCATAGACTGTCTGCCCGCATACAAACATACTGAGCTTCTTGTCACTGATGGCCTTTAGCTGCTCCTCCTTTCCCGAGAGCGTATTGTAGAGCAAGAGCTTAGGTTTATCTGCCATTAAACCATCAGGCGCCTCGGCTATACGATTGGTTGACCAGTATGCCCGGAGTCAGCTCCTGCGTCTTGCTCATGTAGAAATTGCCAGCTGAGATGTAGTTGTAGAGCACTCCGGTGTTCAGCGTGCCTACCACAAGCCTCACACTCACATTCTGGCAGACATACGGCAGCAGTATGATGCTTGCGTTAACAAATGTGCTCTGCGGATTAGTGTTATTGTAAGCAGCGTAAGTGTTGTAGTGGAAGGTTGCAACCGGGGTGCCGTTCTTCAGCAGCTGCACATACAGCAGATTGCTCTGCGTGGAGATAAGCTTGAAGTTGAGATAAGGCTCAGTCACCCTGAAGACGCTGGAAGTGAGGTTTCCGGGAGCGACCAGCGTGCCGCCATGGTAGGTGGATGCGAAGTATGTGCCGTTGTAACCTGACCATGGATGGCTGTAATATGCGCCCGTCTCATTCGCATATGTTATATTTGTAGGCGCATCCCCCCAGCCCGTGCCCGTAGTATTCCAATACTCATACGTTCCGGTAGAGAAGTTGCCGTTTGGAATGTACCTTATGAGCTTGGCGGAGATGCATTCCTCGCCAACGTTTGTGCCGGTCAGGAGATTGCTGGGGAGCTCGGTATTCGAGGTATAAGAGGTATTCTTGCTTGCGTTAATTGCGTTGCCGGCGCTGGCCGCAGCAGGCTGTCCGGTGCCTGTGTGTATTGGCGGCTGCGGCGTAGCCTGCCTGCCAAATCCTCCAATCCCTGTGTAGTACAACACAGCCACTATCGCAATCACGAGGCCCGCGATGTACGCAATCATCTTCACATTCACAAAAAGCACCCTGGCGCTGAAATCTAATGTTATATAAAGGAATATAAACATATAAGCAGTTTATAATACTACAATAATTTGGTGTTAATCTGGGAAGTGTCCCAAGGAAATGGAAGAAGAAAGGAAGAATGCGCTGGAAATGGGTAAAGAAGAGGCGCCGAAGGATAAAGAGGGCGCAGAAGAGGAGAGTCGGAGAACTCTGATGCCTTTTTCAGCGTACAGCCACTCTTGATGTGTTGATAGGCCATGCAAGGTACTGTACAGAAGGTTAGGGCGCCGTCCATTCTGGACAGGGAGTGGATATCAGCGGTAGTTATCGTCTTCCTGATTGAGGCCGCCGCGCTCTTTATCATAAGCGCGGTTCCAGTGCCATCTGGAATAAGGCAGACCCTAATCAACCAGTACAACAGCCTCCAGGACATAACATCCGCGCCAATGCTCCTCAGCGCGCTGTATATCTTCTCGCACAACTATATCATAGCTACTGTAGAGTTTATCCCGGTAATCGGCATTGCGCTCTTTGCGATATCCACTGCTTCGACAGCACTGGTTGTAGGCGCGGTTGGCACATCTACCGGAATCGCAGGTCCGGCATACATATTCGGTCTATTCACCCTGCCGCACACATGGCTCGAGCTTCCTGCATATGCGATAGGCATAACCGAGAGCCTCTTCCTGCTGTCTGCGATAGCCCGCAGCCTCTTCCAAGGCAAGCCAATAAACGAGGTGCCAAGGCTTGTTTCCGCCTGGCTTCTGGTCGCCGTGGAACTTGCAGTAGCGGCGCTTTTCGAGTCGGCCGAGATCAAGCTTGCAGGGATCAATCCGGCGTATGTGTTCATCACTTGGCTTCCCTTCATCGTACTCCTAGTGATAGTCGGTTACGTATGGTCACAGTCGGCCAGCATGAGGGAGAGGGCAGGCACCATGCTTCCCAAGCGCCCAGAATCACGGGCAGCTCTACCTAAGCCTTCGGCAAGGACTTCAAGGAGAAGGCGTGCAAAGACCGTAAGTGCAAGAGGCAGGGGACCAAGAGGGTGAGCTTATGGATTACAAGATGGGGTACAGGGTAAAGGACATAAGGCTTGCTGAGCAGGGGAGGAAGCAGCTTGAGTGGGCGCAGATGCACATGCCCACCCTGATGGGTATCAAAAAGGAGCTTGCAGCCTCAAAGCCGTTCAAGGGCAGAAGGATAGTGATGATGCTGCATATCACAAAGGAGACAGGGGTTCTTGCAAGGACCGTGCAGGCCGCAGGAGCCAGGATAGCGCTTGTGGCTGGGAATCCGCTCTCGACGCAGGACGACGTGGCCGCCGAGCTTGCAAAGGAAGGTATCATGGTATATGCATGGAGGGGACAGGACGAGAGCGCCTACTACGAGAACATGCGCAAGGCCCTAGAGATAAAGCCGGAGATAATAATGGACGACGGCGCTGACATGCATGCGATGGTGCATCAGGAGTACAGAAACCTTAAGATAATCGGGGGCACAGAGGAGACAACAACCGGCATAGTCAGGCTCAAGGCGATGGAGGTGGAGAAGGTGCTTAGATATCCTGTCATAGCGGTAAACAACGCCTACACCAAGTACCTGTTCGACAACAGGTACGGCACAGGCCAGAGCGGCCTTGACGGCATAATCAGGGCGACCAACATAATGATAAGCGGCAAGGTAGCTGTCGTTGCAGGCTACGGCTGGGTGGGCAAGGGAGTAGCAATGCGCCTGAAGGGCCACGGAGCAAGGGTCATAGTGACCGAGGTTGATCCTTTCAAGGCCCTGGAAGCTGTGATGGATGGATTCGAGGTCAAGAGGATGAGCCAGGCGGCAGGCGAGGCGGATCTTTTTGTAACAGCCACGGGCGACAAGAACGTGGTGACATACAGTCACATGAAAATGATGAAGGAGGGTGCGATAATGGCAAATGTGGGCCACTTCGATGTCGAGATAGACGTGAAGACGCTGAGGTCAAGGGCGAGATCGGAGAGGGAACTCAGAAGCCACCTGAGGGAATTCAAACTTGAGAATGGCACAAGGATATACCTGCTCTCAGAGGGCAGGCTGACGAACCTCGATGCTGCGGAGGGTCACCCGAGCGAGGTGATGGACCTGAGCTTTGCGAACCAGGTGCTTGGCGCACTCCATATACTAAAGAACCATGGCAAGCTGGAGAACAAGGTCTACAATCCCCCGCCAGAGACGGACGAGAGGATAGCAAGGATAAAGCTCGAGGCGATGGGGATAGAGATAGACGCGCTGACAAATGAGCAGAAGGAGTACCTGAGCCAGTGGAGATACGGAACCTGACCTATCAATCCCATCGAGCATTTGCCTGACTCTCCCCCTACGTCTTTTTCCATTCACCATGCACTCCCCTGATGCATGCACTATCTCTGCTGCATTACGTTCAGTCAGCGTAAACGACTCTCCAGACATTCCTGCTCTCCCTGACGAATTTCACAGGCCTCTT
>JAKAVK010000002.1 GCA_021817325.1 Microcaldota archaeon | reverse complement strand
AGGATATATCCTGAACTTGTAAGCACGCATTGCTTCCATGTTCTCCTTTTTGTTTTCCATCCTTATATACCTTTACGCCCCTAACCCACCATTGAAATTACGGGTTTGCGGGGCGAATTATTTATCAACTATAATAGCATGTCATTGAGCTTTGCACGGCCATCTTCAAATGCGGTATGCACTGCCACGCCCGCGTGCTTCATTACTCGCTGCTGCTTGCAGGTTTACTGCTCCTGCTCCGATATCCTTCCTGCCCGCGGCCTTCTGGCGCGTCTGTGTCTGTCCTGCCTTCCATCCCCGAATAGAACATTCAATCAAAATGCTTATGCCCATGACAATTAATAAACATATCAAGCCATCACAATGCATATAAAATCAGGCTGCTGAATAAAATGACCAATGGTGAAGACATGGGGAAGACAACACAGCGGACTGCAAAGAACCGGGGAATGAGTGGCGAAGAGGTTGCCGCGATTAGGGAGCACATAAAAGAGCTGAATGCCGGCAAGGCAGGCGGGGAAGAAGCCGTGCTGGCAGCGATAGCCAAGATGAAAGAGCCTGACCGCTCGCTAGGAAAGCGTATCCATTCCATAATAATGGCAGCTGCACCGGATCTCTCGCCTAAGACATGGTACGGTATGCCGGCCTATGCAAAGGGTGACAAAGTTATCTGTTTCTTCCAGAATGCAGGGAAGTTCAAGGCCAGGTACTCGAGCATTGGCTTCAGCGACAAGGCAAACCTTGACGATGGCAACATGTGGCCGATAGCCTTCGCGCTTAAGGAGTTAACCGCGGCCGAAGAAGCGAGAATCAAGACGCTTGTGAAGAGCGCAGTGAGTTGAGGATATAGCAGCAATGGTGCAGCGACATGCGCGACAGTAGGCTATCTATGCTTCGCGCCTTGATCAGGAAAGCAGACCCCTCTGCAGTTGGGGAGAAGAAGTGGAAAAAAGCCAAGCAACTCAGCCGTGGTGCCTGTCTGGTCGCATGATGGGATGGCATAATTTGCATTGGGAATGCCATCAAGACTGCCGTGAGGCTTGCATTCCCAAAAGGGGCGCTGATAAGCTTACGGTGAAGCTCTTCAATGTGCGCTTGGACAGCAAGACTATCAGTGCAATTGGCATCCACGAAGCGGAGACGGTCGACAAAGCTGCTTCGGGAGACATCGTCAGCACTGCAGTTGCGCTAGATCTGAAGGACAAGAAGTAACTCTTGGCAGATGATATATGCACCCTGCGCATCGCAGAGGCTTTTGTCAGATGCTTTCGTACGGCCGTCAGTATGGCGTGAAGGTTATGTGTGCGCCAGTCATCTTCCTGTAGAAGTCCATGTCATTTACCAGCTCCTTTGGTTTTACAAGGACGTCATCAAATCCTGTCCAGACCGTATACCAGCTTGCCGGCGTCAATATTATCTCTATCGCATCCCTAAGTACGGCAGCTAGTCCGTTAAGTGAGAGCAGGAAGGCGTCCGCAAAGCCTATCGCCGCGCCAACGCCTATCAGAATCGCCGCCTGCTTATTGCGCGATGAGAGTTCTGTCTTCATCCTACGGTGCTGCCTCCTGAAGTATTCCCTCAAGCGCAGTTTTATCAACGCCTCGCTCTTCTCGTCCCTCAGTGCTTGCGGTATCATGAAACGCAGCTCTATCCCTGTTTTCTTATCGCGTGCAGCCTTCTTTGCCTCTGAGAGAAAGTCCTCCGATAGCGTACGCTGGTCGTACGGCCTGGGATCAAAGTCAGAAAAGATATCGTCATAAGTGTCCAGTATGAGGCTTATCTCTGCCTTGTCTATGATGTCCTTAGATTCTTGTTCACTTTCGGTTGCCATGATGAAGTATCGTGCCTCAAAGTTAAAAAATGTCCGCAAGCATTTTAAATCTTAACTTCCAGTGCTTTCTTGTTGGTCCGTGTGACTTTCATAGACATACTTGCATTCCAGCTATTTACGCTGGCCATGGTGGCGATACTGCTTTTCTATTCCGGAATAAGCGATTACCTGGCGTATGTCAGGCGCGGTTTTAGGGAAGCATACAGGTTGCTAAGAGCGCAGGCAACGCTGTTCGGCATAATAGGCATAGTAATAATAATCATAGGCCTCTGGGGTGAGACAACATGGCCAATATCAGTTGTCTCAAAAGGGGTCAATACCATGGGTGCATACAACATCCTCTTCTATGACCCATACCTGATGCTCGGCATAGTACTGGCGAGTTTCTCAGCGTGCGTAATGCTGCGCCTGGATACTAGGTATGCGGGGCTGCTTGCGCTGATCACCGGCGCGCTGAGCATCTATTACGGGATCAACGCATACGGCCTTGGACTCACCCAGTCGCCAATCGCCATGCTGTTCCTATACGGCTCGCTGGGACTCACAGCAATATTTACCTTCCCTGTTACCATATTCATAGACGGTATAATAATCGGGCCGATGCTTGCAAACAAAGCCGACAAGGGTTCCAGGAGGTATGTAACGATGCGCTGGAAGCTTGCGTTTCTTGGGTTCGTTATATTCCTGCTCTTCTCTGCAGCTTCGGCCCTCATTGCGCTGGCGATAGGCGGCGGCGCGCTCGCTCCGCATCTGGCCAATCCCCCCTAGTCTTAGGTATCCTAAATTTTAATCGAGTACCGTGATTGCATGCAAACGCGGCCATCGCAATAATTGTAATTTTGGCCGCTGCAATAATCAAAGCTGCTATCGTTATCCGGCCAGTCCAAACTAACATACCGCCTAACGTGACTACGGCAGATAGCATCATAGTGCTGCAACTCACCAACCCGTGGCTCCGGCTGGAGCACAGGCGTTGCTGGTAGACTATACCGCCTTGCGGGTTCATGCACTTCAACTGGCAGGATCGTTGCCCATGTTTCGGCAGGTACAGCACTAAGAGCGTCAGACAGTGTTCCCGTGTCCCTATTCCATATAATAGTTGCTCTGCTTTCACCTAACAGCACAACCTTCGCAATGCCGCCTTCTGTAACTACCGTTGTTCTGGCTAACTGTACAAACAGTAGCACAATGCCTGTTGGCGCAATGCATGCGCTCAGCGCGGGAGAAAACTGGGTTTTGCAAAGTGCAGCACTAAGCCTGTCAATAACAGAGGCGAGTCTTTCCGTTGCCGGCTAAGCGACAGGCATCTCAGTCCCGCACCCTATGTCGCATTCCGAAAAGTTTTGTAGCATAGCGAGAGAGGATAGGCACCTGGATCATGATAGAGATGAATACCACCCCAAGCACCATGGTCGCGATAGTGGAAACATGGGTAGCTGCGACCACACCAGAGGCGGCCAACGTGGCCAGAAGCGCTATCGAAAGGGCGCCTCTGACTCCTCCAAGAGTAGCGATATTGCCCCATCTTAGCGGTATCTCCTTTCTTCCAGCATAATTGAATGCTGCAAAGATCGGGTAGACCGTGGCGGCTCTGGCTATTATGGTTGCTGCAAATGCGATTAGCACGAGTGTGCCGGCTGTAAAAAACAGGGTGAGGTTTGCAACAAAGCCTATGAAGAGGAAGGCCACAGTATTGCCTACGAATGCGGCTATCTCCCAGAAAGAGAGGATGGCGCCCTTCACCCTCTTCGAGACTGCCATCTTCATAGTGCTGTTGCCGAAGTAAAGGCCGACTATGGCTACTGCGATGAGCCCAGAGGTTCCGATCCCTGTGGCCATCACATAAGCGCCATAGACCGCAGCTATGGTGAGCGTTATTCCGGCCAGCTTGTCATCGACCCTGGTGTGTATGTACCTTGCGGTGTACGCCACCAATATCCCTATAACCCCTCCTCCTAGAAAACTGTATATGAATGTTGCCGCGCCAGTCAGCAGTACTGTAGAGTGCGTAAACCCTATAGAGGACAAGATAATACTGAAAAGGACGATGGCGGTGGCATCGTTGAACGCAGCCTCCATATCCATCATTGTCGAGAGCCTCGGCGGCGCCTTAATGCGTTTGAATATCTGCAGCACTGTTATGGTGTCCGTAGGGGAGATTATAGCAGCGAATATCAGAGCATCGACGAGCGGTATGCCTGCAAGCTTCCAGAGCAGTACAGTCGCGACAGCTGTGGAGAGCAGCACGCCTATCGTCGCAAGAGCTAGGGACTGCCTTATAACAGCACTAAGCTCGTCCCTCCTTATGTGCATCATTGCTTCAAAGATAAGCGGCGGGACTATAAGTCCGACAAAGAGTCCGCTGTCCACCAGCTGGTTGTAGAGCGATTCAATCCACTGTATCGAGACGAAGAATGTGCCAGAGACCGAGCCATTGCTAAGCACCGCAGTAGAAAGCGCAGTTATGCAGATGCCTATTAAGACCAGGGCAACGGTGTACGGTATCCTGAACCTCAATGCGATAAGCTGCGCTATCAGCATTAGTGTCACAAAAACGGTAAGCGCGATCTCCACAATAGAGTTAAGCATCAGCGTCCCTTGATCCTATATCTGCCTCAAAAGGATAATAAACGTACTACCGGCACCAATTCCGCCGACTGAAGGGGATACTATCCTAGCGCCTTGCGCCTGAAGTCCTGATAAACGCGAATCTTGGCGTGCTGTGGCATACCACCTTCCCCCTTCCCTTGAAGGTGGCAAGGAAGAGGCCAGCGCCTCCTAATACGGCAGCCCTAATGCTTCCCACGTATTTTATGTCGTAATCAAGCGAGGGCTGAAATGCAGCCAGATGACCCGGCTCTATCTGCACCTCCCCATCTCCATTAAGTTCCGTCTCCACAGCACCGCCCACCACATGGGCGAATACGATTTCCGGTCCTCTATGCCTCTGAAGGAAGAGGCCAGCGCCTCCGAACACCGCCGCGCCAAGCGGAATGGTCTGTATCGCCATGCTGCCAGTAGCGGATGCCAGATAAGCGGAGTGCTCAACTACTATCTCCTCGCCTTCTCCAAGTTCGAAACGCAGTACCTTGCCAGGCAGGATGCCAGCCAGCGCCACCTCTCCATTGCCGTTTGCCGAAAATTCGGCAAGAGAGACACCGGCTCCTGTGAGCACCCTTGTCAATCCTCCTTTAGCTCCGCCAACGGCATATGCGTTCATCTCTATGCACTTATCCTTCCTGATGAAATGGCCGGGATTCGCATAGAGGGCATCGCCCTTGTTAAGGCTTATAAGCAGGGTCTGCATATCGTCCCCGACTATCTTATACTTCATATCCTCATCGATAACTTTCTTTTGGAAAGCGATATATAATGTGCCATTGCGTAATAGTAGATCTGGTATCACCATGAATCTACCTGAGAAGGCAAAGAAGCTCATAGAAGGCAAGAATTTTGCAAATATAGCCACTATCATGAAGGACGGTTCTCCGCAGGTCACCACAGTATGGGTGGATCACGAAGGGGACAACGTGCTCGTAAATACCACCACTGGCAGATTGAAGACGCAGAACATTAAGAGGGATCCCAGAGTGGCGCTGAGCATATTCAGCATGGAGGATCCATACGACGCGGTATACATAAGGGGGATGGTAAAGGAGATCATCACGCAAGGTGCCGAGCAGCACATAGACAAGCTGAGCCGGAAGTATACTGGGGCAAACTATAGGCAGCACGGAGACAGGATCATTATAAAGATAGAACCGAGCCGCGTGTTTGTACAGAAACCGTGATACACGCGGTTTCTCTTTGACATGCGCGGTCATTTTATATTATAATCACATAACTAAAAATGATTCTTATGGCAATAGCAGAGAAGACCTCAGACAATCGTGGCAGGGCCGGCGGCATGCCTAAAGCTGGCAGTGCACCAAAAATGAAGCCCAAATATGCGGCTATCGCAATAGCCGCAGTGGCGTTAGTGCTTCTGATAGCATATCTTGCGGCTGGGCTGGGTAATGCGGCGTCAATAGTTGCAAATGGCGACAATGTGAGTGTATATTACACTGGCTCCTACACCAACGGCACGGTCTTCAATTCCAATGTCGGGAGACAGCCATTCAATTTCACTGTCGGCGCAAACCAGGTCATACCGGGTTTTGATCAGGCGGTAATAGGAATGAGAATGGACCAGAACCGGACAGTGACGATCCCGGTAAACGAGGCGTACGGGCCAATTAACCCTGCGCTGATAATAAGCGTGCCTGCAAACGCGTTTGGCAACCAGGCCATACATGTGGGAACTGTTGTCGCAAGGACGACACCGACAGGGCAGCAGATCTCCGGGGTAATCACCGCTATCAACACGACAAACGTGACTGTGGATTTCAATTCACCCCTGGCAGGCAAGGTCTTGGTATTCAACATAGAAGTGGTCGGAATACACAAAAAGCAATGAGTAGGCAGCGCCATGTGCCGCCTACAGCTGGCGCCAATGGAAAAGACAGGATCAGGAGAGACTTAAGATGACTTGAAGAAAGGCAGGAATCACTTCCCGCCTATCTTGAACATCTTGGTTCCGCATACAGGGCAGTTACCAGTAACTGCGGCCTTCCCATTCTTCATGGTTACCTCCTTCGCATTCTTCATCTCACGCTTCTGCTTGCACTTTACGCAATACGCTTCTACCATAATATCGCCAAATATATCTAATTCATTAGATTATTAAATCTGGCAGTATGCTCTGTATGCTCTAGTCACTGCGGCCTGAACGCTGTGAAACGTATTATAAGGTTTTGATCCAATAGCAATAACATACATAACAGGGGCGACGTCATATGCACATAGAGGATACGGTCTTGGACAATGGGCTCAAGGTGCTCTGCGGCTCGCAGCTAGGGCTGCAGACCGTAGCCTTCGCATTCGGGGTTCATTACGGTTCTATAGACGAGGACCCGCGCATAAACGGATCCGCACATTTTCTGGAACACATGCTCTTTAAGGGGACCAGGAAGAGAGGCTGGAAGCAGATAAGCGACGAGCTGAAGGAGATGGGGGTCAGGAACAATGCATTCACTGACCACGAGACTACAGTATACTACATGCAGGTATACAAGAATTATGCAGATAGGACGATGGAGATACTTTCGGACATGGTAAAGAACTCGACACTGCCGGAGAAAGAATTCGAACTCGAGAGGGGCCCTATAATAAATGAGAACCTCATCCGTCACGACAATTCCAAGTACATGATCTCCGACTACATACCAAAGGCGCTGTACAAGAGCCACCCTGCGAAGATGTCGGTCGGAGGTGACAATGAGAAGACCATATCGAAGATAACCAGGGTGGACTTGGAGCGCATATACAAGGACTATTATACTCCTAGAAACAGCATCCTTACTATATACGGTGGAATAAGCGGGAAGGCTGCATTCAGCATGGCCACAAAGCACTTCGGCGATATGGATGGAGCCTACAGGAAGCCGGTGAGGCGGGTTGCAAAGGAGGCGCAGGAGCACCGCCAGCTTACGATACGAAGGAAGGGCATAAAGCAGACAAGGATAGGGATAGGGTTCAAGTGCAGCGAGTTCAGCAAGGCCCGTATAGGCGAGTTCATCTCGCTGCTAGTTGCCGAGAGATACCTGGACGACAGGCTATTCGACGAGGTGAGGCAGAAGCGAGGGCTGTCATACGACCCAATGGCGTCATACGAGCCGTATGACACATTCGGATTCATTGCAGCTGCAACAGGCATAGAACCAAGAAAGGTGGGCGAGGCCAAGAAGGTAATCCTTAGAGAGTTCACCAAGCTTCATGACGGGGAGATAGACAAGCGGGAATTTGAGGATACAAAGAAAACACTGAGCATCGAGAACAGGGTAAAGGTAGACAATACCGCGCAGATGGGTATAGAGATGGCTGTTTATGAGCTGATGTACGGAGGTAGCAAGATTCTCGAGTCGCTTCCCGATGCGATGGCGAAGGTGAAGCTCGATGACATGGTCGGATACTGCCAGAAATACATTAAGCCTGACAAGTATGGGACGGTACTGCTCAAGCCCTCATAGCTTGCGTACCTGACTCTTTTGCCCTTATCAACGATTCTATCTGCTTTTTTCCAAAGGCAATGGCCTATAGAAAGAGCAACCGGCTACTCAGGTGGCTTTGACGACCACTTTGTAAGTCTGCCGAATAAGCCAAGCTTTCTGTCCTCCTCCCTCTGCATCTGCTTTGTCTCAACTGGCTGGCCCACCTTCAGGGTGAACGCCCTGGACAATTCGTTTATGGCCAGCGAGAAGGGTGAACCCTCGTCTATCATGTAAGCTGGCTTGTGCTTTGCGACCGCCTCCTGCACCGTCCTGTCCTCAGGTATTATGGCATATGCAACATCGCCAAATAGCCTCTCCACGCCCTCCTTGTCGAGCTCGAACTTGCTGTAGCCTGCCCTGTTTATGACCATCCTGTGCTCAACCTTGAACTTGGCGCAGTATGCGGATAGCTTGGAGCTGCTGCTTGCCGATGCCTCGTCAGGCGTCGTCACTATTATCACCTCATTGAGGTACTTGGCCATGTACTCGTTGAAATAGCCTGGCGGCGTGTCTATAATCACGAAGTCGTAATCCATCTTCTGCAGTTGGGTATAGAACCTGTTCAGCTTCTCAGTCTGTGGCGTGAAGGCATTGTCTGCGGTGTTTCCGACTATCAGGTGTAGGTTTGCAGATTCGTAGGCAAAGATAACGTCTCCAACCTCCGCTTCGCCGGTCATAGCCTCCTTGTATCCCTTGCCGCTGCCCTTTATGCCCAGATAGTTTGCGAGGCTTGCCGTGTCTATGTCGCTGTCTATGAGTAGTACCTTGTAGTCCTGGTATATGAGCGAAACGGCCAAGTTTATGGCTATTGTTGTCTTTCCTACGCCACCTTTCTGGGAGGCGATGAGTATGAAGAATGGTTTCTTATCTTCCATGGTCTCCGTTACAACTTACATGTCAAGGTTTTAAAGACTTGCCCTAGTGAAGCCTGCAACACGCTGCACGCCTGATCATGCACCCTCAAGCGCGTCGCTGACCCCTCTTGCTATCTCGACGCCTGCAAGGTGGACCGCCTCCCTGACAGAAGCGCCTATGTGAGGGGTTATTATAAGATTCTCGCTGCTCCTTGCGTATGCGACCACCGGATCGCGCGTATTCTCAAGCGGTTCAGTAGGGAAGACATCTAGTGCAGCGGCTGCTATAACCTTGTTCTTCAGCGCGCGCAGCAACGCTGCGGTATCTATTATTCCTCCCCGCGCGGTATTGACCAGCAGTGCGCTCTTCTTCATCAACTTCAGTTTCCCGTAATCGATCATGCCTCTGGTCTCATCGGTCAGCATGGCATTGACACTAACAACATCAGAGGTGCGCATGAGCGCATCCAGTCCAACCTTCCTGAAACCCGGATAATTTACATACGGATCGTAGTACACCACATCCATGCCGAATGCCCTAGCGTGCCTTGCAAGCTGCAGGCCTATCCTGCCAAGGCCAATCACTCCAAGCCTCTTGCCCATAAGCTGGCTGCCGATGAACTCGTACCTCTGCCACTTCCCTTCCTTCATATGCTCGAATGCCCACGGGATCTTCCTTGCGAGGCTCAGAATCAGCGCAAATGCATGCTCCGCAGTGGGAACGGTGTGTGTGCCGTGCAGGTTGATAATCCTGATCCCGCGCCTCTTGGCATACTCCAGGTCGATATGATTCAGGCCTGTGGTTGCCGAGCCTATAACCCTGAGCCTTGCTGCCTTGCCCAGTGTGCGCCTGTCTAGCTTCATCTCTATCCTTACCACGAGCGCATCATAGCTCCCTATGCTGTGCACAAGCTGCGATTGGCTCATCCTTCTTGCCGTAACGCTTCCTGCCCGCCTTAGGATGCGCATGGCTTCCTCGTCAAAATACTCCGGTTCTGTAACCAATATCCTTGTCATACCATAACCCGCAGCTCCACCCAATTGACATCTGGATATCAAACTATACAAACATTTCGGTGCGCCTGTGTCACTGCATCTCGTCGCCGGCCAGCCTTGTTGCGCTCTTGATTACGATCCCATCAGGAGTCACACTGAGCTGTGCGGACGCGGTCTTGTACTTAGAAAAGCGCATCTTCACTATTGATGCTGAGTGAGTTGTCACGCCGGCCTTGGTGATGTTGGACAGTTTGATTATGCCATCGAACATCGAGTCTTCATATAGGCCGGGAACCTTATGGCGATCTCCCTGCCCGTTCTGTATTTCCATTGTTATTATGCTCGTTATGCCCACGTTGCGGAAACTCTCCACCATATAGTTTACCATCCTTGTGAAGGAGCGGTCATCGGCAGAAAGGGCCCGCAATACGCTTAGCGAGTCGAAGACAAGCAGCTTGGAGTCATTCATCCTCACTCCCTTGACTATCTCTGATATAAAGTACGTTATGCTCTCCCTGCTGCTGAGCTCCTCGTCTATCTCAATCTCCACGGTATTGAAGGTGCCTTTATCCACCAACTCCTTCACATCGGCGAAGTGGACGAACGCGCTGACCGCGTTCCTGAGCATGTCATTCGAGGTCTGGTCTATGGTAAGTACAGTCGACGGGATGCCGTTCTTTGCACAATAATAGGCGATGTTGAATGCAAGCAGCGTCTTGCAAGATCCCGCATCCCCGATTATGATGTTTTGCGACCCCTCAGGTAGCCCACCGTAGAGCATCTCGTCAAGGCCAAGTATCCCCGTCGATATTCGTTTCACTGGCTTGTCAAGATCCACCGTTACCTTTCCCATCCCACCAACCGCTAGGTATAGTCATGCATCCCGTCACTCGTGCCTGGATAATAAGATATAGCACATTCACAACTATATAAAGCTAACCGGCACATCTCAATAATATACTGCCACTGCGTGGCGGCTAGGCTCCTGGTGAGTGCTGTGCCCTGGGATCGGTCTCCAATATTATCTTGGTCACCGAACTCTTGTTGAAGCCCTTGAAGCCCTGCTGTCTCTGAAGGTTCTCCATGTGACTGCCAAGCGCACCTTCCTTAGCAAACCGCTCGTACTGCTCCTGCGTTATCGAACCATTTGCAAGAAGTGTATCAAGCCTCCTCCTCTCAACAGGCCAGTTGTCCCCCACAGTGAATGCCTGCTTAAGAAAGTCGAAATACGAGAATGGCGGCATGACCTTGACCCCGTAAGCCTCAAGGTCGCTTCTCAGCCTCTCGAAATCGAATCTCGCCTCAAGGTGGTGCATTCCTGCCTGCAGGATGCTCTCTCCGTGGAGGCCTACCCACAATCCCACAGTGCCCAGCTTGTTCCTGCGCGGCAAACCCTCATGCGAGAAGTCTATGTGCGTCTCCTCGGGGCTCAGGTCCACGTCAGTGAATACCACGATGTTGCATATACTGTGTTCCAGTATCTGCGCTCCCCAGCCTGCCTTGTCTCCTGCATAATACTTCTCCCTGCACCGGTATCCCATCGACTCGAAGATTCTTATCATCTTTGTAAAGTTTTCCCTCGACGACCTGTAGGTATGGTGGTCATGGTTCCCCCATCCCAGGCCGAGCGCATCCTGCCTGGCTTTCTGCATCTGCCCTGCCCTGTTCCTACTCTGCCAGTAGGAGCGCTCCGCCCTAAAGAACGCGTCGCTGACCCTCTCGCTCCTAAGCATCTTCACAGAGTCGTTCACCTGGCGCACGACGGCCTCCATACCCTTCTCCTCATCATCGAAATAACGCTGTCTCTGGAAGAATCCGCTCATGACCCCGAGGTACTCCCTTATGTCATCAGGCTCCTTTACCACAAAGCCGTCATAGCCCCGCCTCTCGACTGCCGAGAGTGTACGGTTCCCTTCACGCGAGATGAGTGCTTTCCTTAGCGGCGCAAACGGCTGGCCTTGCGCCTTCTGGCCGCGTGCGACTATTTGGAGAAAGGCATCTATGCTCTCTGGCTTAAGTGCAATCTCAATCCCGCTGCCGCCTGTCAACACTGGAAAAAGGTACGATTTGAGGTGCCTGAACACCCGTATCTCTTTCGATGGAACTTCATTGCGGACCTCTGTAAAGCCCATCTCAGCGAGCGAGTGCGGAGTCGCAATATCCTCTCCCACTGCAATATGGTCTATCCAGTCTATGAAGTGCGTGGATGTCTTTGCAAGCATGCTCTCGGAGAGGCTCTTTGCAAACCTGTTGCCGGAAAGGAAGGAGTCCACAATCTCAACAACGAACCTTTCAACATCGGGATAGAGTCCCCAATCGTGTTCATCAAGCGTCCTGGCTTCTATCTCGTTGTCCTTGCGTCCAGCATCCATGCCATCCGCCATGCTACCACCCTAGAGTCTACAACATCAACCTATTATAAATAGTTGCCAATAAATAGGAAATGCACTCCTCTTGCAAGGGTCTGGCAATATGGTAGACGAATTCAAGCTTGATAAGCTTAGGAAGATACAGGAGATGGGCATAGAGCCGTATCCCTACTCGTTCAAGGTCACCCATCACGCAGAAGAGATCCATGCGAACTACGAGAAACTAGAGGGGAGGGAGGTCAGCGTCGCTGGCCGGATAATGACCAGGAGGGAGATGGGCAAGCTCTGTTTCATGGGCCTTCTTGACGGGAGCGGGAAGATACAGGTACTGGTAAAGGAGGATAGTGCGCGCGACAGCGCGATGCGTATGATGAGGCTAACAGATACGGGCGACATAGTTGGGGTCGTAGGAACCGTGATGAAGACAGCAAAGGGTGAGAAGAGCGTCGAGGCAAGTGAACTTGTAATGCTTGGCAAGTCGCTTCGCGTATTGCCCGAGAAGTTTCACGGTCTCACCGACACGGAACTGCGCTACAGGAAGAGGTACCTTGACCTTATGGTCAATCCAGAAACGAGGAAATTCTTTGTAACGAGATACAGGATACTAAAGTACATGCGCGACTTCCTCGACTCGCATGGCTTCATCGAGTTCGAAACGCCTGTGCTCCAGCCGACCTACGGCGGCGCAAACGCAGAGCCGTTCACAACCACGTTCAATGCGCTGGGCACCAAGATGTATCTAAGGGTATCCGATGAACTATACCTTAAGAGGCTAATAATAGGCGGATTTGAGAAGGTCTACGAGGTGTCCAAGGACTTCAGGAACGAGGATATAGATTCAACGCACAATCCCGAGTTCACGCAGATAGAGCTGTACGAAGCATACAAGGATTACGAGGACTTCATGAAGATGACCGAGAGCATGCTCAGCGGTCTTGTAAAGGAACTCTACGGCAGCTACGGGATAACGTACCAGGGCAAGGAGCTCGATTTCACTCCTCCATTTAAGAGAATACGCTGGGTGGAGGAGCTAAAGAGCAAATCAGGGATAGACGTCTGCGAACTCAAGGATTCGGATGCAAAAAAGATAATAGAGCAGGAGGGCCTTGACACGCGCGTCAAGAATGCGTATCACGTCGCAGACTCCCTTTTCGACAAGTATATCAAACCTGATCTCTTCGAGCCCGCTTTCATAGTGGATTTCCCCGCCTACATGTGCCCTCTCACAAAAGACAAGCGCGGCGATGGCAGGCTGAGCGAGCGCTTCGAGCTCTACATAGCGGGCAAGGAGGAGGCAAACTGCTACTCTGAACTGACCAATCCGATTGAGCAGAGAAGAAAGTTCGAGGCGCAGGAAGGGGAGAGAAAGAGGGGCGATGTCGAGGCGCCGCCTTCTGACAGCGACTTCCTCGAAGCGATAGAGTACGGCATGCCGCCGACTGCAGGCATAGGAATAGCGATAGACAGGCTGGCAATGATACTGACTGACAATGTCTCAATCAAGGAGATAATAGCGTTCCCTGCAGTCAAGCCGGAAAAGAAATAGCTCCAGCTCGCAGCTTGTGGTGCGATGCCATAGCTTACCGCGTCTACCGCTGCAATCTCTTGTAGTTCCAGGCTGCTCCTCTGACCGACTCAATCCACTCCCTCATAGCGCCTGGTCTGTGCTTCTTCTCATCTCCAAAGATGCCCTTCTCGGTCCATCCGTTAAGTGAAGTGCGTACCAGTCCGTATGTGCCTGCGGTGAACAATATCAGCCCGATTCCTACCGCCGCATCAGTGCCATCCTTGTAAGCTATATTACCCTTATCCGCAACAAGTCTGCCAAAATTGCCATGCGTTGCCAGGTCAAATATGCGAGTGTCCTGGGCTGAGAAGCGGTATACCTTGTATATGCTGGGGCCTGGGATGGCTGCGACAACGCTATCGGCCAATGACGAGGCTTCCAGGTCTCTTCTCTTTGCATGTCCATCGCCTCCTGTGTCAATGCCATGCTGTGCAGCCAGATGCTCCGCAGCTGATGCAACCTGCATATTCCCGTCCCTTATCGCTGCTGAAAGCTCAGAGGTTACCTTGCGATCCAGCACGCCGACCTGCGCATCATACCTTGCAGGCAGGGTTAGGGCAAAGTATGTACCTGTTGCAGCGACTCCGTACGCTGCCGCGATCCCAGCCAATGCCCGTGCGGCCCGCATCCTGCTCGATCTAAGTGCCATTTCCAGCACATAAGTTCATTGGGCGATCTTCTAATAAATATTTCCTATAAGGCGGAATGATGCTATGCCTGCGGGCAGCAGGCCTCTGCGCAGGCGAAGCATAAGGCGGCACCTGTCGAACCATTTGCAATGCTTATATACCGCGATGCTGTGCATACCAATCTGTTTTAGAAGAGTGAGCATATGGAAGAGAGGAGAGGAATCATAGTATATGGATCCACAGGTTCAATAGGCATGCAGACACTTAAGGTAATCGACGCATTGAGGGGCAGGAAGGAGTACGACCTCGTCGGACTGGTCTGCAATGGCAACATCGACACGTTAGAAGGGCAGATACTTGTGCATAGGCCGCGATACGCCGTTGTGCTGGACGAGAGGAAGGCTGCCGAGCTTGCCTCGAGGATCAAGGGCAGGAGCAGCACTGTGATAGAGGGGGGAGAGGAAGCTGCACTGCGCCTGTGCCGCTCCCCGCTGGCAAGCCTTGCGGTAGTTGCAACCGTGGGCTTCTCAGGGCTCCTGCCGACAATCGAGTCGATAAGGAGTGGCAAGGATGTGGCTCTTGCCAACAAGGAGACCCTGGTGACGGCAGGCTCTCTTGTAATGAAGGAAGCCATCAGGTACGATGTAGAGCTGCTGCCGATAGACAGCGAGCACAGCGCGATCTGGCAGGCGCTAGAGCCTGCGGTACATCTGGGAGGGGAGAGGCACAGCATGATCTACCACTTCGCCCGCGGAGGGGTGGAGAACCCAATAGAGAAGATAATACTCACCGCTTCCGGTGGCCCGTTCAGGGGCATGAAGAGGGGTGATCTTGATGGCGTAAGTGTTGAATCGGCGCTCAAACACCCGACCTGGAAGATGGGGGGCAGAATAACGATAGATTCTGCCACGCTAATGAACAAGGGCTTTGAACTTATAGAGGCGATGAGGCTCTTCCAGATCGGGGCCGATCAGGTAGAGGTGGTAGTGCACCCCCAATCAATAATGCACTCCGGTGTCAGGCTGATTGATGGAAACGAGATAATGGTGCAGAGCCTGCCGAACATGGAGATGCCGATACAGTATGCGATAACATGGCCGCAGAGGCTGCCAAGCCATCTGCCAAGGCTGGACCTTGCCAGCAAGGGTCAGCTGAGCTTCCAGAGCCCAGACATTGATACCTTCGATTGCCTCAAGCTGGCGATTGAAGCTGCTCGCAGGGATGGGACGGCCCCGGCAGTGCTAAACGGCGCCGACGAGAAGGCTGTGGAGCTATTCCTCAGCCACAGGATAGGCTATCTTGACATAGGGCGCATGGTAAGAAGTGCGCTTGAGGAGCATAGATACGTAAGCAAGCCGACAATCGAGCAGATTAGGGAAGCCGATGCATGGGCAAGGGAGCATGTAACTAGGATATATGCAGAGGGGCTGCCAGGCGGCAGGGCTGCGCGTAGGGTAAGAGCGTGAATTGCCAAGCCTTAGTACGTCGATTACCGACCACATATTCGGAGTTCAACGACAATTGGAATGCGCTGATCTGTCAGATGACGTAGTTCTTGGGTGTCTTTAAGAAGCATGCTGGAGTTACTAAAAACAATAAACAAGTGTTATCATGAACATAAAGACTGTCGAACTGGAGTTCAAGAAAGATGAGGAGGGCATAGGCATGGTTGACATAACAAGACCTGTGGAGCATTCGGTAGTGGACTCGCTAATAAACAATGGCATAGTGACTATCTCAAGCGCGAATCCGAACGTATGCGTGACAACGATGGAGTTCGAACCGGGGGCCAAGAAGGACCTGCAGGATGCGTTCGAGCGGATAGCTCCAAAGAGCGCGCATGAGCCAAAGGGCCACCACGAGATGCAGGATATAAGGCCATCATTGCTTGGTCCCAGCATAACTATCCCTTTCAAGGATAACAGGATCATGGTAGGCAAGTGGCAGCAGATAGTAATGATAGACTTCGATGGCGCAGAAAACAGGAAGAAGATAGTTGTCCAGATAATGGGCGAATGAGGAGAGTGGCAGGGCACCAAGGTTGATTGTTATGGTAGTAAAGACAGTGGAGCTGTACGTTGAGAAGCCAGTGGAAGACCTATATATACTCGATATAACAAAGAATGTAAATGATTCTATAAAGCAGTCAGCCATAACTAATGGGCTTGCGACTGTGTTTGTAGGTTGCACAACAGCCAGCATAAGCACGATGCATCATGAGCCCAGGACAGTTGATGAGATGCACGAAACACTTGAGAGATTGGCCCCGTCCGCCATAGACTACGAGCACCACAAGACCTGCGGCGATCTCAACGGCGTAGGCGGAGACACGAATGGCAAGAGCCATATACGGTCCGCATTGCTCGGCCCCAGCATAACGGTACCCCTCAAGGACGGCAGGTTGATGCTAGACACAGAACAGGACATAGTGCTACTTGATTTTGATATAATAAAGAGGAAACGGAAGATAGTTGTCCAGATAATGGGCGAATAGATGGCAGAAGAGAAAATAGAGAAGGTTTTACTGATAGGCCCGCGCGGCTTCTGCGCAGGCGTTGACAGGGCAATAAGCACGGTAGAGGAGGCGCTGAAAGCTTTCGGAGCGCCTGTATACGTGAAGCACGAGATAGTGCACAACAAGGTGGTTTGCAGCGAGCTTAGGGAAAAGGGTGCCATCTTCGTTGAGGAGGTCTCCGAGATACCAGAAGGCAGCATATGCATCTTCTCCGCCCATGGGATACCCCCTGGTGTAAGGGACGAGGCCAAGAGGAGGAAGCTGCACACGATAGACGCCACCTGCCCTCTTGTCACAAAGATACATATAGAGGTGGAGCGCTTCGCAAGGGAGGGCAAGGAGATACTTTACATAGGGCATAAGGGGCATCCTGAGGCTGTGGGGGTGATGGGCATAAGGCCTGACATAACGCAGCTTATAGACTCGACAGAGGAGGCGGAGAGGATCAGTGTCAGGGATCCAAAGAAGCTGGTATATCTGACACAGACCACTCTCTCAGTTGACGAGTGCAAGGGTGTGATAGCAGCCCTGAAAAGGCGCTTCCCGGAAATCAGCGCGCCGCCATCTTCTGACATATGTTATGCTACAACGAACAGGCAGGCTGCCATAAAGCAGGCGGCCAAGCAGTGCGACCTGATACTCATTGTGGGAAGCAAGAATTCATCCAACTCGAACCGGCTGGTGGACACTGCGCACAGCCTTGGAGTTTCCGCTTACCTCATCGACAGCACGAGCGAGTTAAGAACAGAGTGGCTTATTGGAAAGAAGAGGGTGGGTATCTCTGCAGGGGCAAGCGCTCCTGAACACATCGTTCAGGAGACTGCTGCCTTCTTCAGGGAACGCGGCGCAATTGTCGAGAACCTCGACATGATAAGGGAGAACATGAAGTTCACGATGCCGTACGAACTCTACAAAATTGAGAGGAACGTGGTAGAATGATAATACATACGCCTGAGGACGGATCAAGGTCAAACTGGGCCAAGAGGAGGAAGAGCCTGCAGGTAAGGGTAAGGGACATGTACATAGGCTCTGACAATCCTGTTGCGGTGCAGAGCATGACTAACACCGACACCGGTGATGTCACGGCTACAGTGGCCCAGATATTGGAGCTATATAAGGCAGGCTCGGAGCTCGTGCGCTTCACCGTGCAGAACAAGAGGATGGCCGAGGCGGTGCCGCTTATAAGGAAGGCGCTGGACGATCTGGGCTACAACGTGCCGCTGATAGGCGATTTCCATTACAACGGGCATCAACTCCTAAAGGAGGTGCCGGCCTGCGCAGAGGCGCTGGACAAGTACAGGATAAACCCTGGCAACGTGGGTTTTGGCGATAAGCACGACGACAACTTCAAGACGATGATAGACGTTGCAAAGGACTACGACAAGCCTGTCAGGATAGGAGTCAACTGGGGCTCGCTTGACCAGACGGTCCTGACAAAGCTGATGGATGAGAACATAAGAAGCAAGGCCCCAAAGAGCGCAGAGGAGATAACCGTAGACGCAGTTGTGGAGAGCGCCGTCCAGTCGGTCAACAAGGCGATAGAGTACGGACTTGCGCCAAACAAGATAATAGTCAGCACAAAGATATCAGAGGTGCCTTATATGGTGCAGGCATACGAGAAGCTAGCGCCAAGAATAGAGCAGCCTCTCCACCTGGGCCTCACCGAAGCCGGGCTGGGGAGCAAGGGGGTGGCAGCATCAAGTGCGGCGCTCTCGCTGCTACTTACAAAAGGCATCGGGGATACTATAAGGGTCTCCCTTACTCCTGTGCCAGGCTCGAGCAGGGCAGAGGAGGTAACAGTCTGCAGGCAGATACTGCAGTCGCTTGACATAAGGCACTTCTCGCCTCTTGTGTCAAGCTGTCCGGGTTGCGGAAGGACTACATCAACAGTATTTCAGGAGATGGCGCAGGAGCTGACAGAATACCTGCAGCTGCGCATGCCTGAATGGAAGGCTGGGGGCTACGATGGTGTCGAGGAGATGAAGGTTGCAGTCATGGGCTGCGTTGTCAACGGGCCTGGAGAGAGCAAGCGCGCACAGATAGGCATCTCGCTGCCTGGCAGCGGGGAGAACCCTTCATGCCTGATATACGAAGATGGCAAGCACGTCGCATCGGTGAAGGCGGCAGAAGCAAGGCAGGCCTTCAAGCAGCACCTTGAGAGATACGTGCAGACCCACTACTCAAAGCAGGCAAAGGAAAAGCAGGCAGCGCAAAACTAGTCATCCTTCACGAGGCTCTCCTTTATCATATTAAGCACCTCGTTGAGAGCTACATGGAGTTCTGCGGTATTGCTCTCCTTTGTGAAGTGGCCCCTCTTCGGGTATATTATCACTCTCGAGCCAAGATTCCTCCTGAATATCTCAGAGTCGGTTACTGGCACGTACGGATCATCTCTTGAGAAGATAGCGGTGGAGCGCATCATCCTGCCCTTCACCTTATCCAGATCTATAGGCGAAGTGACCCACTCCTCGCCTATCTCCCTATCCTGGTTATTCTTATAAGTCCCATCCCTGAGGTGGAAGAATCCGGCTACAAACACTGCCCCGCCAGCCTTTGAATCATCGTCAAGCATCTCAAGATACCTTATTATCGCCTGGCAGCCCATGCTGTGGCCTATGAAGTAAGTGCTCCTGTCGGTCTTGTTGACAATCTGTGAAAGATAAGGAACCCAGGTGCCTATGTGCGGACTACCAGTATCTGGCATAAGTGGAGCGTAGACCGCTATGCCTCTCCTCTCCAGCATGCTCCTTAGCCATGGTATCCAGTCATCGTCGGGGGTCTTTCCCCATCCATGCACTATAAACACCCGCTTCAATAGGTCACCAAAAAGCTATCTAGTGCCGTAGATGGCCGCCTTCTTGTGCTTAGCTACGGCCCATCTCCTATCCCCATAAGACCAGTGCCACCACTCATTCTCGTAATTGACAAATCCTGCGCCAGTCATGGCCTCTATAAGTAGCCGCCTGTTCCTTCTTGCCTTCGCTGAGATGTCTCTTGAGCGTGTCAGTGACCTCCTACTCACGGAGTTTACCGGAGAGCCCATGTCAAGATCATTTCCCTCGTCATCTGCTATTGTCAGGTCCACGGTCCCGCCTGTGCTGTGCGGTGGCACGTTCTTCCATGGATTGGAGACCCAGCTGTCTGTAATCTTGCCTGCCTCCTCATCGCCAATATGCCTCTCCCTCTTAAATTTCCTGAAATGATGCAGGTATATCTTCTTCTGCGCAATAAGTGGCCTGAACCCGTCTATTATTTTGAGATGCATGCCTTCAGGCAGATGTTCCTGTGCCTTGCGCAGCATCAGGGCTACAGTCGCCCTTACTTTACACTGGCCTTTCGGGAGTTCCTGCGCCTTCCTAGATGTCTCCTCCATGTCTACGAATATCCCATTGCAGCCGCTACGCAGCTTTACCAGCCTCTCCCCGCACTCGGCTATAGGCATTCTCCCAAGCAATGTGGCCTGTGCCCTACTAGTCATAATACTACCTGTACGATGTGTAATAAATCATTATCTATCCTGCAATGTTCCAACTCAATTTCATAGCAAATGTATTTATACTGACAAATCGCCACTTATTCCCGGAGGACAATGGGCTTGCCAGCCAGGATTAATGCGTACTCAGGATTCCGGTCGCTCTCAGTGGACGCAGGCGAGGCCATAAGGAGCACAAAACGGCTGCGACGGGATATAATCGATCTCAACATGGAGGTATTAAGCAGTCGTTCTGTCGATGATGAACCTAGATATCCGCAAGTGCGCAGTGTCTGGTCCCAGAGGGGCAAAATACCGGTATTCATGGCCTCGTTCTCGCATAATACCACAAATATCACCTCAGGTATGCTTGGTGGGAATGAGATAGTGGCAAGCATACTCGCTACCGGGGGTTTTAATGGTGAGAGGGCGCTGGTAACCGCCTACGATTGGAGCATACCGCACAAGGATGACCCGCAGGGCAACATGCTCGACTTTCCCTATCCTGGCAAAAAGGACAGGGTGCCAATATTGAAGAAGCCGAATGTTCCATGCGCCTTCCAGAATGCTCATGCAGATTTCTCCATGCGCTCATTTAGGAACCATGCAATGAGGTTTCTTAGTCAGTACGGTTCTAACCTTCCGCGAGGCGGAGAGGAAAAAATAGACCAGCTTGTATCTATTCTAGGACAGTATGCCTCAAGCCAAGGCAGCGTAACTGATGCGGTGCTAGAAACCAGAAGGGCATTTATGCGACTCTTCGGCGTCGAACTTACCGAGGAAGTTGCGTTATCGTCGCTAAGAGGGCAGCTGGCAGATTCGCTGGAAACTCTTGACTCCTGGTATGGAAAGCCATTCTATACTGCCCCTCTGCCTCCAAAGCAGTCAGGCACTGACCATCCCTGCTATGTCATCGCAATAGACTCTACAGGGCAGAGGAGACCAACAGATTTTGACGGCACATACTTCATCTACAAGGACTCTTACGGCGCTGTGCACAGAGTGCACAGGCGTGACGTCTACGCCGGCATAAGGGACGGCAGCCTGATTCTTCCTGTAGCGATGAAGATCCTTGCAGATACGCTTGCGCCGCAGATACCGCATATGGGGGCCAACCATCACCTCATATACGCTGACTCGATATATCGGCTGTATGGAAAGTGGCTCGGGATCAGCGACGCTGACATCGAGCGGCTATATCTCTGTACGGTAGGCCTAAGGCCTTATGACGTCTCGGTCAGGGTGGATGGCGAGGTAAAGGTATTCAGAGGCCCATTCGTTGCACACCTCTCTTTTGACAAGGAGCAGCTAAAAGAGGCGGTAAGGGGCGGCGAGTACATAGGAGTTGATCTTACCTGACTGATCGACCAGCCAGAGGATCCACATTCTGCATTTGATCTGACACATGAGCGGGCCCGGTGGGATTTGAACCCACGACTTATTGGTTAAAAGCCAACCACTCTAGCCAAACTGAGTTACGGACCCACGAT
>JAKAVK010000012.1 GCA_021817325.1 Microcaldota archaeon | reverse complement strand
CATATGATGCGCAGGACGCACCGGGCTGGCCATGGGCATCTGTAGGACTTGCGAACGTAGGCCCAGGATACTGCGACAGTTACAGCGCCTCGTGCAGCATTACAGGTGGCACAGGGGTTTATCCAAATATCCTCGTGGCTGCAGAATCGCAGCTTTCAGCCCCATACTGCTACGGCGGCGAGGCACCGATAGGCACAAATGCAGTTCCTACCTCATTTGACGGATGCAATGATGGCTCTCCGGCCTACAACCCTGCCGTTTATACGCCCACTGCAGGCGGCTTCGACTGCTCCGGGCTTGTCGACTGGGCAGCATGGGCAGCGGGCATTGACGTCTTTGGCCCGTACAGTCCAGGTACGCACGGGATCACGAGCATGAACCAGTGGAGCATTGCCCAGAGCGGGACAGACGCATCGTATCAGGTTACCACTGCGCCAGGACCAGGCGATCTTGTATTCTTCACCGCAGACGGCTCGGTTGCAGGCCACGTTGGCATATGCACCGATCCCGGCTGCTATGAGATACTAGATGCTCCTGCGACAGGCCAGGTCGTAAGCTATCAGTGCATTACGACCGGTGCCGGAAATCTCAATGGACCTAATGATCCAAGCTGCACCACGAGCACGCCGCCGAGCGCTGGCGAGGGCACCGTCTTTGGCCCTATAGACGGCTTTGCAACGTTCGTAGGCCAGAGCAGCTCGGGCGGGGGAGGAGGTGGCGGCGGTGGAGGCGGAGGCAGCGGCGGAGGAGGAAGTGGCGGCGGAGGGAGTGGCAGCACAGTCCAGTACTTCCAATACTCATCGATCGTTGCTGCAGCCGAATCACAGCTTGGTGTTCCTGCATGCTTTGAGGGGGAGGCGCCAAGCGGTGACAATCCGGTAATAACATCAGATTATTCGTGCATTGATCCGACTACAGGGAAGCTGCCAAATGACGGATTGTCGAGCGGCTCGGGCGGTTTCGACCCTTCTGGCCTGATAGCATGGTCTGCTGCGGAATCTGGCATAAACATCTACGGCGCATGGGCACTGCCAACCGAATCGCAGCACGGCCCAGGAGGCCAGGGTGAATTCGACAAGGTACAGAACTTTCTTGTACCTCCGCAGTACACCCAGCCTGGAGACGTAGTCTTCTTCAAGAAGAGTGCTGGAATAGGGGTCGGCCAGCCTTCGCAGGAGGGCATATGCGTTACAGATGGATGCAGCGAGATAATAACAGTGCCGCTTACCGGTAGGATGACATACCCTGCGCCGTATACCTGGAGCAACGACGTGGTTGAATTCCAGTGTCTGCTTACCGGTGTTGTGTACCACAGCATGAGTGACAGCAGCAAGTGCCCGACAATAGACTGGACCACTTACGATGGAGGCATCTATGCGGCTGACGGAGTCGGCATACCAACATTCGACGGTTCGACAATGGGATTCTACGCACTGCCAGGCGAGTCAACCGCATCGCAGATCCCAACAGCCCTAGCAGCGCAGGCTACAAGCATCTACTCCCTCAATGCGATCTCCCTTGCGATGGCCCCAAACAACTATGTATATGCGCTGGCAAGCAGCGACCAGCCGGAATACCAGTACACAAACCCTGCCAAATACTCGATTTTCATAATGAGGCTTGTGCCTACTGGAAGCTTCAACACAAGCCTGCTGCAGCCGAATGCGATACCTCCTACAGGCGCAGGCAATGCAGGCGGGAGTGAATGGCCAGGGCTGACATGGCTCCAGTACTGGTCTAAGGTTGAGGGCATGCAGCAGTCAAGCGTATACATAGTGAATGTGATACCGCTCAACAGCCAGGACATACAGATACCTACAGGCCCGATAACCCATGTTACTGTTGGCCTGACCATAGGCCATTCAGGCGGTGGACAACAGAAGCCGCCGAGCGCATTTAACAACTGGGACGTAGGAACACTCACATCGGTGCGGCCGATGAACATAACAGTTGACTACTATGGAGACATATATGTAACCGCAGATCTCAACTTGACAGTCACGTGCCAGACAAGCGGAGGCTGCTTGGGAGATGCTGTAGGAAACGGCGCGCAGACAACAGCAACGTATCCTGCAGTCATCAGCATAACCAATACCGTTGCCTATAATCCTGAAAATGGACCTCTCACCATCCTGGGCAACTACATGCCGTTCACCAGCTGGGGGCGCTACATCGAATATAAGGGCAGCAACTGTGGTGGTTACGATATAAGCGCGAGCTGCACCGGAAGCGGCCAGGGCGCAGACAACCTCTCCGAGATAGCAGTCTCGCCTACAGGCGCGCTGATCTACCTTGCAAGTCCTGCAACCGAGAACATAACGCTGCTAAGCGGCTCTGATACAACCTGGCAGGGCAACTCCAGCCTTGAGTACGGCGACTTTGCCGGCAGCGTAAACTCAGGAAGCGGCGTGCAGCCGCAGGGCGCCCTAAACATCTTCCAGTGGCTAGAATACGGCGGCTTGTACGGGGTCAACGGCATGGCTGATGCACCGGCCCAGGATGCGGCAAACACGCTCGCATGTGAAAATGATGCAAACATAGGTGGTTACGGAAAGCTTGGGAGATACAACGGTATGAATGGAATTTGTGCAAGCGTGCTCATGGGATGCCTCCTTGGTACAAACAAGTACATAGGCAGCTCCGCTTGCAGTGGATTTGATAATGAAAGCACAGCAACTGGCGGATTGTCAAGACAACTCGATAATGCAACCTATCATCACCCCATCATGATTCAGGATGTCAATGGCTACTTATACGTGCTGGATGAATGGACAGACCAGAATTACCAGCATCTCACTCTTGGTGCGACCCCAACTGCACCTCCAATAGGCCAGTCAAACGGTGATGGGCTTATGTTCAACTTCTTGGTATTACGGGTGCTTAACTCAAGTGGAGATGACCTGCCCGTAGGGGGTGTCACGTTCAATGACCTTGCCGTGCCTGGAACGTATAATAGCATCTCGGGGCAGTTTGATAGCTATCCTTCCAATATGGTGCTATTTCCACCTTTTGGTTGGATATTATCTGCAAACTTGAGCGGGAGGAGAGGCCCGGACTGCAGCGTGAGTGGCGGAACTCCTCCTACCCCGGCTTATTGCAACTCACCTGCTTCTGGAGACGTAGGCCTTGCAGGAGGTGGACTTGCCCATCTTACCTTCTGTGATATTACCGCTGTGCCAGGTGCGTCTGCAAACAATCAAGGTTGCGATGTAACTCCATCTATGCTGAAAACCGCGGCAGGCCTAGCGTCAATACCGTCAGATTATAACGGTACGCTTTATCCTTATGGTCCGCAACTCAATTCAAATGGTGGCGGGAGCAAGTTTCCAACGCCATTCTCTGCGGCAGGCGTAGGGTTTGCTATGAATTACTACTATGATATGGCGCTCCTCTTCCCGCAGAGCCTGCGCTACGGCGCAACCAACCCGGGAACCCAGCTGCTTACAGATGTCTTCAACCCAGAGAACTACACCTCCTCCACCAACGACTACCAGCTGCCTAAATGCTACAGCAACAACCCTTCAATGCAGGCGGGTGGCGACTGCACCGTATTCAACCCTGTCGCAGACGGAATCTCGATGCCAGGCCTCACGCCGCCGATACTGCCAGTCGGCAATCCGTACCAGGATGCGCTTGGTATAGGATCCTTCACAACGCCGACCCTGCCGCAGTACTACTCCTCGTTCTTTGGAAACGGTGGAGGAGGCGGAGGCAGCGGAGGCACCTCTGTCTCGAGCAGTCTGGCAAACACGAAGTCGTGCAGTACCTCCATAACCTCTAATGCCTACAATGGGGTGCCTGCAGAGCCTACTCCGTGCCAGTCCGGTGCGTCAAACGCCGCTCTTGGCAACATCATACCGCTCAGCTACAACAGCGAGGCGAACGGGATAATACCGACGTATAAGCAAAACCCAATAGGAGAGACGCTTAACAGCGTGATACGCGGCTACATTCTGGTGCCATACTCGTACACAGGAAGCGTCTCGCAGTCGTACGCCCTTGTCAGCGTGAGTGAATCGCACAGCCTGATACAGGGAAGAAAGCCTCAGACTCCGATACCGACTTATGCGTGCCCAGCCTTCAGCTCCTTTGCGCCGCACTCTTCGACTACGAGCAACTATTACTACTCGTACGCGCAGGTTGACGCGATACCAAGCAGCATGCTTGCGCAGGTGCAGAGCGGGCCCACATATCTTGTCTGGAATAATGCATCATTCTACCAGCCTTCGCTATATGATAACGGCACGGATCTTCCTGCGGCGGTGCAGTTCCAGGTTGCCACAGACCGCATCTTTGGAACCGTCTACCAGAACTCGACGCTGGGCTACGACACCAACATGCAGGTTGTGCAGAACTCGCTCACGATACTGAATTACAAACTGATGCAGCACACGCAGCCGGGAGGATATCCTGGCTACGAGGACATAAACTCAATAGATACAGGCACGCCTCCGGCAAGCCAGCCGCAGACACTCTGGCCGGGCAGCATTAGTCCGACAGACCGCTGGCCCCTAATAAACGTGCTAACATACGCTGCAGGACTTAATGACATCTTTAACTTCACCATACCTGCAAACGCGTTCAACGTAGTGAACCTGTTCGGCAATTATCAGGGCTTCCAGTACCTGGATCCGTTCAGCCTGATATACAAGTCCAGCACGTACACGCCGAGCAGATGCACAATCGGACCGTGCGCACCGCAGCTGATCTACGGGTACCAGAGGATAATAGAGGTCTTCAATGACAAGTTCAACAACACCTTCTATGCACCGATAGATGCTGACATAGCCAACATAACGGTTGTCGGGATCAATGCAACGCCAGCAGTCAATCCTACCAATGCCAACCTGACAACGATAAAGGTAAACGGCACAGTTGGCTTCACAAATGTGCTTGGAAACTTCATACCGCTGCAGTGCAGCAACTGCATCTATATATATTATGACACAAATCTCGACTACGCCGATTACAACCCTTCCACATCCAGCTGCACGACTGGCGTAGGGTCATCCACTTCGTGCACGCCAAATAGCGTATTGGACGTGCTTTGCGCACTGGGCACCAACGGGAATCCGGGAGAGATATATACTGTGCCGCCGGATTGCGCGCTTGAAGACCCGGCGTCGGCAACAAGCCCAGGGCCTAGCCATCCGCTGTACAAGTATGCCGAGACCCCAACCTACAGCCCCCAGTTTAACTCGATCGGCCAGTGCTCGCCGCCGCCAAACAGCCTGCTGCTGCAGCCTGCTTTCAACTGCAATATATACGGCAACGACGGAAAGAAGAACATACCTGCCATATGCGGCAATGGGGCCGACGGACAGAGGCAATATTGCAGCCCGATCTTCGCAAACGGCACAGGCATATGCACCTCCCAGATGGGCCTTGCGAACGTTGTCTCGACTTCATCTAACGGCTATTATAGCGCGGTGATAACAGCATGCGGGTATGGCACTGCCAGGATCTGGTCGCAGTATTACGGCACGCCGCCACCAGAGCCGATAGGCGTCTTCCAGGTAAACGCAATAAGCATGGCATACATAAACCATGGGCCTTCGAGGAACCCATACGTGCCATACAACACCTTCCCAGAATACAATTACTACTGGACCCCCAACGCCACAGGAACAAGCATTGAAATAGGGGAGTTCCTCCTCAGCTATGGGGACATAACCCTGATAGGCGCGGTCGCTGCCGCTGCGATCATAACCGCACTGGCAATCCTGTCGCTGCGCAGGTCAGGCAAGAGAAAAGGAAGAGACAGGAGATCAGGCAGGCGCAGGTAAGGCATGCTATTATCATTCAAAGGACTGGGTGCTAAACAGGAACAGGCAAATCAAGGGTTTGCGCGTGCCTGCTCAGGCACTTCGAGCTCTGTCGGGCTTGAAGGCATGGTAGCGCTCGGCTGTCCCCTGACAAGTGTCGCCAGGGCGCTTTTTATCCTGTGCTGGTGGTCCAGCATCTCATTTAGCATATCCTCCCGCAGCCTTGGAGCTGCCATGAAAAGGTTTGAGATTGCCGTGTGCGCGGTGGTGCTTAGCATCGAGAGCACATTGTACGCGTCAGCCTGCGCCGCACCTATCACATGCGCTGCGAGGTTCGCCTGGCCGACGTCATATGCATTTGACACTTTCTGGTAAATGTGCGCGCCTGCAGTGCTGCCAAGGGTAGGCAGGGGCAGCGGGTCTACGCTGACCGGAAGGCGGCCTGAGAGCGGAGACCAGCCCTTGACCTTTGTTACTGCTGCAAGGCTGCGTATCTCCTGGTTCACCTCTTTCATCATGCCTGCCAACTCGTTCTGGGCCTGCAGATCTGATGAGTAGTAATACACTTCTGCTTCTCCGAAGAATTTGAGCGCCTTTTTGTTGACCTGTTGCATGAGCAGGGAGTCTATCTGCGCCTGGCCTGTGAAGTCCCGGCCTGGCGCAATCAGCGCGCCGGTGGATGCGTTGCGCCTTGCGCCCATTCCGTTCTCTAGCATGAACTTTGTGTCCCTTATGGATTTTTTCACGCTGTCTGCAATTGGCCTCATGATTGCCACGACCTCCTCGCTCACAGTATCGGTAAGGACAGCATTCATCATCGTGAGCTGCGTTGCCACAGGCTCAAGGCCCTGCTTGGATACCGTGACCATGGTTATTGTGCTAATTCCGCGTGCTACAGAATCTGGAGTCTGCAACACGTTGTTTTGCACCGTGCCTATGCTATCCAGCCCGATCGTGGGGCTTGCAAGCACCTGTGCGATCACAAGGCTCGCTTCCAGTTGTATTATGCTGTTTCTCACCGCAGCTTTATCTATGAACCTTGATCTCGCCACCAGATTGTCAAGCGCCTTGTCAACCCCCTGTACGCGCTGCGGGCGTGGGTTCGCACCGGCCCTGTGCCCGGCTTGGCCAGTGTAGTGCTGCAACTGATATATCCAGTTCTGCACCGCTGTCAACTGCCCGCCACCGTTGCTTGAGTGAGTATTGAATAACCTGCCCATAGGCTTGCCTGCCTGCTCTATCTGCCCTATACCGTAATTCCTTGCGCGTTCTGTCGCATCCTTTAGCTCTTCGCGCATAAGCTTTAATTTCTCGCTTGGAGCTGAGCAGTGCATAAGCCTGGGCCCAAGGTCTCTGGTAAGGTAATTGAATGCCGCCCTGTCACCTGCATCTATCCACTGGTTGAATCCGCTGAAGAGCTGGCTCATCTTGTACATGTCACTGTACCTATGATCCGCTGTCAGCTGCAGATGCGTGACATATCTGTAGCCTCCGGTTGCCGGGTCTATCTCCATCCTGCGCCTTATATCTTCCATGACATCATGGCAGACCTGCTCCCCCTGCTTCACGTCCCTTACCATAGCCTGCATATTTCTCATTATAGGATCGACCATCGAGTTGGCATTGGTTATCGGGCGCCTCTCCTTGAATGTCATCGGATTACCGATTTCTTGTGGGGCGAGGTGGTATTTAAAGTTAGCTTCGGTAACTGACGTGCGGCTTGGTGAGTCATGTCCCAGTTTAAAAGCTTTGTGGTATGCGCTTAAATATTTGTCATGAGCTAAGTTTAAATTGTGGGGTGGTTAAGTGGCAATAAGGCAGGATATTGGTATACGCGTAGCACATCTCGAAGACTTTTCCATTTGGAGGTCTAACGAGAGAGGGGAATCTGAACTGGCGCTGGGCAGGGCAATTCAGAGGGGTATAGTAATACCGATAAGAGCAGGAGTGAACCTGCCCTACAGGCCTTCCATATCGGTGGGCGTTATTGACGGCCATACGGCCATACTAAGGTTGGATTATTACGAACATGGCACGAAGCTGTTCGAAGGATTGGATTTCTCAGATGATGCCAGACCATTGCGGCTTTTGATACGTTCGGAGAAGGAAGGGCAATTCAACATAACAAAGGATGAGATAGAAGCCGCAGTAAGGACGACCCTTACAAGGATGCTGATACACGAGCCTGTGGCATACGCCACATCCTCGGAGATCGGAAAGGGCAGGTCGTTTGACGGGGGTGGCTCTGTGACTCCCGCATGGAGCGACTCGGGAAGCAGGATTCTTCAGCCCCCGACAGTCATTGTCTCGATAGAGCATGCCTCTGGAACATACAGCCCTGCGGTGTATTCACGTACTGTTGACCAGGGCAGGATCGAGGTGATACCGCTGACAGGCAGCGAGATGCTAATGGTTATGTCAGTTCCGCTAAGCAGCATCGCTGACTTCGACAGGGGGTGGTGGGGCAATGTCGGCAGAGTCGCGCAGGGATGGGGTTTGGACAATGAGCGGATAGAGGCAGGACGCAATGAGGTGATCAACTCAGAAATGCAGCCGCTTGTACTTGTTGAAAATGAGAAGAAGCGCAGAGCGGCGGAGCTCAAGAGAAGGCAGAGGAAAGAAGTGCATCTGCACATCGAACCAAGGAAAGAGGAACACAGAGAGGCTAGCAAAGATGAGCAGCAGGAAATCGAACCATGGGTGGATGACGTGACTCGCAAATTGGCAGAAGATAGAGAGATTCGTGAAGCGAACGATAGAGACGCGGTACTGCAGTATGAAGTTCTGAAGTATGGGGGAGGCGGCTAATTTATGCCTAAACATCACTTATTTATACCTGAATATGTGCAGTAGTAATGAGTGCAATGTTGCTTCTGGCGGTCGTACTTATAGTACTCTCTGCAGGTGATGTCTACGCGCTTATACCGATCTTCGCAATACTCATTCTTCTTATCGCTGCTGCAGGGTCGACTAGGGGCTACAGCATCTTCAACCTGTTCGGCATAGCTACACTTGCAGGGATAGGGTCAGGCAGATCTACAATAGCAGGAAGATCTGCGCTAGGAAGATACTTCCTGATGGCTGCAACAGGACAGAGGATAGCAGGAACTAACAAGATGCTTGGCAAGAAGATTGAGACTGCTTATAAGAAGTCCAAGGCGATGAACAGGAGCCTGGCTGAGCATGAAGCGGCTGCCCTAGGCAGCACTGCAGGGGCCAGAGGCGGGGGAGGAGGTGGCGGAGGAGGCAGCGGAGGCGGGGGCGGATCCGCAGCAGATCCTGCACATTTCAATCCCATGACACCGAGATCATACAGAACCAAGGGTGTTAATCTGGGGCTGATTAAGATGTCCACCACAAGAGGCGCAGGTACTAAAAGGAGGTACGGGATCGGTGGACCTTTGGGGAACAGGACTGAGTCGAGGACAACAAAGGTGAGCATAGGCATTGGAACGGCGAGCGTCAATTGGACTAGACATAAGACAAGATTCGGAAATCCCGTAATCGGCGAGAAAGAAAAGCTTTCATCAGGCAAGATAACCACTACGCTTACATTGGGCAAAGGCAAGCGCGTAGGCATCAAATCTGAGAAGAGCCTAGTGACGGCACCGGCCCAGAAGCTATACAAGTATGCCATTTTCCTCGCATCTCCGATAGGAGCGATAATCTGGAACAGATATCAGAATAGGGGCTCAGGCTCTCCTGAGGGTGTCTCCGGCACCCTACAAAAACGGAAGGTGACGCAGAATAGAAGCGAGTGGGAAAGAGTACAGAAAGAATCGCAATCGGCAGCTGCCCCTGCAGGCAAACGGGCAGATGTGATCGCAGGAAAGGGCAGGGCTCAAGGAATGGCTGAGGAAGTGCATTCCCGCAGGACAGAACTGTCTGAAGATGCGCAGAAGGCTATTGAGAACGCCACGACAACCCTGCAGGCTGCTAAGGCATCGTACGACGCCGCGCAGGCAGCATATGCTGCAGGTGCGATTTCAGCGGCAAAGCTCTCTCTGGCTAGGAGGCAGTTCGAGCAGGCGAGAAGGGACTTCAGGAAGGGATTCAAGGTTGCGTACAAAGAAGGCACAAAAGAGCCAGACAAGCCACTGTGGAGGAGACACAGCGAGGGTGACAGGGCTTATATGGGGCGGGTATTTTACCATGCAGGCGCAGCGATTGGATACGGTATTGCTGGTGCAGCGGCCTCTAAGCTTGGCCGCAGGGATACTGAAGCCAGCAGGAGGACTGCTGAGCATCTGGGCAATGCGGTGCTTGCAGGCGCAGGATTCAAACCAAGGATAAAGAAGCCAGAGTCCACGGCGGCATCTGCGACTGCGCCTACGCCTGGTTCCACCACGCCTCCGACAACGCCTGAAGCTGGCGCAGTAGTACTGCACAAACCGAAGACGCCGACCCGGCCGTCCCAAAGAACTGTCGAAAGGCCCGGAACTAAGGACATAGTTGAATCTGCTGTCTTGTCAGATACGAGATCAATAGGTAGCAGAAGCGCTACAGAAGAGGAGCAGAAGGCGACTGAGAGTAAGATGAATGAAGAAAGAGAGGGTTACAGACGCAGGCAGAACGAGCGGCAGGGGGAGCAGGCCGGGCAACCGGGGGAGCAACCTCCACCTACACCACCTCCGCCGCCGACTCCACCTCCACCGCAGAACCCTTACGAGATGCTAGGCATTACCCCTACCGCCACTAGGAGCGAGGTAGCCAGCGCTTATAAGCACATGAGAAATGACTTAGATGCAAAGCGCACTGAAATAGAGAGCGCGACAGGTAGTGGAGGAGGGCATGGACCACTCTCTCAGCAACTGCAGGAGATACAGGACAAGTTCATTGCTCTTGATGCCGCATACAACAAGATAAGAAATGAGCGCGGATGGTAAAGTCCACCCCAAAGTCAAAATATAAAACAATATTGAAATCGCAGAGGCCTGAAGATCCGCGACTTTCCAAGTGACTGGGAGCTGGTCACTCGTCAAAGTCGTCCTCGTACTCGTCGTCCAGATCGTCATCCATGTCCTCGTCTTCTTCTTCCTCGTCTTCCTCGTCTTCTTCTTCCTCGTCTGTTGGCTTCTTCTTTGGCATCCGATCACCAGCTTTTCAGTTATCCTTGCTTTACGGTAAGGTATTTAAAGCTATTGAATCCCTTCGCTTTACGAGCCTAAAAACGGCAAGTACGATAGGATTAGGGAGGCAGCACGAAACCGTTATAAGTGTTGCCCGTATATCTTCTCATCAGGGGCCTGTAGCTCAACGGTAGAGCGCCCGCTTTGCATGCGGAAGGTTTCGGGTTCGAATCCCGACAGGTCCACTTCTCCAATTACTCAGGCAGCCTCTACTTAGCATGGATTCTCGTGAGATGCATTGCTGAAGCGCGCTGTGGCTCCTTGTGCTCTTTGAGCGTGGCTTCAGCCGTAAACCCCTGTGGCGCCATGGCCTACGGCAAGACTTGCTTGCGGCTATGGCTCTGAAATCCTTATATCCTTTTCTGTGCATTTATTATATTTAGGGTGAGTGTATGGCGAAGAGAAAGAATGAGGGGTCGAGGAGTCTGGCTCCTGCCCTAGCTGACTATCCTTTTGATAGCGACTTTGGCAGGCTATTCGATGCACCGCTGCGTAGATGGAACTGGCCGTCGTTCAGCCGGTTTCCCAGCGTGGATATGGCTGATGAGGGAAGCAGAATAAGGATAACCGCAGATCTGCCAGGCATAGAGAAGGAGAAGGTCAGGGTGCACATCGCAAGGAATACGCTCTCGATAAGCGCCGATACGCACAGCAATCGGGAGGAGAAGGGCAGAAATTACTATTACAGGGAACGTTCATCTTCGGGCTACTATAGGTCGATACCTCTACCGACGGAGGTCGACGAGAAGAGCGCGAAGGCAAAGTTCTCCAACGGCACGCTTGAGATCGTACTGAACAAGAAGAATGCAGGGAAGCGTGAGGTTACAGTAGAATAGGGTTACTTGGCCCTCTTGAGCTTTCTGAAGTAATATGGCAGCACGTACACGGTAGTGGCAAGACCGGTATACAAGGCGATGAGGTATTCGACCTGGCGCCTTGACCGGTCTGTGAACAGAGCATTGAAATTGTCCTTGGCTGCGGCTCTTATCACCATTATGTCGCCTGAGATGTCGACGCTATTGGTGTGAAGGGTTGGTATCTTAGCGGCATCGCTGTTGTACGCAACGATTATGTTAATCGCAGAGCCTACAGCCAGCTGCTTCTGATTTAATACCTCGGTGCCTCCGGAACCAAACACAAGATCCCCAAGCGCATTTGTCAGCCTGGTATCTCCCTTATTTACATCGGCAATAAGCACACGGTCCGCTGCCCTCTCATTATACCTCACCTTCCCTGAGGAGTAGAGGCCAAGCATAAAAGAGCCGCTCCCGATGATTACCCCGGCTGCTGCCAGGGCGCCAAGTACAGTATAGCCGCCGTCGCCATGTCCTCTCCTCGCAGCAACAAGCTCTGCCCGATGCTGCGCTGCCTCACTCTCTCGCAATGCGGCTTTCCTCAGTAAAGGCACTGAATCACGCAGATAGTATTGGCGCTTGGGTGATATTTAAATGATCACTGGAGGTTGCAATATGGCAAATGCAGTTGTGATCTCAGGGTTATCTGACAACAGAGCAGCTCTGCTCGCGCATGAACTGCTCAAGGTAATACCTGCTGCCCGTTCCCTTGCCTGTGAGTCCGCTGGCCTTCCAGCCAACGAATGTATGCAGGCCCACGATCGCGCCTGTTGTCGCGCTGGTCTCCCTGTTGATGTATACAGTGCCGGCCTGTATCCCGTTGAGGAAGCTCTCTATCTCGGCCTTCTTCCTGCTGTAGAGCCCCGCTGTCAGGCCATACTCGGTATCATTTGCCCTCTCCAGGGCAGACTCGAAGTCCTTGTAGGTATCTATCAGCAGAAACGGAAGGAAGAGCTCGTGGTAGAAGAGCTTGTTGGTGTGGTCCATCTCCACTATGGTTGGCTCGACATATATGCCCCCGGATGCGGCGTTGACCTGGTTCCCGCCGCATATTATGCGGCCAGACCTTCTCGCCTCGTCGACCGCGCCCTTATATCTGTCAAGCGCCTTGCTGCTGATCAGCGGGCCGATGTAGTTCTCCTTTCTGAGCGGATCGCCTATGTTGAAGCTGCGGACCTTCTCGAGCAGCTTGCTTGTAAATTCGGATTTGACCGATTCGTGAACATAGACCCTCGCCAAGGCGCTGCACTTCTGTCCCGCGTATCCAAAGGCCGCGCTGGCGACCCCCTCTACCGCAGCATCGAGGTCCGCATATCTTGAGACTATCGTCGGATTCTTACCGCCCATCTCGACTACGAAGGTCTTCTGCTGCCCGAGACCATAACTCTTTGCGATCATTGAGAGGCCTGTGAGCTTGGATCCTGTGAATGCTATGCCGCTCACCTTCCTGTTGGTAACAAGCTCCTCCCCAACCTCCGAACCCGGGCCTGTGACGTAGTTGAATACGCCATCCGGCAGGCCTGCCTCCTTGAGCGTCTTGTATATTAGTATGCCGCTGAGCATGGCCATGTTGTCTGTTGAAGAAGGCTTGAATACCACTGTGTTTCCGGTTATCATCGCGCCAACGCTCATCCCTGTAGAGATCGAGATAGGGAAGTTGAACGGCGCTATGACCCCGAACACGCCGTATGGCCGCATCCTTATGGTCACCTTCTCCTCCTTGCCTGGTGCACCCTGGAAACCTGCGCTGACCCCTTTCTTGCTCGCTTCAAGCCTTGTCCTGCGCACGTATCCCTTGTTCCGCTCCATCTCCAGCGAGTAATAGTTAAGGAAGTCTATCGCCTCATCGATCTCGCCTATCGACTCGTATCTCGTCTTCCCGTTCTCTATGCTCAGAGCTGCTGCTACAACAAACTTTGTCTTTGAGAAGAGCTGCGCCGCCTTCCTGAATATCTCTACCCTTTCAGAGTAGTCAGTCTGCTGCCATTGGCCTAAAGCCCCATATGCGGCCTCTATCGCCAGCGCGGCCTCAACCCTGGTTCCGCGCTGGAATCTGCCTATGAAGGACTTGTCTATAGGAGAGTACTCCATTATCTCCTCACGGGCGTAGTGTTCTTTGCCCCCTATGTACATTGGCATCCTCTTGCCGAGCAGACCCTTCCTGACCTTCTCGACCGCCTCGTCGAACTGCCTGTCGAACTCGCGCTCCCTTCCAGACTCGAGGAATCCCTTGTATGTGAACTCATTCTCAAAAGTAGGCATATCCCAATCAATAGACAATTACAGGATAGGAATAAAAAGATATCGCGGATCTCAATGACGCTTAGCGGCCAGCGCGTTGAGCTCCTTGTCAAGCACAGGGACAAGGTTCCTCAGCGATGCATACTTTGCCAGGTTGCTGGCCTCGAGCACCTGGCGCAGCTTGCCGGGATTCCTCTTTCCGACCTCTTCGCGTGCCCTGTCTTTTAAAAGCCGCTTGAGTGCCGGCACCGCTTCTGGCACGCCGAAGTTCTCCGCCAGGTAAACTGAACGCGCAATTGAAGGTATGCTCTCATCCTTCCTCTGCCCCAGCTCCTTGAGCGCTGCCTCGCGCGCAAGCGCAGCGAGTTTTGGCATCTTGTCGCGCAGATCGAATCTTCTTGCAAGATGCATGCGGTAACTGATCGACAGCAGGCTGTCGTCCCTGCCGTCTTCAATTGCCTTGAGCGCAGCTGCCTCGACAAGCGTCCTGTCGCCAAGCCCCTGCCCTCCGAACGTGGCGGCAATGTATGCAGCATCCGATTATCTGCCGCTTGACATCGCATCATCATAGGAGCTCTTGCCGTAGGCCGGCCCGGCGTCTTGCTGGGAGACGCCATCAAGCTTGAAATGCCTTGTGACCAGCTCGACCATCTTGTTCAGCGACACCGACTCGTCATCATCTTTTGTTGCCTCTGCGCGCTTTGCCATTGAATTCCTAAGGGACTTTGCTATCTCACTTATCTCATTTTGAGAAAGGTATTCGAGCTTATCCAGTTTGGTGTGAAGATTGCGCACCACCCATTCTTTTTCCGTGTTGCAGTAGCCTGCATTTATTGCTTTTGATACCACGCTGTCCGCATAGAGTAGCGCGGCCTCGATTATCTGGGGCTTTGGTAGCAGGCGGATATGCGAATTGTAAAGTATAGTCTCTGGGTCCAGATAGAGGAACTTGTCGTAGACCCCCCTCATGGCAAGCCTCTCGAACTCAATCCCGAGCCAGTATTCGCTTGCGGTGTATAGGGCCCTCTCAGGGCATCCAGATTCCATCCACTTCTGGAACAGCTCGATGTTCCTCTCGATGCTGTTTCCTTGTCCGTTGCCTCTTCCGATAACTGCCATCATTAGCACTGAGAAGATAGCGCCTTTCCTGCTATATAAAGTTTCACTTGCGCCTGGTTCATCGTCTGTATTGGCGGGGCGCTACACTCCAGTAGCAATGTTGAGGATGATTTCGTGAACCGCCAGGTGATTGTGGGAGCTGCCTTATCCCCAATCCCCATATTATCGGATACTTGGCCAGTGGCGCATTTATCCATCCTTCAATGGCCCCGGTAGCCATAGTAAGGTATTTATCCTTTAGCTGAGTGGTATTACCATGGCGACAGTACAGTTGGAAGAGATACGCGAGAGTATCTCATCTGACAACCTTGACATTGAGAAGTTTGTGCGCGAAGCGACATGGAAGGATCTCCTAATAGAGCTTGTCAGCAAGAACCAGCTGAATCCGTGGGACATAGACATAGTAGAGGTCATAGACAAGTACATCTCTGCGGTAAAGGAGATGAAGGTGCTCGACCTAGCAGTGCCTGCAAACATAATGCTTGCAGCAGCAATGCTCGTAAGATTTAAGAGCGATCTGCTCATGTACGAGGAACAGCATGCCGACGCGCAGCCGGAGGAGGATGTGATGCCGATGCAGCACCAGCCGGTCGCGGTTGAGCCTCTCACCTTCAGACTCAGGCTTCCGCCGAAGAGGAGGGTGAGCCTGATGGAGCTGATCACTGCACTTGACGAGGCTATGCAGATAAAGAAGGCAAGGGAGACTGGCAGGGAGGAGAGGCCAATACCGTTCCCCATAACATTTAATGCCGTTGACATAGAGGCCGAGATAGAGAAGGTATATGAGGATGTGAAGAGGCACGTTGACAGTAGCAGGATGACCACATTCAGCTACCTCTGCAGGTCTGTCGAGACCTCAGACGTAATATTGGGCCTCTTCATACCGCTGCTCTTCCTGGCACACAAGAACAGGATAACGATGCTGCAGGAGAGGTTCTTTGACGAGATAATTATAGCCTTGAACTGATTCGATGGACGAACCGATCGATTACAAGAAGCTGGTTGAAGCCGCACTCTTCATGTCTTCAAACGCCATGGGTGTCGACGAGATATCAAAGGCGACAGGCATAGCCTCGCCGGGCAAGATAGACGCAATAGTCAAGGAGCTTGTACAGGAGTACAGAGACAGGGATACAGCGCTCGAGATAGTGGAGCTCGACAAGAGGTATCTCTTCAGTCTCAAATCTCCGTACGCGATGAAGGTCAGCGGGCTGGCCAGCGGACCGGACTTGTCAAGGGGCTCACTGCGGGTGCTTGCGTACATAAGTAAGAATGAGGGGATGACACAGAGCGAGCTTGCCAAGATCTTCGGTGCGGCAACATACGACTACATGCGCGAGCTGACAGAGAAGAAATTTGTCGAGACCGAGAAGTACAAAAGAACCAAGAAGATCGGCACAACGCAGAAATTCAAGGAGTACTTCAACACAGGTCAGTAGCTCGGATGCTCTTCGTCTATTCCTTCGCTGTAGTTTAGGTAAAGCGCGGCCACAAAGAGGAATGCAGATGCGCGGTTCATGTACGCGACAACAGAATCGCTGAGCTTGCGCGTCTCTGCAACTTTTACTATCCTCCGCTCCGCCCTGCGCGCTATCGACCTTGCAAGATGCAGGTGCACGGCGCCCTCATTGCCTCCGGGAAGCACGAACTGCTTCAGCTCGGGAAGCTTCGCCTCGAGTGGCGCGATCGCTTTCTCTACGCGCATGACCGAGCCAGGCTCCATTATGGCCTTCTTTATCGAGGGGTTGCTCAGCGACGCAAGGTTTGCCCCTATCACGAAGAGGTCGTTCTGCATCATCTTAAGCGCATTCCTGACCTTCTCGTCCCTGATGTAGTACAGGCATATGCCTATGCTGCTGTTGAGCTCGTCGACGCTGCCGATGGCCTCTATCAGTTCGTCGCTCTTAGAGACCCGGTTGGCGGCAAGTATGCCTGTTGACCCATTGTCGCCCGCGCCGGTGTAATACTTTGTCATAGCACCACGGATAGTTTATAAATCAAAAGTATTTATAGTTGAGCATATATACATAAGACTGCCAGTGGGCGCGTGGTCGAATGGTAAGACGTCACCTTCACAAGGTGAAGACCAGGAGTTCGATTCTCCTCGTGCCCATCTTTCTCTGCATTCAAGCCGGCTAGACTAAGTGAGCAAGATTTACATAGCAAAAGGTTCCTAAGCTACGAGTTGCAGTACTACTCAATATGGTTTATTTTACTTCGTTTGTGTATATTTTAGATTACCCAGTGGTAATTTAAATAAGTTGCCAGAGAATGCATCTTAGGTTTTAATGGTCTCGATAACTGAAGGCGTCAGGAATCTGCGTCTTGGTGAACTTATTGCTAAACTGCATACTTCAATAACTGAGTTTTCAAAAAACACATCTAAAATGGTAGAACTGAACGAAAGCATGCATACTGAGAAGATAAATGAGTTAAGAGACGCTATAACTAAAAGGCTTAGCAAAAACGAAAATATAGAGGAAAATCAGGCACTGCTCAAGACTCTCGACCTTTTCTTGACAGATAAAGCATTCATAAGACTGATAAAGGAGGACTCTGAGGAATGGTTGAGTTTTTTGGACGCTATCGAAGAGGGTTTAGTCAAGGTCGATCATAACCTTACTGGTGAAGATAAGCAAGAGATAGACAGCGTACTGAGGAAACTTGACGAAGCACGAAGTTTGATAAGGAAGGAGTCTTAGACGTCTCCAACCTCTAATTCTTTTTATTTCTTATTTTTGATCAATGAATAGAGCCCATAGTATCCATAAAACGCTCGAACTCCCTGAAATTCTTTACATATCCTTGCATCATCTCACGTGCCTGAACTAGGGCATGGTTTGAGGGATTCTGTATAGTCGCGAGGTCTATAAGTCTTGAGAGGAGTTTGACTGGATCTTGTTCTCCCATCACTTCCTTAGCAAGATTAGTTTTGGGCTCATCATTACCATGAACTACTGTAAGAGCTGCCATATAGCCTATGACGTAACCAGGAGCGCTTCTAGCAGAGTTCCTGTAGTCCTGCATACCCATGTTATCCATATTAGAATAGCCAGGTTCGTGCTTATATGTAAGGTCTTTTTCCCTAGCAGCCCCATCTATAATTGGTCTGGCATGTGCCATCGATGAATAAAGACCACGTTCAACTTCTTCTGAGTTGTGCCCTACCACGATGGATGACACAAATGTTGCCAATGCTTCTTCTGCTGGAGGACTTACAATATTCCTTCCAAGTTGCTTGTCGAACATTGTCGCTCTTCTTATTGCGTGGACTAGCTCGTGTGCTATCATTTCTTCAATCTGTCTAGTCGTCCGCCGCGCCTCGATAGTTGCATCTCTTCTGACTTCTTCTGACTTGGTAGTATCAGCTGCAATATGCCTGACTACTGCTAAATCCCTAAGCTTATTCATGTCAACTTGCATTTCGTGATCCTTGCTATACGTCCCGAAAGCCCTATGCCCCCCTGAAGCTAAATCTTCCTCAAATTTCACTACAAGTCTTTCTTTGTCAGGTATCTTCATACCTGTTTTGCTCTCAAGTAATCCTGAAACCCGACTGTACATTCCTTCGAACTCTTCCCTTGCACGCCTATCCAATAGGCTTTCACCCCTCTTAGGCTCAATCTGAGTATGACTCTTAGGAGTTTCTTCCGACCCGTGCTTTGGGATTATCCTAGCCATTTGGTCGCCTGCATATTAAAATAATCAAAGCCCATTCCTATTGGGATACTATATAAACATACATAAATCTTACGCGTAGATGACAGATATGGCATGTCTCGCCGCAGTCGTGCAGCGTATAGCGTTTGCGGCTACATCTTATAAATCTCCCTTTTTCAGCGTCTGACGACATGGAATTTTAACAGGAATTCCATGAAAAATGCTGGTATCGTACGATGCAATAGCAAATCAGCACGAGTTTATCGAAAAGAATCCAACATTCGCAAAGTTCACACTAACGTAAATCTGCCTTTTCTTCGTATTACTGGTCGCACCTTACCCAATAGGGTATCCCAAGTTTCCTTGCAGTAGAGTCATACAGAAGTTGTTTGATGTCGAACGCAGCGACACGAAACGCAAGCTGTACGTTTCTCGTCCTTCTCTTCGTTGCGCGGATATAGTTTCCGTATCTTTTCTTCAGTGCTGAGTTCACGCTTCCCACCAAAGATCGGATATGATATATCTCATCAAAAACCTCTTTGAATTGCTTTGCGGTAGTATTCTTCTTGAGGTGAAAGAAAGGTTCTCCGTTCTTCTTCGCAACTATATTGCAATTCTTTCTCGACAAATAACCAGCATCCCCAATAACCTGAAGCACCTCTTTGATATGCTGCAAAAGAAATCCCAGTTGCGGTGAATCATGTCTTTTGTACCCAGTTAGCTTGTATTCCAGAATGACATTTCTGTGTGGGAATACGGCAAGATGCAGTTTTACGTTGTCTCTCCCCTGGTTCTTCCTACCAATGCGTATATCGTACCATTAACTACTTGTTTTCAATCGTATTCCTGTGGAGTCGACGATTACTATTACTCCATTACGCAGAAACTTGCCGATAAGTCTTTTATTGAATCGCATCACATATTTTTGTGAAAGCTTCGACATGTATCTCTGCAAGGAACTGCGACTGGGCAGTCTCTTTGCCTGTAGTAGTCCAATTAGATACGGATTCCGCATTTCTGCTGCCATACCGTCGTATGTAAGGTTCATGGCAACCATGAAGAGGCAGAGGACCGCAAGTGTCTGTGTATTGAACTCCTGTGGCCTGCCTCTTCTGTTTGGTTCCCATGGCGGCGGTAACAACCTTGCGTATTTAACCACCGTCTTCACAGTCAACTCTTTTGTATCTGTTTAGAGTTTTACAGTAATCGACGTTAAAACTTTTCTAACAAAGTTTTAGTCTACGACGACAGCACTTCAAAACTCTAAACTATTACACTCTTTTAGATTTCTATCTACTCTACGGGTCACCTTTGGGTTGACCCTCTTCTTGGCCTTTCCCATGCCAAAACAATCAGTCAGAAAGGATAAGGATTTGACGTTATAGTGGACTTATGGGATGAAGCCAGCGTTTGCCATGCATTAACATACAAAATACCATACCCGCTAAGCGTTTAGGCCTCGTGCCGAATCAGCTAGTTGACAAACGTTATTGTTAACTTGTTACATTCAATGCACTTTTAAGAATGAGTGCCACCACAATAAATATGAGGAAAATGGCAAGTCTAGGATTCCGCAAGGCAACTGACTTCGTGTTGCAGGGAAGGGAGGCGCGCGCATTATATGCCCAGGCTGAGAGGGAGGAAGACCCTACTGCCAAGGCGAAGCTTTTTGAGAGTGCAGGAGCTGAAGCTCGCAGTGCTTTTGAGATATCACCCAGCTTTAAAGTGCTGGTTGATTTTTACGGAGATAATACAGAGTCTCTCAAAAGGTTGGCAATAGATTGCTTTTGCAGAGCTGCTCTTGCCGGTGTCGGCTCTCCTGTGCTGCAGAGAGAGGAACCTGAGAGACATACCAGGCTACTTGACGCGGCTGTTAGGATAACTGATGAGTTAGAAAAAGCAAGCCGTGAGGAAAAGGGCGGGATGTTGAGCAATATTGCAGGGCTGAGGTATCATCTTGATCAAATGGTTATACTGCGTGCGCCGCAGAGAGATGGACCTGTTGAAAGGACAGATGCAGAAACCCAGATGCAAGGCCTTCTGGATAGACTTGATTCAAATGGACGTGACGCGCCAGCACGCGAACAGATTATGAAAAACACCAATGCTTTTCACGACTGTGCGCATGCAAGCGTGGTTGGTATACATGGCGATATCTTCGTTAATAAGCTGTTTATGTACCTTTCAGATGCGGCAAATACCGGTGAGGTTGCCAGCGCCATGGAATCTGTAGGGAAGGTGATCAGCGAGGTAGATGTTTCGAACGAAAGAAAACTTGAGATTGCATTGCTTGCCGCCCGGGCGATGTTAGTGGGCCGTGGTAGGTCATCACCAGAAACTGTGATAGACCTTATAGAATTGAAGAAGCATGTGCCTGAAGCGCTTAGGATGGCGCTGGAGGCAAGGACTGCGGGTTTCGTTATTAAATGATTGTTTGGTTGAATGGCTTATGGAGCGGGTAAGAATTGACCTTAGGGAATTGAATCGGCATACAAGCAATGCGCTTAGAGACACTTTTACACCTCTATGTCTATCTTTTGCAGATGCAATTCGGGGGATGAACCAGGACGAGTTGAGGTCCAAGCTGCGCGGCACGGATAACAAGGTATTAGGAGCATATCTAGATGTAAGCACTAGTGGTCATACAGAAGCTGCAAGAGTATGGGAATATGAAGGTGAAGGCGGGCCTCTGGGGCGCATAGTCCTGATTGACCCGGAGGCATTAACACAAAATGCTGAAGAATATCGCAAGTATATAGAATATTTGAAAGGGCCGGATCTCAGCGGTAATGCGGAGCGCAGAGATAACCTAATCAATAGTGCGATGCATGAGATATCCGCAATCGAACAACTGCTCTCTGATGTGGCTGCTGGAACAACTCTGACTTTTGGGGATCATAGACCTTCTGCAGAGCGATTTGCAATACGCGGCACTCGCGAGCAGGAGATGTATATGGAAGGGATCACATCAAATATGCGTATAAATGCAAAGACAATCAATGGTATCCAAAAGGTTGCCACGGAGAGGTTTATCGCATGTTATTTCGCACCAGTTGACATACCATTCGCAGAAGAAAATAGGTTCCTTGCGTACTCGATAATGGCTCCTATAGGGGAATACGGACCTGCGTTCTCATCACGCTTGCTCGATACTACAGTCGTCATGCTAAGACTCGCCGGATCAGTTTCTTCAGCACAGGCGGAAGATATCAAGATAAGCAATCAGGCTCTCGTTCATAGAACTGCAAGAAATGATCCTCTGGACACCTTAAGGGAAGGCGTAATATCCATACTGCATTCGGTTTCATTGGTGCTTGCGAAGAAGATCCCAGGATACGGAGACCCGGAAGCCGCACTGTCTGCAGTTATAGGCGCGTCACTGCCTGCAAAGCTGTCTTCAGTTGCACCTGCGGCCTTTGTTGGTCCACTTAACTTATGTGGCAGGTTTGTCCCTAATATGGTACAGGTAGATAGGAATGGCAATATAAGACTGAGCAGTAATTTTATAGAAAGGATAGCAGGTCCAGCAAAGCTCCACAGAGAAAATGTAAACGATGGCCAACATCGGTCAGATACCGCCATGACAGGATTAGGCTGCCCCGTAGGAAGGACAGATCCTGTGTCAGGAAAAAAGGGCCTGCAGGAGGTAGCAGACGCGTTCCTCCACGTACACAGGAAACTGCATGTTCAAGAAGATGGTTGAGGCAATACGAAAGGCCATATTTTGATAATTGATTCGCCCCGCAAACCCATCATTTCAATGGTGGGTTAGGGGCGTGAGAAAGTATATAAATGCAAACATCCAATAAAGATTCAACAGAAGGCGCGCGGATAGCGCGGACGCATAATGAGCGGGTGCCCATGGGCTGCGTTTCTGTTCGCCATAGCCCAT
>JAKAVK010000019.1 GCA_021817325.1 Microcaldota archaeon | reverse complement strand
GAAGTCACGCTCAGGGAGATATGGCCTCTGCGGTGCAACAGGCATCGAAAAGTCGCATCGGGGAACTGAGAACATACCCTGCAAATGCAGGGGAAGCCAACGACCTTCAGTCGTTGGAGAGTGTCACTTGATGAACTTCAAGGAATATGTCGAGCTGCAGAGGAGCAAGGTCTTCTCCACAATCCTTGCATACATGCCCATCAAGGAACCTGCGGAGCACTACAGGATAGTCAGGGACTACAGCGAGCGGCAAGGCAGTTACAGAAGGCCTGGCCTACTGATGCTCAGCGGCCAGATGTTTGGGGCAAGTGCCGACGACCTGCTGCTGCCAGGCGCAGCAATGCAACTATCCGAAGACTGGATACTGATACACGATGACGTGGAGGACAATTCTGAAATGCGGAGAGGCAAGGCCGCGCTCCACAAGCTTTACGGAAACGAGATAGCAATAAACGCAGGCGATGCTGCCCACATGATGATGTGGCAGATACTTAAGGACTACATACTCAGGGCTGGCTTGCAGAAAGGCAACGCCATATACAACAAGTTCTACGAGATGCTGGAATGCACTGTAGAGGGCCAGTACCTCGACACCAATTTCATCTACAACATCAGGAACCTGAGGAAGGCGTCAGAGGCCCTGTATTATAGCATAATAGAGAGCAAGACCTGCTACTATACTGTATACGGCCCGATGCAGCTTGGTGCAATGGTAGCGGGACAGGGCAGTGCGATGATGGATACGATCAGGGAGATAGGAAGCCCCGCCGGCAGGGCCTTCCAGATAGTAGACGATATACTTGATATGACTGCAGACGAGAAGAGTTTCGGGAAGAAGCGATTCGGCGATCTTTACGAGGGAAAAATAACTCTCATAATGCTGCATGCGTATAAGAACTCGACTGATGCCGAGAAAGAGCGCATAGACTCCATCTTCGTAAAGAGTAGAAGCCAGAAGAGCGAGGAGGACATAAACTTCCTAAGGGAGATGGTTGAGAAGTACCGCAGCCTGGACTATGCGAGGGAGACTGCAGAACGATATGGCCACATAGCCAGGCAGACAATAGATAGGAACAGGAGCAAGCTGCCAAACAACGAGTACACTGAGGTCATGCTCTCTGCGGTGGAGGAGCTTTATCTCAGGAAGAAGTGAACGCGCTGACAAAAGCACCAATGAACGCCAATCAAAACAGTGCTAAGGTATAAATAATTTAGGTAAGATAGCTCTAATCGTTTCACATGCGATTAAGTTGGATGATAGGCGGAGCGCAAGGGCTTGGTGTAGACACATCAGCAAATCTCTTCGGCAGCGCGGTGGCGAAGAGCGGATACTACCTGTATGGCAGCAGGGAGTACTATTCCAATATAAAGGGCAGGCACAGCTACTTCAACGTGACGATAAGCGACAAGAAAGTGTACAGCGTATCTGGAAAGGTCAACATACTTGCCACATTCGACGCGGAAAGTGTAATACAGCACTTCCGCGAAGTCACTGACTTCATAATATACGGCAAGCCGCTCGAAGCTACGCACATAGACACGATACGCTCGCTTGAGCCAGGCATCGCCGAGGAGGCCAAAGAGGCTCTCGAGGAGAAGGGTTTCGACCCTACGGTCTCAGGGGCCGTGCAGTATGCCGCTAAAAACGGGGCAAAGCCAATAGCGATAGACTATGTTGCCGAATTAACCAAGATAATAAATGCGCTAAAGATAGCTCCGCCGCTTGCGGAGAGGGCCAAGAACACAATCGCCATAGCAGCATCATACGCACTTCTGGGCCTGGACAAGAAATACCTGGAAGACAGCATAGCATCGCGGTTCTCAAAGGATAAAACATTCGTACAGATGAACATGATGGCTGCAGAGGCCGGCCTTGCCAGCGCGTCAAATTCATACAGCCTTAAGGCGCTTGGCGCAAAGAAAGGGCGCGTCCAGGTGGATGGCAATACGATCTCCGCGATAGGAAAGATGGCAGGCGGGCTGCGGTTCCAGTCTTATTACCCGATAACGCCTGCGTCAGACGAGAGCACTTATATAGAGGCAAACCAGGTTCTGGACACGCTGGGGCTTGGCACGCAGGGCGTGGTAGTGCTCCAGACCGAGGATGAGCTCTCTGCAATAAACGCAGCTATAGGCGCAGCACTAACCGGCTCCAGGTCTGCAACAGCCACATCGGGTCCTGGCTTCTCGCTGATGGCAGAGGGCATAAGCTGGGCGGGAATGAACGAGGTGCCTGTGTTGATAACCTACTATATGAGGGGCGCACCGGCAACCGGGCTGCCTACGCGCAGCGGCCAGGCAGACCTCAAGTTCGCGGTCAATGTTAGCCACGGAGAGTTCCCAAGGATAGTGATAACCTCGGCCACTCAGGAGGAGATATTCGGCGATGCGATTCTGGCACTGAATCTTGCCGAGAAGTACCAGACGCCAGTGATACATGTGATAGAGAAGACGCTTGCCAATGCCTATTCGATTATAGACAAGAGTGACCTGTCGATAGACGCAACGGTTATAGACAGGGGCATGCTTGAGAAGGGTGGTGCAGACTACAAAAGGTTCAAGATAACCGAAGACGGTATCTCGCCGAGGGCCTTTCTTGGCCAGGCAAGGATGTTCTATACCGGTGACGAGCACAATGAATATGGGCATATTGCAGAGGCCTCGATGAACAGGTACAAGATGTATGAGAAGAGGATGAGGAAACTCGACAAGGCGGACAAGGAGATACCAGATTCAGAGAGGGTTGAGGTCGTCGGCGACTCGGAGAACGTGCTCCTGACGTGGGGATCTCCAAAAGGAGCCATCTTGGACTGCATGGACGAATTGTCAAATGAAGGGATAGACATCGAGCTTGTGCAGGTAAAGATGTTCAGCCCATATCCGGCAAAGCGCATGAAAGAGATACTCAAGGGCAAGAAGCGCATAATAGCAATAGAGAACAATTACAACGCTCAGGGGGCAGAGGTCCTCACAGAGAAGACGGGAATAATGCCAACCAATTTCATACTCAAGTGGACTGGCAGGCCGGTGATGCGCGATGAGTTAAAGGACGCGATAAAGCAGGTAGTGACAAATAATGTTTCCAAGGTGGTACTTTATGGCGGCGCCTGATAATGTTACTGAATGGAGCGACTGGTGCGTTGGATGCGGTGACTTTGGGGTTCTCCGGTCAGAGGAAGTGGCCATCAAAGAGCTTGGATTGGACTACAGCAAGATGATTGTAGTGTCTGGAATAGGCTGTTCGGGCAAGGCACCGCACTTTTTCACCGAACCAATTTCAGGGGTGCACACGCTGCATGGCAGGGCCATAGCATTCGCCACAGGGATAAAGCTGGCAAATCCCGACCTAAAGGTAATGGTCGAGGCCGGAGACGGCGATACTTTCGGGATAGGGGTTGGGCACTTCGTCAGCGCAGGGAGGAGAAACGTGGACATGACCGTTCTCGTGCACGACAACGGGGTTTATGGCCTAACCAAGGGTCAGGCATCTCCAACGCTGCCGCGCGGGGAGAAGACCAAATCGCTGCCAAAGCCCAATATCAATGACGCAATCAATCCCATCGTGCTTGCGCTGGCGTCAGGCTATACCTTCGTGGCTAGGGCGTTCGCATACGATGTAAGGCAGGCAGCGGACCTGATAAAGGCCGCGATAAACCACAAGGGACTCGCGTTCATAGACGTATTGCAGCCATGCCCGTCTTACAATGACATAAATACCAACGAGTGGTATAGGCAGAGGGTATACAACATGGGCATAGATCCGGAAGTAAAGTCTGATGCAGACGTATTGCCAAAGATGGAGCAGGCTCTTGAGAAAGCGAAGGAGACGGAGAAGATGCCTACTGGAATATTCTATAAGAATGAGCTAGTGCCAACCTATGGCGAGAGGCTGAAGGACGGAATACCTAACTATTTCGAGATGTACCCTGCAAAGCAAAACGTGGGCAAGGATGGCAAGTCAATTACGAAAATAGACAACCTACTGGACAAGCTTACTATCTGATCATTCAGGAGTCTCCAGCGCCGCACCCGCAGAACCCCTGCTCGTCTATCCTATTCTTACAGATCGGGCATTTTACCTCAATGAACTCCACTTCGTAATAGGGCTTGTTGTAGAGTTTGTAATGCTGGTCTTTCTTATCCACAGTAGCATTGGCCTTCCTGCTGCCGGGATGCGACCGCCTAATGCTAGCAGTTCCTTTCCTAGAGTTTGCCATAATCTTTTCTTCTTCGCTATGATATAAATTACTTGCCCTTGGAATCAGGGAAGCCCGGCGCATGAGGGAAATGCACCTTGATCCAGCAATTCTTTATCTGTGCGAGTTAAACTTGTTGAACTTTAGCGTAGTGGGTGGTTTGGAGGGTAAAAGAAACCTGCCCGCCTTTTAAGGCGGAGATGAATTTTATCCTCCAACGCAGAAAATAAACGCTTTCTTATCAATATTCTGTCAACGGCAGCGCCGGC
>JAKAVK010000018.1 GCA_021817325.1 Microcaldota archaeon | reverse complement strand
TTCTTTTTGAAGAACTTTGGCTTCTGTATCGTCTGTCCATCGGATAATGCGATAAAGTTGTTTAGCCCCATGTCTATGCCTACTGGATTTATGTCGTTTATCTTAGGTGGAGTTATAATCTGCTCTGAGGTGAAGATTGCGTAATATTCTTTTCCCTCCCTCTTTATGGTCATTGTTTTTACGTTTCCTACTATATTCCTGTGCTGTTCTATTCTCATTGTGCCTATCTTTGATACTCTGATCCTCTATGGCTGCCTGCCTCTTCGTGTCAGGATATATCCTGAACTTGTAAGCACGCATTGCTTCCATGTTCTCCTTTTTGTTTTCCATCCTTATATACCTTTACGCCCCTAACCCACCATTGAAATTATGGGTTTGCGGGGCGAATCATTTATCAATTTGCGAGTTGGATTGTAGTTCATGGAAAAGAGGAGCATAGGCATAATCGGCCTGGGAAATATGGGGAGAAATGTTGCAAAGAGGCTGCATTCTGAAGGTCACGGCCTGGTCATCTACAATAGGACCAGGGAGAAGTACGGACAATTTAGGAATATGGAGAATATCTATCTCTCTGATGGCCTCGAGGATTTCATGCAGGCGCTTAGGAAGAAAGGGCATGAAGTCGTTATATGGATGATGCTTCCTGGCGGCGAGGTGACTAATGCGATGATAGCTAAGCTGTCAGGTATCCTGGAGAAGGGAGACGTACTAATCGATGCATCAAATGCCAAGTATACCGACTCTGTGGCAAACTATGAAACGCTGAAGAAGAAGTCAGTATTTTATCTTGATGTTGGCTGTGCGGGAGGGCCTGATGATCTGGCTGAAGGCGTTTCCCTGATGGTGGGCGGGGACAGGGTCGCATATCGCAAGGTAGAGGACATATTCAGGGTTATTGCAGGGGCTGGCACATATGGCTATGTTGGGGGAAGCGGTGCAGGGCAGATGACAAAGCTCATACACAATGGCATATTCTATGGTATCTTTCCAATATACGTTGAGGGGGTAGAACTGCTGATGAAAGCTAACGAGAGTGCCGGAGGAGGACTGGACTTGAAGGAGGCCTTGCGACTTCTCGCCGCGAGCCCCCCGATAACCAGGGACATAATGGATTCGATACTTAAGGTCATCGAGGATGGTGCGCTTCCAAGCGCTGCACCAAAGGCGAAGGTGTCAGATGTCATAATATGGGAGACTGAGATGGCAGGCCGGCTTGGCGTCAGTTTCGATGCGACGAGAGCTGTCTTGGGCAAATACGGATCCATCTCTGAAGAATCAAGACGACTTTATGCTGCTGCGAAGAAGAGAATCACAGGCCACTGAGCTGCGCGCCGCATGCCACAGGTGCTTTCTGGCTAGCCGCTTATGTGTCCAGCGACTATTGACGCAAGTTGAGTTGCGTTTGCGCGTTTTGTAGCGTTGACATACGCCATCGATACGAAGACAGTTGTCTTGCCCTTGTATCCGAGCAGCATCACATAATTGCTCGTGCGATTTGAGACGCTATCGAATGCATTGTATGTAGAATATGAGTAGGTCATGTTCGATTCTGTCCTATTCATCCCTACCGAGATTCCGGAGAGGTTCTTGTTCTGCTGCATGTGGGTAACATTGAAGACTGAACTATAGATCTTTAAGCCCTCGATGTAGGCATTGTGAGCGTTGTCGCTTTCGAGTAGGAATTCCTGGATTCCCGCGGTTGGCTCCCTATAGCCGCTTACGTTTATATCGGCCGTTGTGGTGTATGCTATTATATATTCTGCAGTAACGTTGTATCCTATCCTGTTTGGCAGCAGGCCAGTCAATGTTGTATTGACCTGCAGACTGTTAGTTGATGCGTATGCGGAATAATTAGATGGCCCTATAAGGGTGTTGGCATCTGAAACGTTGATGAAGCCGCTATAATCGCTGGCATTGATCTTAGTAGGGCTTGCAGTTTGCGTTTGTGGCACTACTGGTGTAGATTGGTTCTGCGCTGGAGGGGGAGTGTACCCACTGCCTGTCGTACTGAAGTTTGCCGTGCTTGTCTTCAGTCCCGCCTGCACTCCGAGATTGTACGAAGCATATGCTGCAATTACGATTATTATAGCTGCGATGGCGACAACCGTGATAATCATCGCATTCCCGCTATGCTTACCGCCCTTTGGCGCGTCCCGGTTGGCCTTGTGCGCGGTGTTGTTTTGGTTACCCTCTGGCATATAAAACACGTTTTAAGATGAGATGGGCAGCGATTAATATATAAAGTGATCTAATCATCGCTGCGGCGAATGGCTGCTGAGAGGGTCTGATAGCTATGCCGCATGGTGACTGGCATGGCGCACCGTTCGCCTTTTAGGCGTAGAGTTCATGGACAGGTGTCTAGCAAACAATAATTTGGTTAATAATTGGATTCGGGCTCAAATAGAAGCGCCTTGGCCGGGATTCGAACCCGGGTCGCAAGCGTGACAGGCTCGTATGCTGGACCACTACACTACCAAGGCACTGTGATATTATTACTGTGCAAGCAATTTAAAGGGTTTTGCTTTTGGTTATCGATAGATTATTTTACTGTCTGCTGGCCGTGCCGCCACCGGCATACATATACTGGCGTATTCCCGCTGTTTAGGCGGAGTTTATACAAAGTGGTGTCCTGGGATCGGCGGCCTGTTTCGCGAAAGGCCAGGATGCCTAGGATAATGATGCATCCCGTTGGGGAGATTCGAACTCCCAGCCTGCCGGTATCTTCTCAGAGCTTCAATCTAAGAAGCAGCAAAACTACAGCCGGCCGCTCTGCCATTGAGCTACAACGGGATATCTTAGATACGTATTGGCGACTAGTATTTATATATTATACATGAGATGAAAGACCATGCCTGATGATGAGGGTAAGGCGGCCAAAAAGGCGAAGGATAAATTCAGTTTTCAGGGCAGGAAGAAACCTGCTGAGAGCACGCCCACTCGCAAGTACAACAGCGTGCCATTGTCTTACTACAGATTTAAGGACACTATGAGGAAGCTCTTCAGCCACAAGAACTTCCCTGACGCTGTCGCTGTCACTGCGGCTGTGCTCAGCGTATCAATAGCATTTCCATACCTTCCTGTGTGGCTGCTGATCCCATTGCTGGTTTTTACGATAATAGCCACGATGCTCTCCCCGCTGCTCGGGCTGATGGTCCTGCTTTTTGGTACGCTGCCAATGTTCATTTATCAGGTGCCGCTCTTTGCCTGGATCTTTACACTGTTCATCAGCATGTCCCTCTTCCTTGGGTACAAGCATTACAGGACCATAACATTCATCTACGTACTGATAATGCTGCCTTTCTCCTTCCTTGGATACTTCATAGAGATACCCGCATTTGTCCTTGGAATACTCTTCATAGGGTTCAGGCGGGCTGCGATATCCGCAATTGTAATCGTCTTCCTTGTGTCCCTGTTCACAGGCCTTACCGGGGTACAGAACAGTGGGCCCATATACTACCAGGTGCAGCACTCCAGCATCATCAACAATACCGCTGCTGCGGCTCTGATGACCCCGACAAAGCCGGCAACAACAATCGCCGATTTCAGCTCCGGGACAGCTAGCGCACTGGGGGCCTTCGGAAGCGTGAAGACCATAGGCTATCTTGCCACAGGATTTGGGGCAGGACTTGATGCAATTACAAGTGATCTTCCTCTGCTGATGCTGCAGGCAGCCGTCTGGCTGCTTGTTGTCTTCTCTATAAGCAACTATATCATAAAGAGCAGGTCCCCTTACAAGGGTGCGGAGGCAAGCGCATTCAGCGTGCTGATCCCTGTGGTGTACTACACGCTTGCAGTGACCATGCACGGAAGCTTCAGCGTATATGTCCTGCTCAGCTTCCTCATGACCCCAATAGTCATCTTCGTGCTTGAACTGAACAACATAAACATAGTGAGGGCGCTTGATGTGATGAAGCAGGACTTCCTCGGGAAATTTGGCGAGGCGTTCGAGGAGCTCACAAGCGGGACGCACGAGACGCTCGACGATGTGGCTAATTACGATGAGACGAAAGCGGAACTGAAGGAAGCGATAATAGCGCCCATCGAGCACAGGGAGATAAGCGGGGCTTACAACGTGAAACCTGCACGCGGCTTCCTGCTCTTTGGGCCGCCGGGAACGGGAAAGACCCTTATTATGAGGGCGCTGTCCAACGAGATAAGGGCGCGCTTCTTCTATGTCAAGAGCTCATCGATACTCTCCCCATTCCAGGGAGAAGGATCCAAACTGCTTTCGCAGATTTTCACAACTGCAAAGAAGCATGCGCCTGCTGTCCTCTTCTTCGATGAGATAGACGGCATAGCGGGAAGCAGGCAGCTGCAGGAGAGCGACAGCACACGCCAGCTGCTCTCCACGCTGCTTAGCGAAATGGACGGCTTCCAGAAGACTGAAGGAGTGGTCGTTGTGGGCTCCACCAACGTGCCGCAGCTGCTCGACCCAAGCATAATGAGGCCTGGGCGCTTTGACAAAATAGTTTACATGGCTCTGCCGGATAAGAAGGGAAGGGAGGAGATCTTCAGATACTATCTGGGCAAACTGCCGCTGGGAAATGACATAGACTATGGCAAACTGGCAGCGCTGAGCGAGAGGTACTCAGGTGCCGACATAAAGAACGTGTGCGACGAGGTAGCGAGGCATGTTGCCGATTATGCTGTCAGGCAGAGAAAGGTGCTCCAGATACGCATGGCGGACGTGGTGCAGGTGCTTGGCAAGACCAAGCCCTCTACAAGTATCTCCCAGATAGAGGAATATAATGTCTTTAAGGTAGACTATGAGAGGAGGACCAGGCCGGAACTGACAGGGGAGGAATACAGCAAGGTTACGTTTGAAGATATTGTAGGGCTTGCCGATGCGAAGAAAGCGCTTTACGAGGCCGTAGAGATGCCAGTGCTTCATCCTAGCCTGCTAAGGAAGTATGAGATCTCAGCGGTAAAGGGCATCCTCATGTTCGGGCCGCCGGGAACCGGAAAGACCATGCTGATGAAAGCTGTTGGAGCCCAGATAGGCGGCCTCCACATGCATACGCTTTCAGGCTCGGAGATCAGCAAGTACGGATATGAGAAGGCCCTGCTGACCATCAAGCAGACTTTTGACAGGGCGAGGGAGAATTCGCCATCCGTCATATTCGTTGACGAGATCGACGCACTGTTGCCATCCAGGGACGACACCACCGAGCTCGGGGCGCAGATGCTCGGCGAGTTCCTGCAGCAGATGGACGGCCTCAAGGATCTCGCAAACGTTGTGGTGGTCGGAGCCACTAACAGGCCAGACAAGCTGGATCCTGCACTGCTTAGGGCGGGCAGGTTCGACAAGCTCATCTTCATGCCGCCACCAAGCAGGGCCGACCGTGCGAAGCTTCTGCAGATGAGCCTTGGAAAAGCACCGAAGGAGGCCGACATAGACTACAATGTGCTTGCTGACATGACTTCAGGCTATACCGGTGCCGACATCGTGAACGCGTGCAGGCAGGCTAAGCTGCAGGCGCTTGAGAAGAGCGTTGAGGACTCAAAGGAGGACAAGATAGGGATGCAGGATCTCATTAAGCTGATCAAGGAGACAAGGCCCTCCGCTCCTGAAACGGTGACAGGCAGGTATCTCAGCTTCATGTCACGCTATGGCAGGGCCTGATCCGCAATGCGAAAGGTTATTTAGATTTAATGTGATCTTGAAAGTGGCTTGATATGCTGGCTATACTGCCCCTGATGGTACTGGTTCCGGTCATAGCGGCACTTGCGTCGCTGCTGGTTGATAGGAACCATGCCTACAGGATCTCGCTAATCGCATCTGGCATAGTGCTTACGCTCACCGCTGCCGCGGCGTACTTCGCCTGGGTTGGCGGGCTTGGATCCCTCTCTTTTTCATACTCTTACATACCCGGCCTTAACGTGAGCCTTTCGCTCCAGCTGACTGACCTCTCCTTCATACTGACCGTAATGACCTCAATCGTCTTCTTTGCCGCTTCTATAGTCGGCGGCTATTTCCTGGGCAGCGATGAGAGGATATACAACTTCGTCTTCCTGCTCTGCGAGGCGGGCTCGCTGGGCATCTTCCTCTCTTCCAACCTCTTCCTCTTCTATGTCTTCTGGGAGATAGCCGAGATGACGATGTTCTTCATAATATTCATCTACGGCGGCTACGGAAGGAGGTATGCTGCGATTAAGTTCATAGTATACTCGCTCATGTCCAGCCTCCTTCTGCTAATAGCCATAATGCTGCTCTATGTGAACACCTCGCCGCACACCTTTGATATCAGCACCATAATGAGTGTCGCAGGCTCGATTCCCGCAGGCACGCAGATGCTGGTCATGCTGCTGCTGCTTGTGGCATTCATGATAAAGCTCCCCGTCTTCCCGTTCCACAGCTGGCTGCCCGATGCGCATACCGAGGCGCCTACCACTGGCAGCATGATACTTGCAGGCGTGCTGCTGAAGTTCGGCGGCTACGGGCTGCTGCTGATGCTCATGCTAGTGCCGCTTGCACTGCATTACGCGATGTATATGGCAATAATCTTTGCGTTCTCCGCCATCTATGCCGGCTTTGTGGCGCTGCGGCAGTCCAACATAAAGAGGCTGATAGCTTATACCAGCATAACCGATATGGGTGTTGTTGCAGTCGGGATTGCTGCCGCTAGCATATTTGGCACTTCGGGCGCGCTGTATGCGATGCTGAGCCACGGACTTGCAATCTCGCTTCTGTTCCTCATTGCCGGGACCCTCGACCACGTCTACGGTACTCTTGAGATAGACAGGATACGTGGAGTCATAACGAGGTTCCCCGGACTTACCTACCTGTTCATAATAGGCACGTTCGCGGTTGTAGGAATACCGCTGACCGCAGGGTTCATAGGCGATCTTCTTGTCTTCATAGCAAGCTACCATGGCTTTGGGATCGTCGGGCTGCTGCCACTGATAGGCATCTTTGTTATAGGCGCAGCGCTATTCTGGATAATAGAGCGCATGTTCGTCAACGTCTCGAAAGTCACAGAGCCGTATGAGATAGTCGAAGGCGCGGTGATCTACAGCGGGGCATTTCTAGTCGCTGCAACAATCGTATTTGGGGTGCTGCCGTTCATACTTCTTGGCATCTCGGGGCTATGATAGGCACAGGTTGCCGGAATCGGGCCTGCAGCGCACCGTTGGATGCTTTTGATGCCTCGGCCCGGGCAGCGTCGCGCAAAAGGTTATAAATGCAGAGCGAGATATTCTATTATGACCCCTGCAACTTATAGCGAATTGCTAGATAGGGCCTTTGCCAAACTGCCCAAGCTTTCCGAGGAGAATGTTGACTTCAAGATACCGGAGGTCGACTCGATGATACAGGGCAACAAGACGCTGATAAAGAACATGTCACAGATAGCAGACGTTGCCAGGAGAACCAAGGACGAGATCTCCAGATACCTTACCAAGGAACTCGCAACGCCTGTCAGCAGCGATGGACAGATGGTTACAATAGGCGCTAAGATACCCGCAAATGTGCTCAATGAGAAGGTGAAGAGGTATTTCGATACATACATAATCTGCAAGGAGTGCCACAAGCCAGATACGAAGATAGAGGAGACGCAGCGCGGCTACGTTGTCATCGTCTGCGAGGCCTGCGGTGCGCGTTATACGGTCAAGAATTACTAGCTGGTCAGATGTACAAGAAAAACAACAATCAGGGTGTGGTCCATAGGCTGATGCTGCCAAGGGACAATGAAGTTGTAGGAGTGGTCGTGAAGGCGCTTGGAGCCTCGAACTTCATGGTTTTATGCTCTGATAAGAGGGAGAGGATATGCGCAATACCGGGCAGACTTAGGAGGAGATTCTGGGTTAAGGAGCATGATCTTGTAATGGTAAAACCGTGGTCTGTGCAGGGAGACCAGCGCGCAGACATTGTCTGGAGATACAGCCTGATGGATAGGGACCTCTTGAAGGAGAAGGGTTACGAGGTCCCGAAATAAGCTCCACCTGATTTCCCACCCCAGTTTCAGTCAGCACCGGTAATCTTCTTGAGCAGCTCTGCCTGGTCGGCCTCTATTTTATACCTCTTAGCGAAGAATGAGCACAGGTTAGTTACATCCCTGCTCAGCATCTCCACTGCCTTTGGATGGCCGAGCGTGACAGCCTGGCCGAAGTCTATTATGTACGGCATGCTGCCCTTCATGAGTATGTTGTACTCGCTTATGTCTCCGTGCACAAGCTCGGACTGGTACAGCTTCCTCATATCGCCAATCAGGGTTCCAAGCGTCTTCTGCGGATCTTCTGTGCCAGACTCCTTGAGCGTATTCGCCGGCACTGTGTCCTCCCCTATGAATTCCATCGCAAGGACGTTCCCTATGAACGAATAGGGCCTTGGCGAGTGGACTTTTGCCTCCTCGGCTATCTTGAGGTTGCCGTACTCCTTCTTGCACCATGTGCTTATGATCTGTCCCCTGCTGCTGCCTATCCCCTTGAAGCGCGGGTCCCCGTGTATGTAGTTTATCCTGCTGGAGAAGCTGGAGGTCTCGACCCTGAAGATCTTTATGATTACCTGCTCCGCACCGGCAGTCTTGGATCCTGGGTCTGCGAGGTATACGTCCGCCTCCTTCCCCCTCTTTACTATATGGTTGACGCTCGTTATCACGTTCCTGGTGAAGAGCTTGCCGAGCATCATCATTGTCCTGTTGTCGAATACGCCCTCCTCTATCTTGAGCTGCTCCCTTAGCGTGTACTCCTCCCTTGAGGGCCTCTTCCTCGTGCTTAGCTTCCTCGCCATGCATGACCACTCCTTACAATCGACTAGTTAGATTTATATGCGCCGTCAGAATATATAAACCATGCAACAGCTGAGAATTATCGTTGACAGCAGGGAGCGGAATCTGGAGATACTCGAAACCCTCTCCAACATGGACATTGAACTCTCCTTCGCGCAGCTGCCTGTTGGGGACTACATAATCTCGGACAGGGTCTGCATCGAACGCAAGACAGTGTCCGATTTCGAGAACTCGATAATAGACTCCAGGCTCTTCGACCAGATCAAGAGGCTCAATGAAAGCTTCATGAAACCGGTGCTGCTCATAGAGGGGCGCGATGAGGAATCCAGGCTGGGGGAACGCGTGATGCTGGGCACTATAATGAAACTGTACGTTGACTACAACACGCAGGTCGTAAGGTCCAATGGCTGTGAGGACACCGCCTATATACTCTCAAGGTTTGCGCAGCATGAGCAGAACGGCGAGAAGCGCGGCCCAAGACTCACAGGAATCAAGAGGGCCTACAGCAATCGGCAGTGGCAGGTGCTTATCTTATGCAGCATACCAGGCATAGGGCAGAAGCTGGCTGAAAAGCTGATCTCTAGATTCAGGACCATAAGGGGGGTCGCCTCTGCCAGCGTTGACGAGCTGATGGAGATAGACAAGATAGGCAGGAAGAAGGCGGAGAGCATCTATAATATTTTAAATACCGAGTTCGATACAGATAATTGATGCGCTGCAATCGGCGCTTGGGATAGAATGGGACTTCTCAAAGGCATCTTTGACACTGGCGAGCACAGGATATTCGAGAGGGCGAGAAGCCTGATAAAGCACTCCGAGAGGGCAAACGCCCTTCTTGTCAGGATAATAAACGGCTCTACCAACATAAACGAGATGAAGAGGATAACGCAGGCATCGGATGACGAGGTCTTCAACATCTCCAACTCCATAACCTCTGGCTCCATAGCGCCCAACCTGATCGACGACATGCTTGAGTTCGTAAAGAGCGAGGACAGGATAGTTGACAATATATACATACTGTCCAAGGCCATTGCAAGATACAGGATACCGGATGAAAAGGCCGACAGGTTCGTTAGGGGAAAGCTCATGCTGGCAGAGAAACTGACCGCTGATGCCCTGTCCGTCCTGTCAAAGATACACTCAGCAGACAGGCTTGACAGGATACGCGATCTGAGGAAGGAGGTTGAGAGGATAGAGCAGGAGGGCGACGAGATACGGGATCTTATCATCACTTATGCGTACAAATCAAATGCAGGCTACAAGACATTCTACCACATGACCAGCCTGGCATACCTGATGGACGACGTGCTCGACAGCTGCGAGGACGCTGCTGACAACTACATGAGCATAATGCTCTCTATCCTCACATGATGGCTGGTGAACTTGGATCTATTGATTAGTGCACTCTCCTTTATCCTCGTCGCCTTGGTAGCGGGCAATAACCTTCCAGTATCCGCAGGCGTGCTCATCTCCGGCAGGATAATAAGGGCCAGGACGGGCCTTCTGATAGTCATTGCTGGATACATAACAGGTCTGCTCGTACAGGGCCGCCTGCTGGGCTTCGGATTCAACGCCATAATGCCTGTGCAGACGCAATTGTTTGTTACCATAGCTCTTGCGGTCTCAACCGTGATATTCATCGCCACGCACTTTGGCAAGGTTATAGGCTCGCTTGGCATCGCTCTTGCCGCGACCCTTCTGGGCATAAGCATAGCTGCTGGAGAGGCGATAAATACAGGATATGTGCTGCTCATGCTCCTTGTCTGGATACTTGCGCCGGTTCTCTCCCTCGTCATCACTGCACAGGTATTGCGAGGCGCAGGCAGGAGCATTGCGCGCATGCACATATGGAAAACAGCTAGCGCGTTGAAACTTGCGCTCATAGCGCTGTGCTTCATTACGGCCTTTTCCATAGGGGCAAATACGCTGGGCCTTGTACTTGCAGCAGCAAGGCAGTACACCAGCATGCTTGTAATGGCCGTCGCTGTTATCGCAGGGAGCCTGCTGTTCTGGAGAGGAGAGCTGCATATGGTCGGAGACAGGCTCATACCGATAAGGTACCTGAATGCCTTCATCGCACAGATGGATGCTGCGGTCTTCACAGAAGTGGCAACGCTGTTCGGCATCCCGATAGCGACGTCGCAGGTATTTACTGCAGGCGTACTTGGCGCAGGACTTGGATACAGGACCAGGGTGCTGCTCAAAAAGCCTGTGCTGCGGATACTCGGCATGTGGCTGGTAAACGCAGTTGTGGGGTTCGTGTTGGGCTATGTGATCACATACATCGCGCTGGGCATCTGATCAGTCATCTGTCTTCAAACAGCTCGGTCACCGCCACGTCGGATGCAACATCCATGTCCAGACTGAGCCTGCGCTCTCTGAACTCGCTGATTCCTGAGCTCTTTCTGAATGCGAAGAAGCTTTCCTGGCTATCGGCTATTGCAATGAATTTGCCGCCCCGGGCCCCGCATTCTGCTATCGCCTTGTTTATATTCATCGTTCCCGCTATGAAAAGAAGCATCTCCATCTGCAGGCTCCTCGCCCTCATGCTGCCCTCGCCGTAGCGTATCATTGAATTCGCGTAGGCAGGCAGGATGCGACGCATTAGCCCCTTGCCGTCCCTGGCCAGCAACACGAATCTGCTGCCTTTGGAGAGCTTTCTTGCGAGGCCCAGCAGCTTATCGGCACCCTTGTCGGAATAGCAGGCATACGCCACTGGCTTATTGCCTACGCCGATGTTTTTGGTTGAGGCCATAATGCAAGCACATTTAAAGCTTTAGCTGGTAAATAATAAATACTTATTATCAGGAAATTAGGATACGGTAGTGGTTGTTGTGAGTCAATTCGGATCGCAATTGCATGGGAAGTCGGGCAGGAAGCTCAATGGCAGCGGAAAGATCAAGATAAAGAGCAGGGACAAGCGCAGATACGAGATGGGCGGCTATTTCACGGCCACCAAGCTTGGCGCAGAGGATTCCAGGAAGGCTGTTCGGGGCAGGGGAGGCAGCCTGAAGAAGAGGCTCATGTATGCGGCATACGCCAACCTTCTTACGAAGGACGGCTACAAGAGGGTAAAGATAAAGACAATAGCAGAATCGAAGGACAACAGGAACTTCGCCAGGCTTAACATAATAACAAAGGGCTCGGTCATAGAGACAGAGCTCGGGAAGGCCGTTGTCATCAACAGACCTGGGCGGGAGGGCTCTATAAACGCAAAGCTAATGGAGAAGTGATCCGATTGCCTGCACGAGTGTACAGCTGCAAAGCGCAAGACGCACAGGCACTTAAGAAGCTCCTTGAATACGACCCTTATCTTGATAAGTCTCTTGGCGAGGCCCAGCTCGCGTCGCTCAAGGACGATCCGAAGGCGAATGTAATCTTCGCAAGGCAGGACTACCAGCTGAAGGAAGGCATCTCACTTGGTCTTGACCGTGACACTTACTACCTCTACCTCAGTGCAGTGGAAGACTTCTTGGAGAATGGGGAGAAGAAGCTCAAGGAGAGCATAAGCAGCATACGGAGGGTTGAACCGGAGCTTGAGAAGAAGATAATAACCGCTCTGGAAGGGGAGAGAAAGGAGAGCGAGGAAGGGTTGGGCCTCATCTTCGGGTAGGTGACATGAATTTACTGAGCGTTGATGACCTTTCGGCAAGCGATATGCACTCCATATTCAACCTTGCCGATGAGATTAAGAAGGGCGCATTCTTCTCGGTCAGGCAGGGCACATCGATCGCCCTCCTTTTCCAGAAGCCATCCACGCGAACGCGTGTCTCGTTCGAGTCTGCTATGGCGCGGTTGAACGGCCATTCAATATACATAGACGTGAACACCTCGCAGCTCTCGCGCGGCGAGAGTTGGGGCGATACGGCCATGGTTCTCAGCTCCTACGTAGGGATGATAGCCGCAAGACTCTTCAAGCAGGACGACCTTATAGAGCTGGCCGCTCATTCATCGATACCTGTGATAAACGCGCTTACCGACATGGAGCATCCCTGCCAGGCGCTGAGCGATATTTATACCGTAAGGGAACTGCACAGGGGCGGCATAAAGGGCGCAAGGATAGCATTCGTAGGCGATATCGCTGCGAACACTGCGAATTCGCTGATGGTCGCTGCAACCAAGCTGGGAGCCGAGATGACTCTGGTAGGACCCAAGGGGTACCAGCCCAATCACGATTACGTGAGGCTGGCAAGAAAGTATGGCAAGGTGGAGCTCACTTGCGATGTGAAGAGCGGCGTGGTCGATGCTGATTTCATATACACTGATACGTTCGTAAGCATGGGGCAGGAGGCGCAGGCAAAGAAGAGGAGGAAGCTCTTTGCGGCCTATCAGGTCAACTCCAGGCTGCTGGGCAGCGCTAGGAAGAATGCGCGCGTGATGCACTGCCTGCCGGCGCACCGCGGGGAGGAGATAACATCCGAAGTGCTAGACGGCAGCAGGAGCGTCGTATGGCAGCAGGCGAGGAACAAGATGCTGCTTGAGCAGGCAATAATATTATATCTTTACAGGATGGAAAGGAACGGAGTGTTGTAATGGACATATTGTGCATATCGCTTGGAGGAAGCATCGTGTCGAAGAAGAACGGGGTGAACGTACCGTTCATCAGGCAGTTTGCAAAACTGCTCAAGAAGTACAGGAACAAGCACAAGTTCATAGTCGTGGTTGGGGGAGGCTATGCAAACAGCCTCTATGTCAAGACGACACGCAGCATCATCAGCAACCACTCCGTACTCGACCAGATAGGGATAGCGTTCACAAGGATAAATGCGCTAATAGTGAAGGACCTCTTCGCAGACCTCAACGTCTACCAGAATGTGGTCACCAGCCTCGAGGAGCTCAAGATGGCGATAGGGACAAGCGATGTGATAATCATGGGAGGGCTCGTCCCTGGCATATCGACAGATGCCGTCGCAATACTCTCCTGCGAAGTGAACAACGGAAGGAGACTGATAAACGTGAGCAGGGAAGCATACGTATATGACAGGCCTCCACAGGAGAGCGGGGCAAAGAAGCTGCCTTCGATGACACATGACCAGCTTATAGAGCTGGCATACAGGTATGATACGCGGGTGGCAAAATCCCCGTTTATCTTTGACTTGGTCGCCAGCAAGCTTGCCAAGCGAGCCAAGATAAGCATAAGCTTCGTCTCTGATGACATCGCTCAGGTGGAGCACGCGATAAATGGCAGAAAGCACGACGGAAGCACGGTCTCTTAGCCCCTCTGGATATTTGGCGTACAGAAGCTGGTGCGAGCCTTTATAATCCACCATTCCAATATCTTTTATGATAGCATGAATAGCAAGGCGACTGCTGCTATACTCATCATTGCCCTGCTTGCTGCCGGATTGGTAGTCGGCATATTTGCCGCAAGGCCTGTTCACAGCCTGCTGCCCGCAGGCAACTCAAATGTATCCTCGGGCACACAGAATAGGACAGGCACGCTATTCTCAGCAACAAAGTATTGGTCCTATGCTTATCTAATTTCTGGAAATGCCACGCCTCCCGCTTCTGGCAGGGCTGCAACATCCGACTTCCACCTCGCCGACTCTGCACTCGGCAACGGCTCGGTAGAGTACACCATGACATTTTCAAGCACTGGTGCGGCATACAACGTCACTGTAGGCCCAGGGGAGAAGCTCTATTATATAGATATGACTCTTGCAGATGACTCAAACAACTACGAGTCGTTTCCCGGAGACGACGGATACGCAGTTGTGAATGCTTCTGGCTACGTGGTGTCAATCAAGTTCCCGCTGAATTCATGAGTGCCTGATGGTTTGATAGCTCCTTTCACTGGCTGACCTTAAGCGCCTCTACATTCTTTAGCGTGCGCAGCTGGTTTAGAGCGGCATACGTTGCAAGCGCCATGTTGTAGACGTCCCTCGTCCTGCCCCTCGAGAAGGTCCACATGTCCTTTACCCCTGCGAGCTCGAGAACCGTCTTTGCCGTCTCCCCAGCGGATATTCCGACCCCCTTAGGAGCCGGCTTTAGGAGTATCTCAGAGCTGCCGACCTTCGCCCTGAGCCTGAGCGGTAGGCTGTGCCTCTGGTTGCAGTTGCATTCTGACGATCCGCAGCCAAGAGCTACGGAGATCATGTGCCTCTTGGCATCCCTGATCCCGCTCTCTATCGCCGGCTTTACCTCTACATCCTTTCCTACGCCTATCCCAACATGGCCGTTCCTGTCCCCCACCACGACCGTTGCCCTGTACTTCTGCTTCCTGTTGTTTTTTGTCATTCTCTGCACAGATGCGATCTCAAGTACCTTGTCCTCGAGATTTGGATAGAGTATGTCTATTATCTCAGTCTCCTTTACAGGCTTGCCTGTTGCGAATATCTGCTCCAGGCTCTTTATCTGCCCCGCCTTTACAAGCTCCCCTATCCTCGTCTTCGGCTTCCATGCCGAGAGATCGTAACCTTCATTTTCGTAATATTGTGCCATGCTCACTCCTTCAGTATCTTCTCCTTGGTCTGGTTGAATAGACTCCCCAGCGCCTCGGGCTCTGTCTTACCCTCCATGTATGCGGAGTACTGCTTCTTGTACTTCTCATTGTCCTCCTTCTTGAGCTTCTTCGCGTATTCCGCGTTTGAGTAGTTGTATGCCTTATCGTCAATCTTTATGCCGCTCTTGACCTTCAGGCCCGCGTCTATGCAGCCCTTGGCGAAGACGAATGGTATCGAGCCGGGCACAGGCGAGCTAAGGCCTATGTCGAGTATCAGCGCCTCCTTTACGGACTTTGCTTTCCTTCCAAGAAGCAGGCCGGTCAGGTATGCGGTAGGCCTGTTTGCCCTGCTTGGCCATCCGTACCTCCTGAGTTCCCCAGAGTCGGCATGCGCAAGCGTCCTGTCTCCCTCCTCCCCGTATGCTGTTATCTGGGCCGTTATCCGCTTGTTTGATTTCCTTATCACTACCCTTGCCGCTCCGCTCTTGACGAGCGCAAATCTCTTCTTGTAATTGGTAAGCGCTTCCCTTCTTCTCCTGAATTTTAGCTCTGCCGTCTGCATTCTCATTGGCTCACTTATTCGTATTGTTTCTTCGCCTGCTCCTTCATCTGCTTGAGCTCCTCCTCGCTCAGCTCCACGCCCTCATCCCTGAGGTGGATTATGAGCGACTGCTTGTCAGCATAAACGTTTCCCTTTACGAGGCCGTAGAGTTGGTTGAACTTGCCGGTGTCTATCTTCTTCATCGCCTTGAGCTGCTTGAGAAAGAACCTTTGCGACCTGACCTTCTTCTCCCATGTCCTCCCCTGTCTCGCCTTCCTTGTTCCCCTCCTGTTGCCAGGCCCCCGCATCCTGCCTTCGGAGCGCTTCTGGTGCAGTACCTTTGACCTGGCACTTATGTTGCGCTTGGCAGGCAGTGCATAGATGTCACCGCTGCCTATCAGCCTCCTTATGTCATCCCTCGTTATCGCCTTGTCTACGTCAGTGAACGAGGAAGGCCTTATCCTTATGGCGCTGATGCCCCTGCCCAGTATCTGGCCTGCTGCCCTCTTGGCGAATTTGACCGTCATATTTTCATCCTGTTTGCTATGTCCACGCTGCTGCCTGCTAGCCTCTGCAACTGCAGCCTCTTCCTCCTGGATAGATCGTGTGAGAATCTAACTACCGCATTTGACTTGCTACCCATGAACTGCCGCAGCTCGGACTCGTTGTGCACGAGCACCTCGAACCTTCCGTCAGGCCTTGCAAAGCGCATCTGCGGGGCGTTTTTGTATCCTATGCTAGGCGTCGCTCCTAGCTCCCTCTTCTTTACGCGCTTCTTGCTGTCTATGCCCCTTTGCGCCCTCCAGCGCTCCTTTACCCTCTTCCTGTTCGGCGCGCCGAAGTTTGGTACATAGAACTTTGGATGTCTCTTTTTCTGCATGTGATCATTCCTCCCTGTTAGGGTATATTCCGTCCTGGAAGACGCGCGTATCCTGGCCGCGCGCATGGCAGCCGTGCATCAGGTTTGTCATCGTCTGGCCTACGTCGTACTTGTCCACTCCGGTGACTGTGATCTCCTGGCCCTTGACTGCAACCTTCGTGTCCCCTATTATCTTTGCGATCCTTGGAACCTTCTCCCCGAAGATGTTCTTTATGTGGACCTCCTTGCCCTTGACCTCTATGGACATTGGAAAATGGGCAAATACCACAGTCATCCTCTTTTCTATGCCCGTGTTCACCGTATTGAGCGCTTCCCTTATCTGCGATGAAAATGCCTGCGCCGCGTGCGCAGACTTCTTTTCCAGCTTCTTGTTATTTATCTCGCCGACAGTTATCTTGTTGTCTTCCACCTTGAAGGTTGCCAGCCTTAGGTCCAGCTTCTTGACAGTAGAGCCGAGCTTGCCCTTTATGTGGAGCTGCTTGCCATCAAGCTTCACTGTCACTCCATGCGGAACCTCGATCTCGTACATTTAAACCATCAATATACATATGCCAGGAGCCTGCCTCCCAGCTTCCTCTCCTTTGCTTCCTTGTTTGTCATTATGCCGCTCGACGTTGACACTATAAGCATCCCGAAATTGTTGCTTGGGATGAATCTCTGCTCGTACTTCTGATACTCGCCTAGCGTTACAGGGTATCTTGGCTTTATTGCTCCTATATCGTTTATCTTTTTGGCGAGCTCGATCTTGACCCTCTTGAACTTGCCGTCCTTTATCTCCTCGTAGCCTCCGATGTACTTGTTGGCCTTCATCGCATCCAGCACCGACCTTATCAGCTTTGTCGATGGTACGACGCACTCGTACATGCCCTTTGACTCGTACACCTTTATCTTGTTTATTGTGTCTGCGAGAATATCAACCATAATAGTTCACCTGTATTTATCAAAGCCCACGTCATGGGCTACCTCCCTGAAGCATCTGCGGCATATGTACAACTGGTATGAGCGTATGAGACCCCTTGACGTGCCGCATATCCTGCACTTCCTCTGGTTTCTTCCTTTGTATTTCAGATTGTAGTTTACTTTAATATGAATCACCCTTCCCTCTTCACGAACTTTACACCATACTTGCTCTGCATGTAATTCATTATCTCCTCCCTGCTCACGTCCCTGTGCGATCTAGAGACCCTGCTGGCACCTCTCTTCCTGGTCTCAACACGCTTGCCCATTCTTCCGAAGGATCCGTTTACGTTAAGGCCCAGCATACCTATTTTAGGATCGTACTTTACTCCTGAGAAGTATATGTACTCGCTGACCCCGAAATTGACCGAGTTGTTTGCAACAGAGCTCTCGTATACCGTATTGTTGTTGGCATCCAGTGCGCGCCTGAGAAGCTCCGATGCCTCCTTGTTTCTCAGCGTCACCATGGCCCCTATGATCTGTCCTTTCCTTATCTTGAGCTCTGGCTCCCTGTGCTTTGACTTTGTCGCCACGGCGATCCGCCCGGTAAGCTTCTCCAGCAGCGCCTTCGCGTTCTGGAACCTGTCCTCGTTGTCCCCTATGCCTATGTTGACAGTCACCTTGTTAAGACGCACCTCTCTCATAGGGTTATTTTCAGCCATATCACTTACCAAGTACCATTATATTGTCAAGAAGCGTCTCGAAGGTAGACGAGCCGCTCTCTATCTCAACTGTCGCATCCCTGGTTGCGCTGCCCTGCTTTATATCCTTTATTACTCCGCTCTCCGATGCGTGCGCGCCGGTTATCACAAGGCACTTAGCGCCCTTCTCCATCCGTACCACAGAACCGACTTTGCGGTCCCTGAGGGCGACAGAGTCGTTCACCTTAACGTCATTACTGCCGCCTATTGTTGTTCCATCGTAAAGCCTGAGCATGATCTTGTTGCCCTTTGAAACATACTTGCCCGTCACCTTGAGCACGCGTTCGGCAGGTGCACCTACCTTCTCTACCTTTATCGCACCCTTTCTCTCAACATCCACCCTGTGGTTTTCATCAAGATGATCTATATGTATGACGTCTCCGAAGCCCACAGGATACCTTGGGTCCTTTACGACGTTGCTGTTCACCTTGACCGCGCCGCGTTTGAGTGCGCTCTCGGCTTCCGCGGTGTTTGCCACTACGCCGGCCTTCTCCTTGAGCACTGTCACGAGCGCTATGCTGGTGTCATATGTATACCTGCCAGGATGCTGCTTTGCCACGTATTTAGAGGTCTTCCTCTGCACCTTGATGTACCTGCTCGATGCGAGCCTCTTCACATGCCTATTATTTCCCTTGCTTGCCATATGATCATGCCTCCTGTGCCGCCTCGGCCCGGGTTGCCTGCGGCTGCTGCCCAGCCTGCGGTGCGGCAATCTTCTGCACCTTTGGCGTCTGCTGCGGCTTTGCGCTTCTGGCAACGCCAAGCTTCTCGGCACGCAGCTTATCGCTTGTATCGATGTCTATTATGTATAAGTTCGATGAGTATATTGGTATCTGCATCTCCTTCCCCTTTGCATCCTTCCTGGTTATCCCGTCAATAAGCACCCTTCCTGTCTGCATGCTGACTGCAAGCACCTTGCCGCTCCTGCCCCGCTGCTTTCCCGACATGACCCTTACGGTATCCCCTCGCCTCAACTGCACGCTCCTCTTCTTTATGCCCAGTTTTGACGATAGTTCCTTTGCCACATGCACATGCACGAACTTCTGCCTCACGTGCATAGGCGCATTGAACCTGAAGCGCCTCTCCTTCCTCGGCTGGCTGGATTGTATCATGATCTTGCCTTTTATCTCCTAATATGCCTTTTATGCAGTTCTGTATTGAGCATTTCAATTGAAGCGCTCGCAGTATTTGCAAACACTGTTCCGGTGCCAGTCACTATGACACCAGTCGCAACGGCTAGCGATCCAGCAGTCTTTTTGGCAGCGGTGCCTGGGCTTCCAAGCCGCATGCCCAGCCCCATCGTGGCTGGCGTAGTGCCTGTCCCTGCGAGCGCAACGCTCTTTGCCCTAGTGAACTCGTTGCCCCTTATGATTTCACGCGTTGCATCTGGGCGCTGCGCCAACTCAAGCAGGTCGTTATCGAGATGCGCCTTCACCACTTTCCGGTAAGATGCGTAGAGCCTACTCATTAAAATCACACCACTCTTGCAGCCACGCCTGCAACCTTGACAAACCTTTCGACTACCTCCCTTGCCATAGCACCCTTGACCTCGGTGCCTATTGGCAGGTTCTCCTCGGTGACCATTATTCCCGCATTGTCCTCAAAGCGCACTCTGACGCCGTTGGCTCTCCTTATGAGAGCCTTCTGCCTTATTATGATGACTCGTGCAGGTTTCTTGAGGTAGGTCGCTGTACCCTTTGTCACGCTGGCTGAGATTATGTCCCCGACACCTGCTGCGGAGAGCCTTCCATGCTTCCCGCCCGTCTTGCCTATTATATGAATCATCTTGAACTCGTATGCGCCGCTGTTGTCCGCACAGGTTATCACCGAGCTGGGTATGAATGTCTTTGTTATCTTGGATGAAAAGCCTTTCATTGAATCACTTCACTATCCCGGTAACCACAAAGGATTTGGTCTTAGACAATCTCCTTGTTTCTGCTATACTGACTACGTTGCCCGTCTTGGCATTTATGCAGTCCGGATTGTGGGCGGGCACCCTGGACCTCTTTCTTAGGTATCTCTCGTATTTGTAGATGAACCTTGCGGAGTCCATTTCTACTATCACGGTCTTCTTGGCCTTGTCGCTGACGACACGTCCGGTGAGCTGCATGCCTCTTGGCATTATGGCGCCGTGGACCGGGCACCTGCTGTCATTGCATTCCAACACAATCACTCTTTGCTCTCGCGTCTCATATAGAACTTAAGGGCCTTTCCGGTGCGCTCATGCGGCCTGAAGCTTATCTCCTTGCCGTCAACCTTGAAGGATTGCCTGCCGTAATAGAAACGGAATTCAGATATGCCTTTTACAAGGCGCTTCACTCCGGTATCTGTCTCTACAACAAGCGTATTCTTGGTCTCGTCTATTACGAAACCAGATATTCCGCGCTGTTTTTTATCAAGGCTTCTTAGCACTCTTACCCTGAGCCCTATAAGCTCATTTAGTATGATGTTCCTGTTGTCGTAACTCATACTAGTATAGACTATAAACTTTTTATATACCTTAGCTATATAAGCCTATCGTTCCGTCTGGCTACGTATAGGTCATGCGCATCTGCTTGTTTACAAGTTTCCAGCCTGTGTCCGCGGCAGTGCATGATTCGAACGGATCCTATCAGGCCCTGCCGCCCCTTTGCATCTTATCCATCAGCGCGCTTATCCTTTTGTTTGACGCAAATAGCGCAAGGCCAACTGCCAATACGAAGATTCCTGTGTAGAGCAGGTTTGAAGGGTTTGCCGCACCGTCTGACACCTCGATAGACCAGCCGATCAGGGATATGACGCCTGCCAGTATCCATCCGGAGCCTGCAAAGAATATCTCCTTCCTCACTTCACAACCTTTAGCATGTCCTCATAGAGGCCGGGCGTGGTCTCTATGCTCCTGACCTCCTTTGGCGTGACCCATATGTATGCAGTATGCTCCTGATCCAGCCTTATGTCTGGTTTCTGCCTGAGGGTTAGGAGCACCGTGCACCTGAGCCACTTCTTCTTTCTCTTCCTGTCTGTGAAGAGGTACGGCTTTCCAATCTTTACCGAGCTTATCAGTGATTCGTCTACTCCGAGCTCTTCGTGCACTTCGCTTAGAGCTTTTTCCTTTATCGGCTTCTTTTCATCGATGTAACCTGCCACGGTGCTCCACATGCCTTTGTAGTTGCTCACCTCGTAGCTTCTCTTCAGGAGGAGAAGGCGGTTTTTGTGCTTCACGAATACGACAACAACGGGAGCAGTATTTGAGCCGGTGTAGTCTATTCTTCCGTCGTTGAACTTTGGGAGGCGCAATGCAAGTTCGTCTATGGTTCTGTAAATGTCCGCTTCGTCCATAGTTGATAATCGTATAGAATGCTTTAAATTATTGCTGGTTTTAGGCCGGCGTTACTTCATAGGTTCGATTGTCAGATGCAGGCCTGGCGCATCGTGTGCGCTGCGCCATCACCACGTTTTCGTCCTTTATGTGGAAAAATAGAAGTAAAGAAACATGAGAATAGCAAGCCAGTGCCACCTTGTCGTTTCTCTTCGCATTGGACATGTGCATTACAGAGTCAAACCTGGCTGTCATTCCAACACGATACTACTTTTGAGTACATACGGGAAAAGTCAGGCTTTTTGCCATCTTTAGTGCGCCCTCTTTGCAAAACTGCCTTGGCTGCCTAGTGAATTGGAACGCCAGGGGAGGGATTTGAACCCCCAATCCCCGAAGGGACCGGTTTGCCTGTTTTTGCATCATCTTTGATCAGCTCTTGAATAAAATTCAAGACCGGCGCATTACCGGATTGTGCTACCCTGGCATGATTAGTATTGACCTATTCGGTTATTTATTGCCCTGCCTGCGCCTTTGGGCAGACGCCGTATCCAAACCTCGCAAAAGACGTATTGTTGAAATAGTAATATAAAGGCTTTCTTACAAGAAGACACTAGTATGGCTTCGTCTAATCTTAAGATCAAGAGCAAGGAAGACAGGATACTTGTACTTGCGGTAGACATAGACAATGACCTCTACCAGAAGACGGGGATAAGCGGACCGCTGCTGGGCAAGGTACAGAACCTGAACGGTGCGACGCAGCTTGCACTTGCCGATCCGCAGGACACAGATGCCAATACCATGTTCGAGGCTGTGCGCCTGTACAACTCACTCATCGAGGATGGCTATCTGGCAAACGTGGCTACGGTCACAGGCTCGGAGAAGGAAGGCTATAACGCCGATATGGAAATTGCAAGGCAACTGGAGCTTGTGCTCGCACAGTACCAGGCGGATTCTTGCGTCTTCGTGACCGACGGGGCAAGCGATGAGCGTGCGCTGCCGCTGATAGAATCGCGCATAAAGATAAGCAGCGTGCGCGTGGTCACCGTGAAGCAGGCAGAGACCCTCGAGAAGACCTACTTCACCGTACTTGAGAAGCTCAAGGAGCCGCACTACGCACGCATAGTCTTCGGCCTTCCGGCAGTGCTGCTGCTGCTCTTTGCAGTAAGCTACCTGTTCGGCGGAGGCTGGGAACCTCCTGCTGCGCTGATAGGATTATACCTCCTGATAAAGGGCTTCGGCCTCGAGGACGGATTCATCAACTCGTTCAAGGGCTTTGGCTTTAGCCTAGATAGGATGAGTTTTGTCTTTTATTTCGCCTCGATGATCTTCTTCGTGGCCGGCCTTTTCATAGGCATTGGCAGCTACACCGCGCAGTTCAAGTCTAGCGGCAACCAGCTCTCTAGCTTGGCAGTTGCAACGGAGGGCTTTCTGATACTTGTGCCGTTCATACTGCTCCTCTATCTGATAGGCAGGATAATAGACGTCAGGAGCACCAGGTACATGTTCCGCAGCTTCAAGTACGGCATATACATAGGCTCTTCGATAATCTTCTGGGTGCTGCTCTATGCGTTCGTGCAGTGGATAGTCGGCCAGATATACTTCAGCCAATTCATCAACCTCACCATCCTTGCGATAATAATAGGCATCATGGTCTCGGTCACCGCCAGTGCGCTGAGAAGGCATATGCTCAGGCGCAGGCAGCTCAAGGGCAAGGAGGTTGTCAATGACCTGGGCGCCCTGATAGGGAAGGTGGCAGGCGTAGACATAAGGGCGGGCAGGTTCGTTGTGAATACCAGCCTCGGCAACCCGATAACATACAGCATAGACAGAATAGTCGAGGTGTCGGAGAAAGTGGTGATCAAGTAATCCGGCTCATATTTATAATATTGCACGGCGATTAGGATTCATGGATAAGAGGCTATTTGGCATAGGCGTAATGCTGCTTCTGGTAGGGATCCTGCTTGCTGCAGCATCGGAACAGGCTACGCAGGCCGTCCTCCCAAATGCAAACAATACGCAGACAGACAGGGCCATACTGGGCAACTATCTCTCCGGCTATATTGCACTGCCGGTCAACTCCACGAGCCTTGTGGATTTCGAATACACCTCTATAAATGCTACCGACTTCTACATGGTGAACGACTCCGCGTTCGGCAAGCTTCTGCCCCTTATTAACGCCAACAAGAGCATAAGGAGCGCCGCGATGGCGCTTGAGGGCAACGGGCTTATGATAGCATATCTCAACCAGACAAAGGGCAGCTTCCCATACGATGCGTCGTTCTCTGGCATCCTCCCGACGCCGAACTACACTTCGGCCAATACGAGCGTCCTTGCGCCGGGCCTCTATTATGTGGTCTTTACCAATGACAAGAACGCGCCTAATATGGTGCTCTACTCTGTTCTGGTGAGGCCGATTAGCGCAGTTGGCATATCGCAGTCCAGTTCAGCTGGCTTTGGAGTGATAGGCGACGTCATAGTCCTCGCTGGCCTTGTGCTTATGGTTTATTCATTCTTTACGAAGAGGGAGAATGAGCTGCCGAAGCTTCAGCAGGACATCGACAGGATGTACGATGAGCTTGGACTGGTGGAGAAGAGGAGAAGGCCGAGAAAGGCAAAGCGGATGCACAGCGGTAAGAAGCAGCGAGGCGCCTGAAGCAGATGGCGCAGGCAGCTGCATTCCAATCCTTGGCATGATTCCAGCCGAAGCTAACTTCGTCAAATAGCTTAATAAAGCTGAGCGTGCAATAGCATAGCGAGATTATGGATAGCCTTCAGGAGAGAATAGCTGGCGAGATAACCCTGTCTGAGAGCCCGGGCAGCACGATGAAGAAATGGCGGGAGCTCTTTGGCATATCGCAGATCGAGCTGGCAAAGCACCTGAAGATATCGACCTCTACAATAAGCGATTATGAGGGCAACAGGAGGGCCAGTCCCGGAGTTGGCATAATAAAGAGGCTTGTGGCCGCCCTCTTCACGCTTGACGAGCAGCGTGGAGGAGAAGTTATCAGGAACCTTGAGAAATTTAATGCAAATGAGGTCAAGAACCCATTCTATTACATAAGGGACTTCTCCGCGCCGATCAGCGGCATGGACTTTGCAAGACTTATAGATGCAAAGATAGTCTCGAATCCCAGTTACCTTGACACCATGAAGCTCTTCGGATACACACTAATCGACAGCCTGCGTGTCATACTTGAGATATCGCCTAATGAGTACCCGAGGCTTTTTGGGACCACAAACGAGCGCGCCTTCGTCTTCGACCAGGTGAGCACGGGCAGGTCGCCGATGGTCGTTATACGCGTGGCACCAATAAAGCCAAGGCTTGTTGTAATACAGAGTCTTGAAGCCGTAGACAAGCTTGCTATAAAGATCTCACAGATAGAGAAGATACCGCTCCTGACAACTAAGCTGAATACTGAAGAGATGAAGCTCAGGCTAGGAAACATCTGATGCCCCTACAGCCCTGCGCCCCACCACCAGTTCATCATATCCTGACTCCTTATCCCGTTCCCTTGTAAACGAGTACTCCTCGAACTCGCCTATCACGATCTCAGCAGTGGTCGCGACTATGCAATTATCCTTCAGGTGGCCGCCTATGCATGCGCCGTCCGCATCCGAGAGCGAAATATGGAGATGCGCGCTGTTGTTGCCAAGAGTGCCGACAAGCGAGACGATCTCGAATGCCTTCTCGTAGTCGTTTGTTACCGTCGCATTGGCCATCCTGATCGTGGCCCTTGAGAGGCTGCCTACGCAGGTCAGAATGGCACCTGCCTTTATGCCGCTTTGCGAAGCGTAATTGAGTATCCCTTTTTTGAGATCCGCACCCCTCTTCAGCCTGAAAGCGTGTATCTTCATGCTGATCACTTATTGCCTCTGCCTGATGCCGCCTGCTGGCCTGGACTGCCCTCGATGTGACGCCGTGCCGGCTGATGCTGCATCGTCTGCCTTATGGAGATTATTGAGACTGCCAGCGGCAGCGCAACAAGCTGTAGCAGGCCAGCGACGGGAACGATCGATATGAGTATCGTCCCGTATACAAAGAGGCCAGAGTTGGGGGACGACTCGTTTATCTCCCCAAGTATCTCGTAGTTGAATATTCCCCTTTGGTGCGGTGCGAGGCTGGTTAGTGCGGTTGCAGCTGCCAGCGCCGTCGGTATTCCCGCAAGCACCGAGCCGATTGCGCCGCCGCCTGCAAGCGCGTAGAGTATGCCGCCAATGAACACGAGACCCACCACAGCCACAAGCAGGCTCTGCTTTGAAACAAAGCTGGTGATGCCGTCCCTAACGCTGTTTACGTAATTTACCTTCTTTCCTGATGAGAGGTATGAATTCGCCTCGTATAGGGAGGAGATATACCATCCGAGCAGAAAGCCATCTATGATCGAGCCGATAAGGGCGCCGAGAGGGCCGAACGCCAGGTCAAATAGCTCGAGCACGACGAAGTATATCATTAGGAATACAAGCATCAGTATTACAAATGCTTGCAGGTTGTCAGAGGCAAGTTTCAGCGCAGAATCCCATATGTCAACTGCCATTTAACCTATCAATAAGTCTCAGGGCACCAATTTAAATGTATGTTCACCGTTAGATATCTCTGATGAGTTTATGATGCCTAACATGGATCCCCGCGCCCTGAAGAAGATGATGGAAAGGATGGGCATAAAGAATACCGAGATCGACGCTGAGAGGGTCGTTATCGAGGGGAGGGACAAGAATATAGTCATACAGCCTGCACAGGTGACGATGATAGAGGCGCAGGGGATGAGAAGCTTCCAGATCAGCGGAGAAGTCAGCGAGCAGCAAAAAACCGAGGATAAGGCGGAGATCAGCGACGAGGATGTAAGGATGGTCATGGAGAGAGCCGGCATAAGCGATAGCGACGCTGCCAGGAACGCTTTGGAGGAGTCGAATGGGGATATCGCAGAAGCGATAATGAAGCTACAGGAGCCCCAGTAACTGGCGCCATGCCACCTGCGTGGCAGGGGAGACAACGAGTGCTATAATACGCAAGGAGGGGGTACTCAGAGTACATTGTATAGATGTACGAACGGCACACCTTCGACCTGCTTGACGTCTTCCTTACCCACTATCCCGTTCTTTATCAGTATGTTGACTGATCTATTCCCGACTACATTTGCCGAGTATATGGATGGTTCCTCCTTTATGTTCCTCTCCGCTTCCGCAGGCTCAAGCAACTGGCCCTTGTAGAAATCTGCATACCTGTCGAGATTTAGCTCCATCTTGCCTTCGCTCAGTACCTTGCCTATCAATTCAGCATCGCACATGGCTATCATTGTGCCCTTCTCGGTCACATAGCTCTTGAGATATATCTTCGGCAAGAGGATTACCCGTATTTGTAGAAGAAGTAGAACGTGGTGCTGTATAGCATTCCGTACCACAGTAGCCACAGCCCGCCCGAGAAGTTGTCTATCACTATTGCAAATCCCCCTAGTATTAGCAGGAGTATGGAGAAGAGAATCTCCACGAACGAGTGCCTGGCCGCAATGAATGCCTTCTTGTCCATACCCAGCCTTGCTCTTATCCAGCCCGCCTTAGGTGTGCGGTTTAGCACCGCACTGAACGCCGCCTTCGACCTGATGAATGCCAGGGCAAAATTTATCATGAATACCATGAAGCCCTTCTTGAAGGACCCGAAATAGATCTTTGTGAGTATGACGGGTGTCAGGAACGAGAACAGGAATGCACTTATTCCGAAAAGCTCAAGGTCGAAGTTGATGTACTTTGAGCTGAAGATCTGGCTCGGAGTTATATGCGCTATCGGATTGGATGAATAGACAACGAGGATCGAGGTCAGGGTGAACATTATCACTATTATGGACAGGTAGTTGAAACCGAAGCCGTGCGTCATGTAGTCCATGTTTGAGAGCGGTGATAGAGGCTTTGTCTTTCTGCCGTTCCTCTTCCTCGAGAAGAAATACATGAGGAATTGGGTGTCGCCGTAGTTGTAGCGCCACTGCTGCTTTGCAACCTGGCTGAAGTTAGTAACAGGCGCGCCAAGTGCATAAACCTTTGGTACGTATAGGCTCTTGAACTTTGACAGATCAGATTCGAAGCTGAAGAATGTATCCTCGATTATATACTCGGGAAAGCCGCCGATCTTGTCAAGCGATGCCTTCCTTATTATGCCGCATGAGCCTGCGAATATTGCGGTGTTGTTCAGGGCCCTTGCGGGCTGCACGAACCTGAAGAAGAAAGCGTCGAATAGTGCGACTGTATCTGAGAAGAACGTGCCCTTCGCATAGCGCTTGGTCGTCTGTATGTATGAAAGCTCCTCGTCTGCAAAATAGGGCAGCGTGTCCTTCAGGAAGTTTATGTTGGTAAGGTATTCATCGTAATCGAATATTGCGACGTAGTCCTCATTTGACTCCCTGAGCATGTTGTTGAGCGCGCCTGCCTTGAATCCTTTCCTGCTCTCCCTATGTATGTACCGTATGCCGTGCGTAGAGGAGAACTTGCTGAGTCTGCTTTTGACCTCGTCGCTGGTCGAATCGTCCAGCAGATAGAACACGAGCTTGTTCTTTGGATAGTTCATGTCCATGAGCCTGAGCATATTCTTCTCCACGACCTCAGGGCTCTCGTTGAAGACTGGCATTGCAATAGCCACCGCAGGGAAGTGCGTAAGAGGCTTCAGTCTGCTCCTTATCTCCCTCAGATACGCATCGTAAAAGTACGAGCGGTAGTACCAGTACGAAGTGGCTATGTTGAAGAAGCCCGAGATCAGCGCAAGTAGTATAAAGCAGAAGGCAACAAGGTACATGTACAGCGAGTTTGCACTGATCACTAGATACACTGAGAACAGTACTCCGAGCGCAGCGAGGAATGTGAAGAGCAAAACGGTTGAGAGCCTCATCAGGAACTGCTTGCTTATGCGCTGCATGATAATCGTCATATGAACTTTCTCTTTAATCAATTGGTTTATGCCTTTTTATATTAATCTGTTTACGGACCGTTCGCTTTTACATATCACGTATCTCCATTCTGCGATCCGCGTATCCAAATGAATGACATAGCACACATGAGTATATCAAGTCAAACATTTAAATATCGCTGGTGTTTTAATACTACTTTGTGCCGGGGTGGCGGAATCCGGTAACGCGCCAGTTGCATTCAGGCGAAACTCGAGATCTGGTTTCCGCAAGGAAGTTAGGGTTCAAATCCCTACCCCGGCGCACTCTATCTCAATCTCTCGAGGTTGAGATCGTCGCGCTTCGTGATCTCGTTCATGAATACAGTGGCATAGGAACCAGCGGGTATGGAGAAGGATACCTTGGTACCGTGGTCAAAGGAATAGGCGATATCTTTTACAGGCGCAAGAAGCGGCCTTAGTGCGCCCTTCATGCTCAGCTCCGGCATGCCCTTTATCTTGAAGTCCTCTTTGGATACGCCTATCTTCCCCATCGCATTGCTCTCGTAGCTTGTTATGTGGCTATCGTCAGTCTGATAACCGATCAGGGGTGAGAGCCCGTATTCTCCGTGCGCAGATATGGTAGTTGTGTCGGGAAAGCCATAGAAGTTTGAGCCGCAGCTTGCCGGGCAGTCGAAATCTGCCCCTCTTATACGTGCCTCGAGTGCCATGTTGAATACCAGGGCCTCGACAGCGTGTATGAACATGATGGTTATGCCTCTGGGAAGCTTGCGCAGCGCGCCTGCGTAGTCCTTGCTGTGAGTGGAGAGGTGCGCAAGTACGGACCGTTCCCCTTTTAGGTATCCCGGAAAATACGACAGCGCCTTGGCGAAGTCGCGGTCCGACGCCAGCTGTCTTCTGGCCTCGACTGCGATCCTGTCCTCCTCCCAATCAGTATCAAGGAGCACGTGCATTGCGGCTGCTTCGAAGTCGCCGCCGATTATGGCAATGCCTATCTTGGCGTTGTTTAGCCTTGAGCCGAACCGCTGCCTGTCGAAATAGTTTGGCATGCTCCCTCCCAGCTCCTCTATCGCCTTCCCCACGCTCTGCGGACTCTTGATGTCCTCTACTGCAATCTCGAACGCGTTGCCGAGGTTGCTGCCCATCTCAACCGGGCCGGAGGAGAGCCATGCGCCGTTTATGCTTATGTCCTTTATGCGCAGCCTCAGCAGGTCCTGCGGCTTTGCGCCGAAGATACTGGCGAGCTGGACAGAGACTGATGTCCTGTCCTTGACACCGCAGTAGCCTATCGCACCCTTTCCGTGCCCGAGCAGCTTTGAGATCCTTAGCAGCGCCTGTATAGTGTTCCAGTTGGTCTTCTGCATCACGAAGGTAGAGAACCTGCCAGACTCTGCATTCGCGTAGCCCAACTCGCCGCACGCGTAGCTTCTTCCAGGCACAAGAACCGTACCGTTGGCAGTTATCTCCTTTACCACGAAGCCTTCTGGAGTGCCTTTAATCCGCCCGCCGCTTCCTTCGCACTTAGACAGGGTCAGCATATGCTATCAACTGTTATAAACTTTCGTATTGTATCTGTTAGCTATATATAATGGGCAATGCAAAAGATAAGTGTATAACGATTAGCATATGTGATATATTTGGCTGACGAGTCTTTTGTGGAACGCATACTCTATAGGCTTGTTAGGAAGCATATCTCAGGACCTACGATGAGTTCTGCGATATCGAAGACCAAGGAGCTCAACAGCAAGAAGATGCCAGTCTCGATAACCTTCCTCAGCAACAACATAGCGAACAGGGCCAAGGCACGCTATGTGACAACAACCTACATAGAACTTGTAAGGCAGCTCTCGCGCCTGGGCCTCAAGGCCAGCATACAGATACCTGTCGATCAGATCGGCTTCGCGTTCGACGAGGATGCCGCAGTGGAAAACCTTAGAAGCATAGTCGAGGTGGCGAACAAGTACGGCATCTTTGTCTGGGCTGAAGTCGGCGATGCGAAGAACGGCATTTTTGACTGTTTTGAGAAGTTCAGGGGGGTCGGCATAGCGGCCGATGTGGCTGACGCAGTAAAATACGTTAAGAAGCACAAACGCGCAAGGCCGATCAAGGTTATGCTCAATACGCAAGGAACTAAGAAGAAACCCTACTCGGCTTTGGTGAAGGATATTGATTTCTTATCCGGCATGGTCAGCAACATGGTCCTTTTCTCTACGCCAGATGAGACGCTCTGGGAGATACTCTCAAAGAAACTGAACAAGTCAGTGGTATACGAATTCAGGTTTGGATACAGCAATAAGAAGATAAGGAAGGCGATGAAAAGGGGCGCGAAAGTAAGCATATACATGCCATTTGGCAAGGAATGGGAGGCATATGCGATGAACAACGTGCCGGAAGGCTATATGCGGTTCCTTGCAAGTAAGCTCCTGAGCGAGTCAGGGAGCCAGGGTGGTGCATGATGGCGAAATACACGCGCAGAATAAAGGTGCAACGTAGGATCAAGGTACATAGGAAAATAACTAGCAGGCCTAAACATACTGCTGCAAGCAGGGTGGCACGCACAGCGGCGGACCGGGTCCATGAGAGGCACAGACATGTGCACAGGATAATGAATTCCGGAAAAGGCAAGGGAGTCGTCTTCATAACAGGCTGTGGAGGGCGGCTGGGCAGGGTAGTCGCAGCGCGGATCCTTAAGGAAGGATACGTGGTTAGGGGCCTTGTCCAGAGCAGGCACCAGCTGACGAGCCTGCCTGCAGGGGTCGTCCCGTTTGTCGGCGATATTAAGGACAAGGAGCTTATGGCGAATGCGTGCGATGGCGCAAACATAGTTGTCCATCTCGCAGCCATAGTCAGCGAATACAAGAGCGACACTAAAAGGCTGATCAGCACTAACGTTGAGGGCACGCGCAGCCTGCTGGACACCTGCGAGAGATTCAGGATAGAGCATTTCCTTTTCTCCAGCACTGTTGACGTGTACGGCAGATACAGGAACGGCGTACTGACCGAGCAGTCTGCTCTGAGGCCCACTGACAAGTACGGATACAGCAAGATGCTTGCTGAGAGAGTTATAAACGAATATAGGGCTTCTATAGAGTCAACGGTGTTCAGGATAGCGACGCTGTATGGGCCCGGATTCGAAGAGTCATTCTTCAAGGTGATAAGGCTTATCAAGGAGCAGAAGGCTTATATCATCGGGAACGGCCAGAACCGCCTCGCACTTGTGCATGTCAGTGATGCAGCAGATGCATTCGGCCTTGCTGTAGCGAAGAGAATGTCAAAGGGGAAGACTTACAACCTTTCCGACGGCCACGAGTACACGCAGCAGTACCTATACAACATGGTTGCTGATACGCTTGGGGTTCCGCGGCCGATGCGCCGTGTGAGCCCGATACTCGTGAAGGTGCTTGCAAAGAGCCATGGAATCGACGGTGACGAGCTTAGGTTCCTGACAAGCGACAGGGCACTGGATATCTCTCTAATAAACCGCGAGCTGGGCTTCTCCCCTAAGATAGGCATAAAGGAAGGCAGCTATGATATGATACGGGCGTACCTGGCCACCCACAGGAAGGAGGCGACGGCAACAGAATAGGTGTTTCATTGGCTAGAATCGGGAAGGTTGAACGATATATAAATGAGAGGATAGAAGACAAGGGTGCCGTACTGCTCACCCTGATAGACCCGGTTGATTACAATACTCCAGACCACGCGGTGCGCGCGGGAGGCGATGCGGTAGGGGGAGGCGCGGATGCGGTGCTCATAGGAGGCAGCATAGGCGCTCAGGGCGAATTGCTTGACTATGTCACCAAGGGCATCAAGGACGCTACTGACAGGCCTGTAATACTCTTTCCAGGCAATATAGCAACATTGACAAGGTATGCCGACGCCGTGTACTTTATGTCACTGCTCAATGCAAGGAACCCTTACTGGATAACACAGGCTCAGATGCTCTCGGCGCCGATGATAAAGCACCTGGGTATAGAACCCCTCTCAGTGGGATACATAGTTGTCGCTCCTGGAGGCACGGTGGGCTGGGTAGGAGACGTTAACGTTGTGCCGCGCACGAAACCGAAGATCGCCTCAGCACTTGCATTGGCAGGAGAATACCTGGGCAACAGGCTGATAATAACGGATGTTGGATCGAACCCGCAGCTGCAGGGCAACGGGCCCGTCCCCCCAGAGATGATCAGGGCGGTTAAGGCAGTGATAAGCGTGCCGTACATCGTGGCTGGCGGGATAAGGGATGGCAAGTCGCTTGCATCCACGATACGCAGCGGAGCTGACGGCGTGCAGATAGGCACCGCGATTGAGAAGGCCGGCAGCGTGAAGAGGCAGATAAGCCACTTTGCGCGCATCGTCAAGGAAGAAGGGCTCAGGAAACGGAAGGCCTGAGCAGTATAATGGTGTGGCATTGAGGGAACTTACCTCGTCAGAGTTGAGAGTGCTTATAAATGAGCTCAAGGCAAAGATAGAGGGTGGCTTCCTCAGAAAATTCTATGATTTGGGAGGCGGGGCGTTCAGGTTTGGATTCTACAGGGAGGGCAGGAATGTGGCGGTTTACTGCAAACTGCTCATCACCTTCAACGAGACCATGTATGTTGAGACAGGAGGACAGGCCACGCAGTTTGCAATTGCAATGAGAAGGAGGATAGAGGGTCTCAGGCTGCTGCGGCTGTACCAGCACGGGGCTGACAGGATAATAGTCATGGACCTTGAGGGGAAGGGTTTGCAGCATAGGCTGATTATAGAGATGTTCGGAAAGGGCAACATGGTGCTGGTTGACGGGGAAGGCATAACAGAGCTCGCTTATACGCTGGCGTCATACAGGGAGAGGGTGGTTAAGCCGCGCACACAATACGCATTACCCAAAAGCAGCAGTATGGAGATAGAGGGGTTTGGAATGGAGGATGCGATGGCTATGCTCGATGAAATACGCAAGGACGATGGCAAGCTTATATCCAAACTGTCAAGGCACATAAACATAGGCCCCCTCTACCTGGAAGACATAATACTCAGGGCAGGCATGGACCCACGGGGCACGATACGTACGGACAAGGAGGCAGAGGCCCTTGCCGAAGGACTGACCAGCTTTGCAAGGATGATAAGCCGCCCCGAACCACTGACTTATTCGAAGGATGGTGCATTTGTAGATTATGCGATAGCGCCGATAAGGAAGTACGAAGGGCTTGAGAAGCGTGAATACGGCAGCCTTTGCGAGCTGCTGGATGCACTGCATTCCGAAGGCAGGTTTGCAGGCGGAGAAGAGGGCAAAAACAAGGCACTGGAGGAGATCGACGCCAACATCAAGAGGCAGATGGAACTGGCAGAGCAGACGAAGGCAGATGCCGTAAACTATGCCGCAGCAGCCCACAGGATATTTGAGAACATGAACCTGATCAATTCAGTCATTGCGTATATGCGGGAGAATAAGAGGGCGACCCTGGAAGATGTCAGGAAGGAATTTGGTGAAATCAAGATAAAAGAGATAGACTTAAAGAATAAGATAGTGAAGATGGAGATTTGAATGGAGAGAGTGACTGTACTAGGCACATCGGGCGCTTCGCCTACGAAGGAGCGCAATCTCACCAGCGTGGCCCTGGTCCACGAAGGAGATGTGCTCCTTTTTGACTGCGGAGAAGGCACGCAGATGCAGCTGCTTAGGTATGGAATAAACTCTTCCAGGATAAGGGCGATCTTTGTAAGCCATGCGCATGGCGACCACATAATAGGAATCGCCGGACTGATAAGGACACTGGGACTCAACGGAAGGAAGACGCAGCTGAGCATCTTTGTTCCGAAGGGATATGAGAACGTGATACGCAGCCTGATAGTATTTGACAGGACTGTCATTGAGTATCCGATCGCGGTAGTCGGCATACATGCGGGCACCGTCTACAAGGGCAAGGATTTCACGGTCTCCGCGTTCAAAGAGGACCACACTATCCCAACATACGGATACATATTCAGGATAAACGACAGGCGAAAGTTTGACAGCGCAAAGAGCAAGGCTGCAGGGCTCAAGGGACCGATGTTTTCAGAACTTCAGAGCAGGGGCAAGATCCGGATAGGCAAGAGGATGGTCAACCTGGAGAGCGTGACTCACCTGCAGAGAGGCAAGAAGATAGTCTATGCCGCAGACACCAGGCCCTCGAAGAATACCGTAAATGCTGCGCAGGGAGCAGATCTTCTAATACACGAGGCAACATACGCACAAACAGAGAGGAAACTTGCAGTTGAGAGGAAGCACTCGACAGCGATGGAGGCCGCTGAGATTGCAAAGAAGGCAAAGGTATCGCGCCTGGTCCTCATACACTTCAGCGCTCGCTACAAGACCACGCAGCAGCTTGAGGCTGAGGCGAAGAGGATATTCAAAGACACGACGCTGGCCAATGACGGATACAATACATTTATTTAGATAAGCGCTTATTGTTTAAGCGGGAGGCATAGTCTAGTGGTAGGATAGCAGATTGACATTCTGCAGACAGGAGTTCAATTCTCCTTGCCTCCATACGCATCTGTGTTCAATGGGACACCCTGGAGGTCCCGAGCCAATGGGGGGCCTGGGCGGCGTGTGCGCTAAACGCTTATAATATCTTCAAGAGGATAAGCTCAAATGGCTGTACCTTCCCAAGTGGACATGAGGCGCTCTGGTCTCTCAGGCACGCGATAGAATGAGTAGCAGGAATATAAACCGGGACAACACAGCAAGCGTACTTGACCGCAAACTGAAAAAGGCAGGTGTGGGAGCCAGGTACATGGCATCACTTGTTCTTTACAGAGGCATCCTGATCAGTGTAGCTGACGGAGTCTACAGTCCAAGCCATGACACGTAGACCCACCCATATCAATCTGTGCTGCTTTGATGGATTTAAGTTAAGATCCCGCCTATTTTATCTGCAGTTTATGATGTAGGCGATGCCGAACAGGAACTCCTTTATTCCTATCTCCCCAAATCCGTTTTTCCTAATTGTCTCGACAAACTTATCTCTGTCGAAATCGCTCGTGCTTCCAGGAAGCCACTTGTACAGTTTTTTTCTGGTAAATACCCCGAATAACCACATGTACATCCAGTATATGCCAAACGCAGTTCCCCCAAGCAGGCCTTTCGGTTTTGAGATGTCGACTATGATAAACGTACCGCCCTTCTTGAGCACGCGCCTAACTTCTTGTATAGCTCTTTCCTGCACTTCGAAATTCTTGACTGCGAATGAGCATGTGACTACGTCGAAATATCCGTTTGGATATTTGATATTGTACACGTCGCCGACCTCGAATTCCACGCTCGTTGTGCTTTCTGCGGCCTTTGATTTGGCAATTCCCAGCATGTCATGGTTTGTATCTATGGCGACCACCTTCGCATTGACATTTGAACGTTTTGCGAATTCAGATATGTAGATGGCAAGATCGCCGGTTCCCGTAGCCACATCAAGGACTTTTGACGGGTGCACGCCAATCGCCATCCTTGCAGCGTCCTTTCTGATTTTAGAATCGGTATGGAAGCTCAGGAGGCTGTTTGTGGAGTCGTAATCCCTATGGGCCTCAGTATACATCTCAGAATTCCAGTCCCCCAAGAAACCGCCTACTTGTGGCCAGTAACCATGAATGCGGCTCCGGATCTCAGGTTTCTCATCCGTATGCCCTTGAACTTCGCTTTTCTTAAGATCCTGACGAATTTCCTCTTGTCGAATCTTTCTATGCTCTCCATGAGCCATTTGAATGCGTCCTTGTTTTCCGAGAGGTTGCCTACGCCGCTGGTCGCCACCCAGAATGCTTTCAGGAATGCCCTGCTTGCGGCATTGTCAGGCCTCGCCATGTCCATGAATACGAATTTGCCACCCTTCTTGAGCACCCTGTAGGCCTCCTTTGAGAACTTACCGAGGTCATCGACATTCCTCAACGCAAATGAAGAGGTGACTACGTCGAAGGAATTGTTCGCGTACCTTAGATGCATCGCATCCCCATGCTCGAAGTTTATCTTTATGTGCTTGTGCTGCGCCTTTTGCACAGCCACCATTAGCATGTTTTCTGCAAAGTCCATGGCGGTTATATCCACATGCTTGCCGTTTCTCCTCGCCTCCCTGTATAGCGCTATTGCAAACTCCCCGGTACCCGTGGCTATATCAAGCAACTTGTAATGCTCTTTGTCGACAAGCGCTGCCTGCGCGCCTACCTTGCGCCACTGCACTATGGTTCCCAGACTGCATATCGTGTTTACTGCATCGTAGTTCCGGTAGACCTGTGAGAATATACTATAGACTCTCTCGCTCATCGTATCACCTTCATACTGCCACTATATATACAACAGATAAGAGCACTGCAAATATAAAGGATGCAGCTGTCTGAAACGCAAGGTACCTGCCGTATTTTCTTGTGCGTGCATTGTATATGCCGTAGAATATGTACGGGGTGATCGGAAGCGTTGCTAGCGCCACTGCTGCGGCAGGCGGCAGCTGCCTGAGGATCAGGCCGGATACGAGTATCAGGTATGCGGCTGCCTGGAAGGAAAGGTAGTACAGCGCTATTCTCTTGCTCGTCTTCAGCATGACTGCGCTATGCTTTACCCCGTATTTCCTGTCCACCCCCCTATCAGGTATCTCGTTTATGAAAAGAGAGTTCCCGCCCAGCATGATTCCGGCTGGTACTAGCGAGAAGATCAGCGCATGGGAGAGCTGATTGAAGCCGGCAACCACGATAAAGCTTCCGAACGCTATCAGCACATAATTAAGCGTGCATAGGGGCTCTGAGAGATATGGCACCTTCTTAGCAAAACGTGCATAGAGCAGAATCGATAGGCTGGCTACAACCAGTATTGGAAGCAGTTGTATTTGCATGATCAAGAAGTATATACCTATGGTCGCAGCAAATAGGTATACTGCAAGCCCTGCTGCCAGGGTGTATCCGGGCTTTATGAGCCCCCTTGCTAAAAGAGAGCTGCCTCCGGCGAGGTTTCCGGACTTTGACTTGGCTAGTTCCTTGTCCAACCCACTGGCGTAATCAAAGTAGTCGCTTATAACATTTACAGATATTTGAGCCATCACGCTGCCGATTATTACCAAGGCCGCCGCGTAGATTGAGAACCTCCCGTAGTAATATGCGGCAGAGATGCCAAGAACTGCAAGGGCAAGGCTGTAGAGCAATGTAGGCTCGAATAGCTCCTGCAGGTAATACCTGAGCATGAGTAAATTATCTGCTCCAAGTTTAAAACACTTTGCGATTTTTTCCCTTTTAAATTGCGGTAAGCACTTCCCTAGAGAAAGATTTAAATATATATTCAGATATAAAATTGTTTACTAAAGTATATGGTTGTGTATATGGATATAACAAATTGGGTATTGAATAGCGTGTTTAGGGTGCCGTTGTTTATGCTTGTCTTGGCGGCAGGAATCCAGCACACATCGCAGGCGGCTGGCGTGGGTCTGGATATCGTGGGCACGCTAAATACCATCCAGAAGCTCCTGATGCAGATAGGCCCCATACTAAGCACTGTACTGTTCATAACCGCAGGCATCTTTTACGCGCTTGGGCAATTGCTACCTTCGTACAAAAGGGCTTCCCTGCACACCATGGCAATAGACATAATAATCGGGGCGATAATAGTCGCAGTGCTGTCCGTAGCCTCCACAGGCCTTGCCGTAACCTCTGCGCATCTCCTAAGCAATAGCACCCCTAACTTGACTACAGGGTAAGACCATGCTGGATCAGCCATTTGGTGCGTACGGCTACGGCATTGCAATAGGCGTGATAGGCATAATGCTGGCTTTGAGCGGAATTGCCTTGGGATTGGGCTATGCCTTGAATGATAAGCGACTCAGGGAATTTGGCAGGGGAGAAGTATACCAGGCGGTGATAAACGGCGCCTTGGTCGGAGGCCTGCTCGCGGCCTTCTCCGCAAATGGCATAGTAAGCCGGTTCATATATGCCGCTACAATGAGTAATGGAGTAAGCATGCAGTGCCCTGCGTATCTCTTCCAGAATGCGGCGATATGCTTTGCCTATAATTACCTTGCTGGTTCAGGCTACACGCTTTCCAATACTTACCATCCTTCGATACTATCCGCTACCCTAGTCATGATAACCGCGCTTCTTGGCCTGAGTACGGTGCTAGGGATGATAGGAGGCCTTAAACTGAGCATCCTTGTAGTGACTATATCTTTTGCACAGGTCGTAAATCCGATACTTTCGCAGGTACAGTATCTGATCAGGATACTCAGCACCGTAGCAATAGGCGCTACTGTCCAGTCATCGATACTCATCTTCATATCGGTTAGCTCGCTTAGCGTTATATTGCCTGCAGGCTTGATACTTAGATCTTTCTATCCGACAAGAAAGCTCGGCGGCTTCCTGATTGCCTTGGTTATAGGACTGTATGTGGTGCTGCCTCTCTCTTATGTGCTTGATGCCACAATTGCGAATTCCTACTCTGTCAATGTCAACTCGACAGGCGTACAGCAGCTGACGGTAAGCGCAGCTTCTGTGGAGAGCACCGCTCTTGGAAATCTGCACCCGGTGGCGACTAACTCAATGCTGTATAGCATAGGTTCGGATTTCATAAGCCCGCTTAACTCGCTGGCTGATGCGTTCCAGGGCATTGTAAGCAGCCTCTTCTCTGCGGTAGCATATCTCATTGTCTACACGTTCATACTTCCGGCATTTAGCCTGGTAATTACGGGTATTTCGATAAGGGAGCTGTCAAGCCTGCTCGGATCTGACACGTCATTTGATATCCTGGCCGTTTTGTGAGAATATGGAAGAATATGAGTTGAAGAACAAGGTTTACTCCTATGCATTCTACTGCGGCTTTGTAGCGGCAATCGTTGCAGCGCTAATGTTTTATAACGCTTATATATTCATTGCGGCCTGCGCCATGCTGCTACTTGCAGCCGCATTTCAGAGCACCGGCCACCTGCTCAGCAACCTGTTGTTGCGGCATTCTAATGTCATAGAAATATGGAATGGATACACATTGAGCGATGACCTGGCGGGCGCGTACAAGCAGGTGGGGAATACCTATTACGGGGTCTCCATCGCCAGGCTGAGGCTTAGGAAGGATTCGGAGATGAGCAGTGTATCCCTAAAACCCATCTTAGAGAACCTAACGGAGTCCTTCGAATTCAGCGTCTCGGCCTTCGAGATAGACAAGGGAGAGATGCTGGAGGCCCTTGAAACAAAGCGGAAGATGAGGGAGATAGCCATGTCCAGGATCGCAGAGAGGTCGTACCAGAAGATAAATGAGACGAAACGCCAACTGGATATCCTGGGAGGGGAGATCGCCAGCATCAGGGACGATGGAAAGGCTTTTGATGTGGTGATTAGGCTCAGGGCAATTGCGAAATCAGCAAACGAGATAGAAGCTACAAGGCTCTCCGCGAGGAGCCTTGCTCATATGACGAACCTCTTCTCGGCCAATCTTGGCGTGGATTGCGAGATCCTCAGGGGAGAGGCGCTCATGAAGGCATTGGATGTGGTATGATGAACAAAGACCTTGTAAGTTCGTTGAAGATGGCCAATATCATGTGCATTGATGCTGGGATTGAGCCTGATGCAGCGCAAATGACAGCCGCATCGAAAAATGGCATATACCTAGGGCCGGGGAAGATTTATGGCACTCCGATATTCCTGGACTTTGAAAGGCTAATCAATCCGCATATTTTTGTAACCGGCATAACAGGAGCCGGAAAGACTTATTTGGCAAGAAACCTGATGCTCAAGCTTTACGGCATACTTGACGCTGCGGTGGTATTGGTGGACTTCACCGGAGAGTACAGGGAATTTGCAGAGGCTGCGGGATGCGAAATTGAGAATAGCCATGCCGCCTTTTCTTTAGACGAGAGCGGAATCGTTTACGTTGGTCTTAAAGGAATGAGAGAAAAGGACAAGATAGGCAAGGCGCTGAAACTGCTCGATAGAGTTGCGGTGTCGATGCGAGCCAGGAGCGCCTCTGGGAAGAATAGGCGGCTCTTTGTCATACTTGACGAGGCATGGAAGCTGATGCGGGAGAGCTCATCCTTCGAAACCATCATAAGGGAGGGTAGAAAATATGGGGTTGGAATGGTTCTTGCAACGCAGCTGCTGGAAGATATCAATGCAACCTTCCTCTCAAACATAGCCACTGTATTCATATTCCGCGTGCAGAACGACGCCTCACTTGATAGGATAGCAGGGAATTACGGCCTGACAGGCAAGCAGATTGAGGAGATAAAGAACTTGGAAGTAGGCAGCTGCTTGCTGGTGCAGCTACACAAGGGAGGGGTACGGTCATTTTGCATACGCAAGATACGTGGGATCAGGGTACCGAAGATTATCGCGATTAGGATTGGTGATAGGATGGATATAGAGACCAGTATGGATGCCTTTTCCAAACTTGTTGAAGAACTGTGCGAAGGGAATGGCTCGGAGCAGATAATATCAGCTGCGAGGGAGGCAGGATACGTGAAGCTAGATGAGCTTGTATCGCAGTTGGTGTTGCATGGCGCGAGCAGGAAGGAAATGCTGCGGGCACTCAGGAAGACCGGCATTGCAGATGCCGACATCGCAGATGCGTTTGCCTTCGCAATATTGCATATGGGTATTGGAGATGATAGGCGATAGGCATGGCTCTTACCTCATGAACAGGATCCCGATCAGGGCCAGGCTCCTGAGCTCACGCGAAGCCGTGACCGCAACTATGAGGGCATATCCTGGCATGCGCTTGGTTGGAGGGGAGGATACGTCCAGATATAGTCTGGTCTCAGACAACTTTAATGACCATTTCTATGTATTGCACCTGGGGCAAGACACGATAACGTTGGAGCTCTTTTCCAAGATGCCGCCAGCTTATCTGATGTCTGAGTCTTTGTTGAGGCTGGCCAGTATACTGCGACTGCTCGCTGACGACTATGAGGTTGAGTCCAGGTCGCTCCTTCCTTATTTTGTAGAGCTGCTGGCCAGGAACGATCTGGTAGGGCACGTTGCCAATATGCAGCGCCAGCATACGGGCAGTGGCTCGGATATTACCCTGGCAAGGAGGATAAATAGCCTGCTTGAAGAGAATAGGCAACTTAGGGAGAGGCAATCCAGGCTGGAAAATGCACATCACAAAGCCATATGCTCCCTGATCCTGGGCAGATACGGGAGCAGCGGCAGCATCGAAACGGTAGTTGCCGATAATGGACTGGACAGGCAGGAGGTCCTGGACGCCTTGGCCCATATGCACATGCTAGGCTATAAGGCATTCGTCGGAGGCGCTGGAAGGTTTAACCTGGTGAGGACATGAATCAGGAAGCGGCGCAGTACTTGGCACAATTCGCCCCTTTGATAGCAGGGGTAGCGATAATGCTGCTTTTGATGTCATTGAAGCTAGCGCTGGGAAGGATAAGGATCATAGGGGAGCACGGAGCGGGCAGGACTGTCGCCAGGCAGCATGGGGTGCTTGCGTTAGAAGGCCGCATGACCCTGCACTACAGCGGCCTGGACTTGGATCCTGCAGCGCTAAAAGTGCTGGGACACGATGTTTTTGCGTTCTACGATACAGGTGGATTGAATGTTTGGGGAGGTTATGCAGCTGCGACAGACAACATCAAGAAGGCAATATTCGACGAAATTGCATATGATGATTCCATAATCAGCGGCAAGTATGCAAGGCGGGGCAGGCAGACTTCTTCTGGAAGCGGCCTTGTGCAGCTAAGTTCTCTTGCGGAGCACGCGGTAGGAGGCAAACCGCTTGGAAAGAACGTTAGGGTAGTAGTCTATGACCCTATGCAACTTTATGATGCGGTATTAAATTCCGACAGGGCATCGGCAATCCTTCTGTCGCTCATGCTGGATAACAGGCTGGAGGTGATAGGCGTATGCAGGTGATTGTCGGAATAGTGCACAAGCTGCTCGTGGCAAGCGCCATTGCGTCAATGGTGCTGCTCGACATTGTGCTGGTGAACAAGGCCTTCATAGGATCTGAGTTCCTTGATAAACTGGACGGGAAAGCAGTAGGCTTTACAGTGCTCTTCTTCATATCGTGCGCAGCTTACATCTACCTCGCATATTATGCTATGATGTTTTGAGGGTTTTCTGGTAGAGCGATCTCCTCAACAGGGCGCTGTTCTTTATCCAGACCGGTATTGGTATGTCCATCATCTTTGAAACGTATAGTAGCGCGTCTTGAAGTGAATCCAGATGCACAGGCTCGTGCCTCAGGGCTTCCCTGACGTGCTCCCTCACATTCCATACGCCGACAGGCATTATATAGCCAGGATGCGCCTCGCGCAGTATCACGACTTTTGCCTGCCCCTGTATCCCGTCAAGCAGCTCTGACGACGCCAGCCTTGCCGCATAGTAGCATCCGCCTATCTCAGCGTATTTTGACCTTCCCTCATACGGCTCGTAGGAAGAGAATATCTGTATGTCTGGGCTATCCAGATTCCAGGTGGTGTTTGGATACCACGCCTCTACCAGCTCGTACTCCCACGAGCCAGGCAGCATCAGCACTATCCACCTGTTGTCAAGCGCAACGTCCGTATATATCCTTACCCCGTCTATCGGAGCGTTCTGCTTGACCGTCTCTAGCCGGTGCCTGCCCAGCGTATCGTCCACTGCGGTTATGCTCCATCGGGTGGGTACAAATCTCCTCCTCTGTCCGGTCCCGAGCAGGCCGCCTGCCAGCGCCTTCTGGATCTTTGACACAAGGGTTCCCTTCCGGTACAGCTCCACTATAGCATCGCCTGCCTTCATGCTGGTGTCAGAATACGCCTTCTCCACCTGCTGGTTGGCCTTTATGTTGCCTATCCACATGTCGGTGAGAGGTGCACTGGGCCCGTACGGCTGGCTGTACTCTGAGAAGCTCATGTTAGTTGCAGGGCGCCTGGAAAGTTTCTGCTCCACATCGCCAGACTTATCCGCCAGGGCAAGCTCCTTGAGCATCTCCTCTATCCTGCCATTATCGGCATTGGTGACCTTTGTCCTGTACATACCTCTCACGAGGTTTGAACGCATCTCGACTATATCAGGTATCGTCATCCCGACCCAGCGCTCCGGCGTGCTCATTATCGAGGTATCGCCAAGCTGCGGAGGCACGAGTGGACCTACGTACACGTATGGGTATCCGTGCCTGCCTACAAACAGATCAGGGGGCGAGGAGCCATATACCTCGTTGTTCCGAATCTGGGTGATTGTCTTGAAACGGTAGTAATACTTTAGCAGCGCAGGGTTATCCATATTATGGTAGACGGCCGTGCTGCGCACTACATTCATGCTGCCTGACATCGTAACAACTTAAGAGCATTTTGTTTGCAGAATATAAAAGGTTGAGTTGTTGAAAAAAGCAAACGGGTATAGGGTGCACCGGGCTCCTGGGGCTGTAATGGTAATCATATACAAAAGCAGGGTGCTCCTGCTGAAGAGGAGAAACCTGCCTTTCCTGACGAACAGGGATATATGGTCTTTTGTAACTGGAGGTAAGAGCGGTGCGGAGCGATACATAGACACAGCGTACAGGGAAATTGAAGAGGAAGTATCGCTTACCAGGACGCACCTGAAGCCCCTAGGCAAGGGCTTCAAGGTCTGGATGTTCGACAGGAGGAGCAAGTTTAAGTGGTACAACTATATGTTCATTTTCAGGTCCGACACTGATGAGATAAAGGTGAACTACGAGAACTCTGGATACAGATGGGCCACTTTCGATGAGATTACGAAAGGGATCAACTATACCAACGTTTTTATTAATGAAAGGCTCATCTTAAATAGAATAAGGAGCTGTTTGTATGGATCCAAAAGATCTGAAAACCAAGCTGGCTAGAGAGTTTGCCACTGCAAAAGGCATAGATGGCATACTCCTGCTGAACACCGGCTTTAAGGATGCCAATTTTGTCTACCTGACAGACTTCAGGGGCGGACTCTACGAGGACAGCTTCCTTTTCGTGGAGAGGGCTGGGGTCACACTATTTACCGATATGCGGGAGTATGAAGGCGCGCTGAAGGAGAGGATACAGGGAATGCGGATTGTTGAATTAGACAGCAAGAAGAAGGTAGAAGTGCTGATAAACAAGGTCAAGGGAAAGCGCATAGGGATAAACGGCAGCTTCATTCCTTATCTCAAATACAGGGATATAAACAAGAAGTGGAAGCCTAAAGCGCTGGTTGATGTGACCGAATCACTCGAGAAGGCCAGATGCGTCAAGGAAAGGTATGAGCTTGAAAGGATAAGCAAGGCAAACAGCATAACAAAAAAGGCTATACTAGTTACACAGAAAAACCTGAAGGTTGGTATGACCGAAAAGGAGGCTGCGCGCTTCTTTGACGATCTGATAATGAAACTAGGGGCTGATGGAAATTCATTTGAGAGCATAGTATGTTTCGGCAGGAACGCTGCAATACCTCACCACTCCCCGGACAACACAAGGTTGAAGTATGGCGATTTTGTGCTGATCGATGTTGGAGTGAAGGTGAGGAACTATTGCTCGGATGTCACTAGAACGATCATATTCGGCAACGACAGGAAGAGGATAAAGGACTATGGAAAGAAAGCGAGAGTCATAGAGGTTGTGGCTGCAGCCCAGAAGAAGGCCATGGCTGCCATAAGGGCAGGAGCAAACGGCGGGAAGGTACATATGATTGTCCAGGACTATATAGACAGTGCAGATGGAGGCGCATACAAAGGCACTTTCGGCCATTCGCTTGGGCATTCCATAGGCGTGGAAGTGCATGACGGCTCAGGCAGATTCCTTGGTCCGAGTTCCAATCTGATCCTAAAGGAGAGCATGGTGAGCTCTGTCGAACCGGGTATCTACATACCTGGCTTTGGAGGTGCCAGGATAGAAGACGACATTGTAGTTACGAAGAACGGTTGCAAGATACTTTGAAGGGGAGTTCTGCTAGTCTGGTTAGGCTACCACCTTCGGGAGGTGGTGACCCGTGTTCAAATCACGGACTCCCCGTTTTTCTATTGGGGTTATATAAAGGATCTATATTTTGAACAGTTTTAATGTGTTGATTAAGATTGAAATGTGCACAGTCTGATTTAGAACCAAATTTTAAGCGAGAGAGAGGTACCAAATAATTATGATTATATGCGAGTGACGGCACGTGGTACGGTTCCTGATGGAAAAGATTTTGGTGCAGCTGTACTTCGCCACAATGAACGTCAATGAGAATTTTTTATGAGCAAGATGGTCAGAGCAGGCAATGGAAAAGCAGCTTCAGGGTAGCAGTTTTAGGTATAATTTTGCTCTGTCAGAACGCATACAATTACAATTAGAGGCATAAGATCTGGCAAGAGAGGCATTAGGATATTTTCGGGGGGGTACAACTTTACTTTTATCATACGTAATACTTGCTACAAGCTCGAAGCATGTTTTTAAGTGAGAGGGAAAGTGCAATCGCAGCTGAACTCCTAAGAACAGAGCAATAGATTTATGATTGTAACTTGCCAATAATCTATTTGATCTTATGCCATCGGATACGCAAGAGTTCTTGAGAGAATTGAACCTATTTCTTGGAGAAGCCTCTAAGTCTACTTACGCTGGTGGAATGACGGGAATCTCTGAAAATGGTTACAAGGTATTGGCTTACAAAAAAGGCGATTGGAGTTATCAAGACAGATATACAGGATGGTTTCGATCGTGGGGCACCGAAACAATTTTTTATAAAGGCAAGCAAGTATGGGTGCAGAATTACGGCGGTGGGATGGAGGAGAAGTACACCAAAGACACTAAATTTGCACAGGAAACATTCGAGTTCTTAAAGAAAGCCCTTAAGAGCGGCGAAAAAACAGGGCAGTTCCAGCCAAGAGGCCAGAAATTCTTTAAGGAAGGAGATTGGGAGTACCATAGTTATTTGAATGGAAACATATCTAGGTTTACTGGCAGTGAAGAGATTGGGCATAAAGGAGAACGGGCCTTTTTCCATGATTTTATTGGAGGACTTGTAATTCCTAAAGAGTGATTCTGTGCACTTTGTAATGCCCAGGTATCAGACATGCTATTGTTATAGGATAAAGCCGCCAACGTAAACCAATCCCACATTGATAATATTAAAATCGAATCTAAGAATCCCTTCGAGCCTAAGGAGCCAAAATTAGCATTATCAATTAATATTGGCATTCGTACTGCTAAAGCAACCATTAGGAAAGCCCATATCAAAAATCTTACTAGGTACAATGAAGATTTCAAAATATTGTTGTTAAGCAATCCTTTGTGCCACAATCTCTTGCAGTTTATGGAATCGCTGGGATGAAACAGGGCCTCTTGCAGGTGCTTAGTTACGAGATTTGGATTTGGCAGGGAGAGATACTGCAAAACTGCAAATAATACTATTGTACACACATGGCCCCTATTGCATCGGGCTAGTATCTGCAGCGCGTTCCCTCGACCTTGCGATCTCCTCAAGCGCCATGCCGACCAGCCTTTCAGCATATCCTGTGTATGATTCCGGAGTCATCTCCCTGAGCCTCCTCTGCACCTGACCTTCCGTTGGTATGCCATCTAGCCATTCCCGCCAGTCGTCAGGCCCGATTCTCTGCCCCCGCGACAGCGCAGCTACAGTGGAATATGGATCCCTGGTCCCCTCCCTTCTTAGGATAGTCTGCACGCCCTCGGTCAATATTGCCCAGTTCTCATTGAGCCTTTCCTTGATCAGATCCGTGTTTGCCGATACCCTTCCCAGGCCTGCGAGAGTGTTCTTGTAAGCCAGCAGACCGTATGCCAGCGCGACCCCTACATTCCTGACTGTGGTGCTGTCTGATAGGTCCCTCTGCAGCCTTGAAACTGCGAGCTTCCTACCAAAGCCCTCGAGGAGGCTGTTGGCCACCTGCAGGTTGCCTTCGCTGTTCTCGAAATCTATCGGATTGACCTTCTGTGGCATTGTTGAGGAACCGACCTCGCCGCTCTTAGCCTGCTGCTTGAACCAGTCATCGCTTATGTACCTCCACATATCCTGATCGGCATCCAGAATAACACCATTTACGCGTTGGAATGCCTGAAAAACGGCTATCATGTCATCATATGGATTTATCTGCGTGGTGAACATGTTTGGTTTTAATCCAAGACTCTTAACGAACTCGCTTGAGAAATTGATCCAGTCGACTTCAGGGGCAGCCAGTCGATGCGCATTGAGGTTTCCCACAGCACCGGTCAGTTTGCCAGTTATTTCAGCTTCCTCTAGGGACCTCACCTGCGCATTCAGCCTTACGGCTATGTTCACCATCTCCTTTCCCAGCGTGGTTGGCACTGCTGGCTGGCCGTGCGTTCTTGCGAGCATCGGGACATTCGCGTATTCCTTTGCCATGGCTGCAAAGGCGTCAACAATATTGTCGAGTGCAGGCACGCATACTTTGGCAATCGCCCTCTTTAACATCAGCCTGTAGGAAAGATTGTTTACGTCTTCAGAAGTAAGCGCAAAGTGAATCATCTCGGTGACTTTTTCCAGGCTCGTCCTGGAAACGAACTCGCGGACCGCCCTCTCCATAGCCTTGACGTCATGCCTGGTTGTATTCTCTATCTCCTTTACCCTCTCTATTTGCCCTTCAGAGAGACTTGTACCAAGATTTGCCAATGTTTCCCTCTCCTGCCCAGATAGGGGCCTTACAACGCCAATCCCGGACAGCGCAACCAGGTACCTGGCCTCCACCTCTATGCGCGTCCGTATAAGCGCCATCTCGGATACGTATGGTGACAACTCATTTACCCTGCCCCAATATCTCCCATCGAGGGGGGAGATCGCTGTCAATGTGCTTGGCCCGGTATTCGCATCTTGCCTGACTCTCTGTGCCATGATTACACCCGGTCTGGCAGCTCCTCCATTCTCATGTCGAGAAGTTTACGCCAAAGGTCTGGATTGCTAATCCCTAGAATTTCTGTAGCGAGCAGGCCGGCACCCTCACCTGTATCGACTGCACCTGTAACGCCTACAGGCACGCCCTGAGGTATCTGGACCCTTGATAATATGGCGTCAAGGCCGTTTGATACACTGGCCGAACCTGATACAGGAAGGCCTGTAACAGGCTTTACTGTCCTTGCTGCAAAGGCACCGTGAAGATCAACAGGGAGGCCTTCCACCGCGATATACAGATGCGCCAAATGATGAAGATTTACCCCCTTCCTTCCAGCTATTGCCCCTCCTGCCTGTGATAACTCCATTGCCATAAAACCACACGTATTGCTAGAAATCGCCGCTATATTAACTTTTGCTGCTCTTTTGGATTTGTATTTACTCTATCAGCAAGGTGCTTTTGGTCTTGCAGGACGCAGGTCAATATGGCAATGTGGATTGCAAAGATAGTCTTTTGGAGCAACAATTAAATACCAGGGAATGCCAATAGTGACCGGTTATATGCGACGGGTTTATGAACGTGCACTTGTTCCTAGTGAGCTGGCCGCAATTGCAGCGCCAAAAGACGGTAGGCAGCAGCTTTCCATAATAGGATTCGAAGCAGGGGACTGGAACCATGCCTTCCTGAGGGACGGTAGACTCGCTGAGTTCTTGGGCCATCAGATAGAGGGTTTTGGGAGAGAGATGCGGCTGTCTGGCGTAATTAGGGCATACTTAAGCATGGGCAACGTGGATCAGGCCTCTGACACCCTTACAACATACCATTCATCTGTGACATTTGCATATCTTATTCCAGGAACCCTGGTGATTACGCCGCATGTGATCGCATTTCAAAAAGAAGAGTTGGGCTACTCGTGGAATCATGGAGAACTGATAAGATGTGATGTTGCCAAGACACCTGAAGGCATAGAGATAGGCGCCACCACGCTCTCTATGCAGGGCCTCACATGCACAGTGAAGGTTGAAGTCGGAGAGGGAGTGCCTTCATCGATACGCGAGTCCACTATCCGTAACTCCTTACGCCATGGAGTTGACGAGAATAGTAATACATTTTCTTATGTAAGAGATATCTTTATAGATGCCAAGAGACGTAACTGACGGCCATTTATAGCTTATCATGCAAAGTGCAGTCATGACATCGATGATGTCGCTCGCAGTTTGTGAAGTCTTAGATGGCAGGAGGATACTCCTGAAGAAGGAAACCGAAGGGATGGGCAATGGAAAGTGGGTTGGCCTCTCAGTGGAATTAGACAGGAATAGTGATCCTGCCTACTGTGCTGCCACTCTGCTTAAGAGGGAGGTAGGACTCGTTGCGCCCAGACCTCTCCTGCACGGGGTCTGTAATTTCTATAAAGGAACTGCAGAGCTTCCGTTTGTGAAAGCCCATATCTTCTCGGTAAAGGTGCCTGGGGGGATTGGTAGCCGGAGTCGCGGAATGAGGTGGTTTAATCTTGGCAGCATACCCTACGATAAGATGTGGGACGATGACCTATTCTGGCTGCCGCTGGTTGTTAATGGCAGAAGATTTAATGGAAGCTTCGTTTACGATAGGAATATGAAGCGTGTTGTGAATTACAGGATAAGTTTACGCTGATTCTTTTCTGGTACCGGCTTCGCCTGCGTGCAAGATCGCGCTGTCATCCATAAACCTGACTATCCTTGGCAGGTAGTCATCGCCTTCCTCTATCTGCATGAAGTCTGATATTATAGATTTGTAGATGCTCCACGAGTATCGCCTGTCCATGAAGAGTATGAACGCCCTGTCCTTCTCGCTCCTTATCGCCCTACCTGCCGCCTGCGCGGCCTTGACCACGCCGGGTATCAGGTATGCATACTCATTGCCCTTCATGCCGAACTTCTTATTCAGGTACTCTATCCTGGCCCTGAGCTCAAGGTTAGGGTGTTCAAGCGGTATGCCCACTATTATTATTCCCTTAATCACATTGTTTGCATAGTCTATCCCCTCGCTCAGGCTGCCCCCCATAACGGCGAATAAGAGGTTATCCTCACCGCCCTTGAATTCGCTTATCATCTGCTCCACCTGGTAGCTACGCATCTCCACGCGCTGCACGAATCTTACAGGGTTTTTCAGATACCGCCTGACGGCGTTCATGACCTCGAAGCCTGGGAAGAACACCGCAACATTTCCCCTGACAGAGTTCCTTACCGCGGAGATGCGCTGCGCTATCAGCTTGTAGTGGTCCAGGGTCCTTTGTGAGTATTTGGTAGATACATCCTTGTCCAGCAGGCATATCCTGTTCTCCTTGGGGAATGGCGCTGGATATGTGGCAGTAATTGCGTCTGGAAAGCCCAGCATTTCCTTGTGCATTCCTATTGGCAGCAGAGTGCCACTCATGAATACGTTGGCATACGCCTCTTTCATGGGCGCTATTGCCTCTGACGGATATAGGCAGGAAACGGACAGCTTCACCCCTTTTCCGTACCTTGAGATTATAACCGCATCCGAATCGCCGTATGAAGATAGCAGTCTGATGAAGCGCGACACGTGCATTAGTGAAGAGCGCCTGGCCTGCGCATTGTTTATGTACTGCATGGCTGCATTCTCAAGCTGCCCGCATATCTCCTCTTTACCCGCCTTGATGGTTTCCGGTATGTCCCCATGCCCGACAAAAGCCTCGCCGATGCCCTTCTTCTTGATCTTCGAATCGGCCATACTGTTTAACATGTATTCAAGATATCCAAGGTCAATGCCGCTGCCTATTGCTGTCAGCTCTGCAGACGCCCTCTTTATCGTAGATGTTGTCAGCGACATGCTCAGGTATGACGACGCTATGCTGGTGATGTTGTGTGCCTCGTCCCATATCACTATTGAGTCCCTCAGGGCGTGCCCTATCTTGCGCATGAATGCCTTCATCACCGAGGGATTCAGCATGTGCGCGTAGTCGGCTATTATGAACTTCGCGTCCCTGGCTATCTTGGCCGATATCTCGTATGCACAGTATCCTCTCTCGAAAGATTCCCTGAATAGTGCATTGTGGCCCTGCATCCCCGACTCCGCAAGGCTCTGGTCCGCAGTCTCCACATCCTTCGAACGCTCATAGAACTGGCACCCCCTGTTCTTCATCTTGTGCTCGCAGGTCTTGTAGAATGCCTCGCCCTCCATGAGATTGACATCAGGGTTCACGCACATGTTCCTCTTGCCCACTATGTCCACGTACCTAAAGTCAAGATTGAACTTCTTCCTCAGCCCGGAAAGCACCTCTACCGCTATCTTGTGCTGCGAATTCTTAGGAGTAAGGAAGAGAATGCTAAGGCCATGCTCCAACGCGTAGCTTAGGCATGAGGATATAGCCGCATCGGTCTTGCCTATGCCGGTTGGCGCGTTTATGAATATGCTCTTGTGCATGGAAAGTGCGCCGTATATCTCGCGCATCATGATTGCCTGGTTCTTCCTGGCTTTCTCGAACCTGAAGATGAAGTTTTCCGGAGCTTGCATGCACTTATTATGCACGCAGCATTATTATTTGCTCGCTGCCCTGTCGTAACGCCTATGCACTGGAGAGTCGCGTATCTGGGGAAACGGGTATGGCCCAGGGCTGCCGTGCTTCGTAGCTTACCTGTAGTTTATTGTTATCGTGAGCGGCCCGTAAAAACTTGTGCTTGGGGCCCTCATGTTTACTTGCAGCTGGTACTGGCTGTTAGGCGGCAGGGTGAAGGGCGTGCCTGGTGTGGTTGACGTTACAGCAAATCCAGGCGTATTTACCACCACGCTGGTTATTGTGAATGGGCACTGGCCGCTTCCAGGCTGGAACTGGAGGTTGAATGGCTGGCTGCCATTCAGCGTCAGAGACTGGCTGTCTATGTAAGTATATGTCGTATAGCTGCAGTTTATTCCGTTCTTGGATACCGGCCCGTAATATGCGTATTGCACGTTAACATCATAGAAAGTTACAACGGCGGGAGGAGGAGGAGGCGCTGTGGCAGTAGCTGCGCCAGAGGTGCTGACCGGAGTGGACGTGCTCTTTGAAGGCGCTTGGGCCCCTGAATGGAAGATCGTGGTGAACGCGTATATTATTAGTATTATGCCCACAACGAGGACCGCGAGTATTACGTATGTATTGGCCATATCCGATCATCATTCCTTGGCGTGCATGCTCTAGCCAATTGAAATTATAATGTCCGATACAAATTTTTACCTTTTCCAGTATAATAATGTATGCTTACGATATTGCATCGGATATAAAAAGACACAGGTGCGCAGGGATTGGGCTTATCGTGCCGCAAGCAGTATCCTTATCTGCTTCTTGTAGTAGCCTGCGAATAGCTGCTCTATTACAGTCTTCTCCGCTTCCATGTCCTCCGCGGTGCGCTCCAAGCGCAGCTTGGTGCCTTGCATAGCCGCCTGCCCCTCCTTCTTTCTGCTCTCGATTGCAGAAAACTCCCGCTCCACCTTCTCGAATTCCCTTATCTGGGCTTCTGCGGCGCTGCGCCTGTCCTCGAGGGCTTTTACGCGTTCAAGCTGCTCTATAAGTCCGCCGCTCTTCAACATCCTTACTGCACGCATTGCCTCCTCCTTGTTCTTCACAGCCACCTTTCCATCATCTATCTCCTTTCCAAGCGCATCGACCTGGACGAGGAACTCCTGGTAGTGCTCGACCACAAGCCTCTTGTCTTCTATGAAGGAGGATAGCTTTACCTTGCTTGCAGAGAGATGGTCATGCTTCCTAGCAGCCTTCTCTATCTGGGCCAGCATGACACTGGCCCCGGCACTTGCGGTTGCAATCTCTCCTGAAAGCCCATCTATCTCGGCCTTCTTGGCATCGATCGACTTCCTTGCAGCATCCACACTCTCCGGCAGGCTTCCCGCGTCAGGCTCTGTCGAATTGCCCAGCTCCGCAAGCTGACTGCGAAGCAGCATGTGCTCTTCGGTAAGTGCGGCCAGATGCTCGATACGCCCCTGCAGTTCGTTGTATTGGTCCTTGTCTGCGGTGTGCAATGCGACCTGTGCACGCAGTTCCCCGGTGTATGACTCTATTGCTGAGAATGCCTTCTTGAACCTGTCAAGGTGGTTTGCATAGCCGTCCAGAACGAGTTTGAACGTCTTGTTGGTCCTCAGGATGCCGTTGATCATCTCCTCGGCAGCAGCAAGCTCGGCTTCGTATCTGTGGTATTTCGTAGGGTGCACAGCCTCGCCGATGCCTGACGACAGCACCCTCTTGAGCGCAGTTACATATGAGCCCTTCATGTCTTTTAGGTAGGTAGTGCTGGTGACATATGCGTATTCCATGTCAGGTTCGCTTGCCAGGTTGCCGAAATCGTCGCATGCCGCTGCCAGCGCATCCCTTGAGGAACTTATCCCGTTCACAAGGCGCACGCAACGGGAGTCGAGGCCGGATAGCTTCCTGCTGAACTGCTCGTTGAGCAGCGGCATGAGCTGATCAGGCGTACACTCGGTTATGCTGCTGCCTTTTCCTCCTCCAAAGAACATGCAAATGCCTCTCCTTATCATAGATAGGACGACTCAAGATATAATATTGTTTTGCCAGTTTCCTGGCGGGCATGAAATGCGCCTGGTTCTTTCTGCGGCTGATGATGGGTTTTTATACCTTATATCTCATTTCATAGCATGGCAGGGGCAGCTCGGCATGCAAAGGACGGCACAAGGCTCCAATCCGCGATAGAGTACCTTACCACTTACGGATGGGCTCTACTGGTAATAGCTGCGGTGGTAGCCGCCTTGTATTACCTAGGGGTCTTCAACTCGACAGACTTCGCGCCGCGTGCACAGCCTGGCGCTTGCCAGATAAGCAGGCCCAACGGGCCCGGTACTGTAGATCCCATATTGCTTGACGGCCTGTGCAACAACGAGCTTCCCGAGTATGTTGCCAGCTTTCCCAGCTCTGGAGGGTATGCCAGGGTGCCGTTTCTGCAATTTGAACCGGCGATTACGTACGAAGGGCATAACAGCCTCACTGTGACGCTCTGGGCATCGACCCCTAAGTCCGCATGGCAGACGCTGGCGCAGTACGAGCCCCTTGACCAGCTGTACCAGACTCCGCTCGGCCCACAGCCGTACCCCAACATAGCACTCTGGTATAGCGGCGTGTGCACCAACGGCCAGGACAACTATTATGCGACTGTCCTTTTTTGGGGCCAGAATGCGTCCTGGCAATTTGACAACCCGATCGGCCAGTGCGGCAACTATGCAGTGCCGCTGACGCAGAACCAGATGTACTTCTATGTTATGGAATATGATGGGAATACGCTGTCTGCCTACGTCGGGGCCAAGGGGAAGATCTTTGACATGGGAAACGGCCATGCGCCTATCTCTTGGAATCCGAGCCTGGGATACCTTCCCCCTGACCAGACCCTCCTGCTTGGCTGCTGCGACGAGGGCCTGTGGTATGGCTACATGTCAAATGTGCAGGTGTATAATACAACGCTCACAGTAAATGAACTTGACGGCCTCTATCTTGAGGGCATTGGCGGAGCCCCCATAAGCCTTAACCACCTTGTCGGTTGGTGGCCGCTCAACGGAAATTCCAATGACTACTCAGGGAATGGGAAGAACCTTACCACATACGATGGCAGCGGCTATCCCAATACCAACATCTTGTCTTATACGAACTCCTGGACAGCCACTTACAGCCCTCCGTGAGGTGATGCCTCCTGCAAAACTATTTAAGCTTGCAAAGCGCATGCCCATGTAAAGCCATGGTGCTATGATGAAGGCGCAGTCTGCTATAGAGTTCCTTTCAACCTACGCCTTTCTATTCATCATACTCACAATTGCAATACTCCTCATAGTCTTCATCATCAGCAGCGCCGTTACGTACATACCGACGCAGTGCGTCTCCTATGGTAGCATAAACTGCAATTATGTAAATGAGTATACCAATACCACCTTTCTCACCTCACTGCTCACGTTCCAATTCACAAATGCCCAGGAAGTTCCAATGAATATAACCTCTTTTAATGCAGGCATTGGCCAGTTGGATTATCCCGGCGTCTGCGAACCGGGCTTTTTATATCCAGGCGAAGGAACGACATGCATAGTGAACATCAGCAGCCAGTCCCCTAATGTAGGAAGCACGGTTAGGGGAGGGTACACTGTCGATGCGCAGCAGTGCAACAGCGCAGTTGGCTCACTAGATGCAGGGAATTGCACCGCAAACGTAATCTACACTGGCACATACGTAACAGACGCCACAGGAACCTACAGCCTGGTGTTCAGCGCTCTTGTAGCGCAAGGCCCACCGTCAAATCAGCTTCTTCCCTACAACGCCGTAAACCCGCCGTTCATCCCCGCAAATTACACCATGGTAGAAAACGGGGAGTGGCAGACCACTGTGCAGAGTAACGACCTTGGGGCTAGCCCGAGATGGCCGCCGTGGTATGGCGTACTGGATTACGTCTCGTTTGACTATGCTACCAACAGCTTCCCCAAATACAGCAATCCCACAGGATATGACCCAAATACAGATACGCCAATGCAGCAATTTCCGCAGAGTATATCCATGCTGAACAACGACCACGTGGCAAGCAGCGCGCCTTACAACTCGTTGCTCTCGATGGCCTATACGGTCATTAACTTCCCAGCAAATGTGCCGAATCCGTGCCTTTACGAGAGTCCGCCATACTTTAACTGGGAGGGACCAGACATCTGGTTTTCAACGTTCGCAGACGACATGCAAGTATACTACAAGCCAGTCAACAGCATGACGTGGAATGTGTTGATATACCAGCTAGCGCCGGGCCAATATAGCAACTGGCCCGTTGGTAGTTATGGGGATGGAGAGAGCTGGGGACTCACAGGCGGAACCCCGCAGGTAGTCAACTCGCAGTGGTGGGGAGGCGGCGTTGTTTTGAGCCCTGGATTGTATGATTTTGCCGTGGCTTGGGTGAATGCCAACGGGATGGGAATGGAGGCGCTGAATATGTCGCTGTATTACAGAACAAACATCGGACCTTATAGCATAGGCTGCTGAAGGCCAGGCCGCAATGCGTCAGATGCAGGCAATGTCCTTGAAGTTCCTTAGCTGCATCCCTGCGTCATCCTCGGAGTTGAATATCTCTATCCTTACTCCTTTCTTGTCGGCGATGTCGAGCACTTCCCTCACCTGCTTCTCGTTTATTGCAGAGTCGTTCACAAGAACCCTTTCCGGACGGCCCTCCCGCAGCGATCTTGCGACATTCTCGGCGCCGTAATGGGCAGCGCCTAGCCTCAAGCTGCTTAGGAACTCATTCAGATACTCGAACTCCTTCTTCACATGCTCGCTCTCAAGAAGCTCGGCGACTGCGTTGCTGCGCATAACCTCCCTGATCCCGGATCTCTCCGCATCGCTTGCCGGAAGATAGAAGAGCCTCTTCTTGACCTCGATGTGATTATCAGATATGTATCTTTTAATGTCATCCTTTGTGAATCCCGGGCCTGCGAGTATCACCATATCAACAGACATGTTATTGACATAGCCTATTATCTCGTTGAAGTACTCGCTGCGCTGCTTTGCAAAGTCTTTCTCCTTCATCCTCTTGCTAAGGTGGCTGTACAGTTCGTTTGCCAGGTCTATGCCGTAGCCCCGCACGTATGAGAATAGCGCCTTTTCATCGTCTAGGACCACAATTCCCAGGCGCGGCTTTCTGGAATCTGCGACCGCCTGCTTGAGCCTGCGAATTATGTAGCTCTTCCACTCCTCCTTCTGCACGTCTATGATGTCGCCTGGTGCCACGTTTATTGTGTGATGGCTACCTATGCTCACGAACTCCTGCGGATGGCCATCCAGTATGCTGCCCATGAGGCGCAGCCTGCCTGCGCCCTTATCTATCTCCACCTTCTCTATATGCAGCCTTATGAAGACCTCCTTCTGCTCTCCCGTATCCCTCTCGTTTGCCTTGAACCGCCTGTAGCTGTGCGCCTCCACCTTATCTCCGGTGGAGATGACCATGGCCAGGAGATACAGATCGTCGAATGACTGGGGCTCAACCTTGAGGAAGTTGGTAACGCCATTGAGGCGTATTATGCGCATGCCAATCATCCTGATATTGTATGTGATGCGTCGCATTTATAAGCATGTGAAGCTAATTAAGAGCATGGTATTTCTTGCTGGCGTAAATGCTACTGCAGCGTCAGCCAGTGCAGCATATCTTCTGCATTTGATAGTGGCGTACAAGTACTACGCCATACTTGCACTGATGCTGCTTGAGTCAGCATCGCTTCCGGTACCCAGCGAGGTCGTGCTGCCTGCGATAGGCTACCTTGCAGCACAGGGGCAGCTGAACATGGCACTAGGGGCCACGGCGGCCATAATAGGCAGCGTAATAGGTTTTGAGATCGATTACTATATCGCGTATTTCGTAGGGAAGGATATCGTCTACAAGCATCTCAAGCTCTTCCATATCAAGCAGAGCACACTAGACGCCTTTGACAGGTGGTTTGAGAGCAACGGTTCGTTCGCAGTCTTCATAAGCAGGTTCATACCGGTGGTGCGCGGGCTGATAAGCTTCCCTGCAGGATTCGCGGAGATGCCGCAGAAGAAGTTTTTTCTGACGTCATTCGCAGGCACGGTGATCTGGGATGTTGCACTTATAATCTTCGGCTATTATATTGGCAACGCGACTAGCGCCACCTTGATATTTGCTGCGATAGGGGTTTTCGCAATAATACTTTACCTGATCTACGTATACGCATTGAGAAGGATAAGGAACTCTGCTGCAGGACGGGGAGCTGGCCGCAAGGGCACGCGTTAGCTGAAGAAAGATCCATGTAGCAGGCATTTTAGGAAATCAAACAGTACCTTATAGCCACCAGGCACGAATCTTCCTTTATTCTTGCGGTATGCTGGCTGGTTTTACAACATACCAAAATGGTGATACCAAGACAGAAGTAGTCAGTGATATCTTACTTATTCTGTTTTCTCCCTTGGCTCGATAATGTAGTTCTTGACTATCTTTATTACCTGGTCTATGGCCCTTTTTATGTCGGCTTCGGTCTTGGCTCCGGTGCAGATTATCTTGCCGTTCTTGAATAGTAGTAGTGCTGTCTTTGGTTCGTGTATCTTGCATATGGCACCTGGAAACTGCTCAGGCTCGTAATCAACATCTGGAGAGGCCTTCGCTATTCCGTAAAGGTCAAGCTCAACTCCCAAATCAGCGCTGGCAACTATGTTCTCTATCTTAAACTCCGGGTGGAGACTGACCTTCTTGCTGTTTTTTGCTGCCTTTGCCATTTTATCACTCAAGCACTATTCCTACTATGTAAAGGTATTTATATATTGGTATTTAAATGTATCTAGTATCAGCCGTCAGTTAGACCGCTAGGTATGCTGCGGCAGGAGGTAATATACATGAGCAAGCGTTCGCATGGATTATTCTCAGGCAGAACCAGGCACCTGGCAAGGCACGACAAACCATCAAAGCTTGGTATAACCAAACTGATAAATGTCTTCAAGCCAGGTGATAAGGTGATTATAGCACCTCATGGCAACTTCAAAAACATACCCCACCCGAGGTATAAGGGAAGGATAGGCACTGTCATTGAGAGCAGGGGCAGCGCATATGTAGTTGACGTGCTGGTCTCGAAGTCCACCAAGAGAAGCCTTGTCGTACCGCAGATGTACCTGGAAAGGTTTACCGCAGACAAGCGGTAGAGCATCATTTTTCTATAAGATCACAAATTCGGTCTTTACCTGTTTGAGCGAGTTTAGTGACTGCGTCCTCGCTATGCCCTTTATAGAGAGCACACGTGTTGCGAATGTGTAATATTCCTCTATGCTTGCTGTCCTGACCTTGATAAGTAGTTCCCACTCGCCGGTCACCACATCGATGCTTTCTATCTCAGGATATGCTGCCAGCATGTTTGCTATTTTGAGCGGGTCGGAATACTCGTCAGGTGATAGGTGTATTAGGACAAAGGTGCAGAACCCCTCCCCTATCTTCTTGTAATCAAAGACGGCCTTGTACGAGCGCACGGTTCCATCCTTTTCCATTGACTTTATGTTGTAATGGATGGTACTGGAACGGGTATGCAGATTCCTAGCTAACTTTGATATCCTAGGCGTGCAGCCGCCGCTCTTCAGCAGCTCGATTAGTTGTGGCTTCAGATTCCTCATAATTTGGATAATATTCAAAAATATAAATATCTTTCGTCAATTATTTGAAATTCTTACGAGTTAGCATATATAGATCTTGGAATAAGAGACTATTGATACGATGGAACGGTCACGCTTTATATGCCAGATCAGAACAGGTACGTCTATTTGCGGGGAGGTCGCATATACAATCGAAGGAGGGAAGAGCCACCTTTCTGGAAAACGCCATGGCATAGATAGGGAGATAGTAGAACGTGACTTTCACGAACTTCTTATAAAGCTGCCGCGCAACGATAATGCTTCGGTGCCGGATGTCGCTGGCAAGGATATAGAAATGCCATTCTTGCATCGCGGCTAAAGAACCCGCACTAGGAGAGGTATATATTGGTTTGAGATATTTATACTAAATAGGTATTTTCAGACTGGATATGCCCAGTAATAGATTTTTATGTACAAGCAAATATTGCAGGATAGATATCTTGCAGCTGTAGCACTTCTGACATTGGCATTTACTGTGTACTGGATATACTATGGCAATCTTATATTTACCACGTACCAAGTTAATTTTTATGACATAGGCATATGGACTTATAGTGCGTATTGGCATCTGCATGGCACGATGGTCCCCGGTCTTGAAGGAGTAGTGCAATACCTTATATTTGCAAATCATATCTCCCCTTTCAGCATGCTTTTGCTGCCTCTGTTCTACTTGTATCAGTATCCAATAACGTTAATAGCGATACAGGACATTGCAATCACAATCGTTGCGATTTTAGTTTACGTAGTGACAAAAGATCTGATAAAAATGCCCCAGATCGGGTTCGCAATGGCAGTCGCATATCTGCTCAATCCTGGGGTGACAGGCATGCTGTATTTTCCAATCCACAGTGAGGCGTTTATGCCACTATTCTACGTGCTTTCATTTTACTTTTATATGAAGGGGAGGAAGGTAGGCTTCCTGGCAAGCTATATTATATTGCTATCTATAATGGAAGATGCGCCTTTTGTAGCAGGCACATTGCTGCTCGGCCTGCTAGCCTACGAGTTATCGCATAAACATGATAATGGCGGCGCATCTGACATGCTGCGCACGGCGCGATTTAAATTACTCGTTAATGGACTCGTACTTACGGCTCTTGCCATATGCTTATATTATGTTATATCAAGTTATCTTGTCTCTGTATATCCGCAGATACCGTATTACGAACTTTCGCCCCTTATGAGGTACGGCAGCTTCATAAACTTAGGGGCAATCGCGTCCTCTATTTTCATAGGGGTGCCGTATAATCCTAGCGAGTTGTTACTCAGCGAGATAGCGGGAATAGCAATAGCTTTCTTTGGCTTTGGCATAACATCATTAAAGCGCCCCTCCTTGGCAGTTATTCTCTTACTGCCTTGGCTCGTGGGTCTATTCCTCCTCCATGACTCTGTGCTCGGAAACTATTACAGTCAATACTACGCTTACGTGGTCGGCGGTAGCTTTGTGGCCGCAATACTTGGTATGCTTATAATCAAAAAAGATAAACACATTTTCTGGTTTAAGATGGATATAAAAAGAGAGAGGGTGATGATTACTTCCACTATACTCTCGTTATCCGTTCTCCTTGCTATAGGCTTGGCATCTGCTTTGATATTGAGCTATGTCACGATAATAAATACACCATCGCATAACTTCACGCTAATTAAAAGCGGCATTGCAATAATCCCACAAAACGCCACGGTAATGAGTCAGGATATAATACTGCCGCATCTGTACCGCATTAGAAATATTGAATTTCAGCCTGGTGTAGTAGTGGGTGACACTCTTTTCTCGCCTCGTGGAATGACTCTTCATTGGTTTTCACCGGAATACATAGTGGCTTATGAAAATACGACGAAGATGAAAAATGGCAGCGCACTACAGCCAACGATTCTTAGTTATGTAAATAATAGCTATGCCCTAATTTATAACGAGTCGGGCCTGATGATATATCAGAGAATATCAAGTTAACGCCTATCGTAGTGCTCTGCCGCAGGCGGCTTTGTAAGAAGGTAGAAGCGGCTGTTGCCTTTAAGCTCCTCTATTATCCTTTCCACTATCAATTTTATTGGATCCTGAAGCAAAGGCACCCTTGCAGCTATATCTGCAAAACTTTCGAATGGCTTCTCCTCGCGTGCTTCGAGTATTGCCTTGAGGTGCTTCTTGCCGACATTCGGGAGCAGCTCAAGAGAATGCATCCGTATATTCAGTGAAGATGCATTGTTGAATAGGTCAACAAACTTCTTCTCGTTCTTCCTGATTATCATGGATATTGCTTCTGGCAACTCCTTCTTTGCACCTTCTGTTAGGTCATTGTAGTTTAGTCTGCTTTTTATTAGGGATATCTTGTCTCTCTCCCCCTTGCCTATGTATGCACTCTCGCCTACCCGCAACTCACTACCTTTTGGAACAGCTTCCAAGAGCGTGAATTTGTTTTCCCCGAGTAGCTGAACTACCGGCTCAGCCCTTGCGGAAGAGGATCTGCCGATAGGCAGGTAATCCAGTACCACTGCATATTCCTCCAACTCCTCCCTTCGCATCCCACTCTCTTCCATAAATATCACCTGATGGCTGCATTCACTTTCCTCTGTACCTGCTAACGACTTCCATTACCTTTAAAAGGATTTCTTCATCTACGCTCTTCTTTTCTATAATGACTGTTTGGCGCAGTTGGATTATATCTGATGGCATTATCTCTATTATTTTCACTGCTGTTTTCTCGCTAATGCCAAGTTCGACTATTTCCTTCTTCATCTTCTCCGCTTCCTTTGCATCTATTTTTGCGAACATCTTTGCATATGTGTGGGTGAGCTCCTGTTCGTAACCCAGCTCTCCGCCGGCCTCCTGTCTGGCATCAAGTATCTCGAGAACTTGTGGTATCGTAGCTAACCTGCTGTCCGCCTTTCCTTTTCCTATCATATTTACCTCCACTTTATATTATGGATGTAAATATATAAAATAGAGCATAATTTAAGCCTTTCTACAATGCATATTGTCTAGGGAGTAAATTCAAGCCCTGGGCATAAATAGGCACATTGATAACCAATGTTGGACGGGATAGCATTATATTTGGTTTTATGTGTAAGGACCTTAATGAGACACGGCAGTTTCAGCCAGACTTAGTATAGGGTTTGATACATATGAAGCACCATATATGTGGTGCCTTCCTCTTTTGATGGTTTTGGTCTATACTGTTTATCGCGGGGTATCATTTGGAACATAGATGTATGTTCCAGATATGTTATACCTCCCGCATAGGAATTATTTATTGCTTTTGGTAAGCCATTGGGGTTGTGAGGTAACTCCAATTAGCATATTGAGATTGGATTAGCATTATTATTCGCATAGTAAAGTATGATTAGAGCGATCGGGAACCAGAGCTCTTCCTGCAGCGATCTTGCGGCATTCTCGGCGCCGTAATGGGCAGCGCCTAGCCTCAAGCTGCTTAGGATCTGCGGTATTAGCTATTACTGCCCGCCTTTACTTTTCCTTCTCATCTACCTCCATTTTTTACATTGATGGTGTAGAGATGTAAGATAGAGACTGAATCAAAACATTGCTTAAACCATGCTGTCCGGCCAGCCGGTTTGATGTGCATCATTAAACCACCGCAAGATTATTCTTCATAGTAGCGCATGCTGCCTAGGCTATCAGCCCGGTAATACTACACTTACGTAACAGTATAGCAGCATTACTAGCTTATCGTTTTATCTCGTATAAATACACGCCTGATGAGTTGTAGATCTCAGTATAGTTGGAACGCATATAGGAATACACGTTAAATTGCGTAGTATTGAATGCCTGTGTATAATCGTAAGTATTTTTGTCTATAAGTATGTATTGGGGCTGCGCCCAAAACAAATCTGTGTTGCTGGCGTTCCTGGGCTCGAACCATCTTAACGATTCAGTAGGCGGCATTTCTAGTTGATAAAAATTTGCCATATGGGTAGATAAGGTTGACTGTGTCATTACTACCGCATTTTGGGGTATTGCTGCAATGGCAAGTGATAAGGATGCTGAGTTTGCCGCTGGCTCTCCGGAAAGCAGGTACCCAAAGATGATGAGGTCAGTATATAGGAATATCGTAATGCCGATTATCATTATTGTGGAGGGAAGCTTTGCCAAAATCCTCTCCTTCAGACTAGGGTACCTTGATCGGTGATCCGACCTCCGATAGACAACAAGATATCCAAGAATTGCTGCGACAAAACAATTTCCAGCAAAAAACCCATAATATTGGTAGAGTATTCCGGTAAAACTCAGATTATGAACTATAAAAACTTCTCCAAGCCAGGGAGATAACAAGAGTAGTGTTGATATTGGTGAAAATAATGAAGCTCCACCAAATTGTAGAACCAATATCGTCACTCCTGCAAGGCCTGCCGGATATGTCTGGGAGATAGTTGTGTTTACTATCGAAGGATTGGCTATCGCGTTGATCTGGCCGGAAACATAATTTGCAAGGCGAAGATATGGGGTCAGTTTATAGTAAGATACTCCAGCGTAACTCGCACTTATCTGGCCGGATATCGCGTAGTATGCGATGGCGGTAGCGATGGTCATAATAAAGCCCGCATATAGAATGTGGCGCCTTCTGACTCTTAAGGCGTCAGGCTCAACGCCATATTTTTTATATTGAATCTCATAAGCAAGCAGTCCGAGAAGAAGCGCTGCGCCTAGAAAGTAGGCAACTTCAATAGTCATTAAGAGCAGCAAGTAGCTCATCACAAAGTACTTGATTTTGCCCTTTGTATAGAAGTAGAAGGAGAGTATTACGAACATAGGCACGAATGCCTCAGCGTGAAAGTCATAAACGGCCAATGCACTTATCCCTGGGCTAAATAGGAATAGGATAAAGAAATAGAACGCTATCCGGTCATTCTTGATTAACTGACGGCCTGTTAAATACGCCACCACGCTTGTTGCTGCGAGAAACATGTCCTGGATAAACACCAGTGTCATTGCATTTTGGTCCAGTGCAAAAAGCGGCAGGATTAGGACGAAAAATGGGGAGATGTGATTAGCAAATACAATGAATTGGAATTGGAACGGGTTCGTGTACAGAGCCCCGTGCAGATGCCAGTACATGTTATAGGTTTCTATACCGATGTCAAAAAATATACGTTCGAAGCCCTGGAAGCTGTAATTATAAAGCAGGAAGCAGCAACTCATGTATAGAATTGATATTATGATGGCTGCAATTAGGAACTTATCGTTTAGTAGAGCTTTCCGCATAGACATTCATTTAATTGGGAATATTTAAATGATAAATACATTTGCAAGACCATTGACGGAAATGTTATTTTGAGTGTGATCAACGATATGGAGATGTGCCTAATCCTGGTGATTAATTCGCCATGCCGTCATGTGATAAAAGACTTTAGCACTAACAGCCCTTGTTTAATTCCAGCTTTGGAGGAATCGGCTTTCCTTATTCCGAATGTGTATGGGATTTCAGCTATGGTTAGGCTCCCACTGCTTATGCATTTCAAGAAGTCGAAAAGTACTTTATATCCGCCGGGCACGAACCTGGTGTGGTTCTTTGAATACGTTTTGGTAAAGGCATCACGCCTTATACCGAAGAATCCAGAAAATATATCCCCACACCTCTCATCTCCTCTAAGCAGTAATACAAGATAGCCCAAGGTAATCAGAATTTTTGAAATGAGCTTTCTGTAGAATGGCCAGTTTGAGATCTTGGTCCTGACTGCAACGGCAAGGTCCGCTCCTTCTAACAGCGCAGATGCCAGCTCCCCCACCTTTTCGACAGGATGCTGCATATCAGCGTCCATAACTATTGCGTATTTGGTTTTTGTTTTTTTGAACCCGTCAATCACGCTCGCAGTCAGCCCTTTCTGTAAATTTAGTTCTTTCCTATTAACCAGTGAGATGTTTCTGTACTTCTTTGCTAATTTCTTAACTATATCGCACGTTCCGTCAGTGGATCCATCATCCATAACCAGTATCCTTATCCTCCTGTAAGTCCTTATTCCCTTTATTATTGGCGCTATGTTTTTGGCCTCGTTTAATGTGGGTAGCACAACAGTGAAATCGTCATACGCCATAAGTTGTCATCTTTAGTCGGATATTCTTATGTATCATTAGACATTGACATATTAGATGCATAATAATATCTGCCATTGTAAACTACGACCTTTACAAAGTTTATTGGCAACTGGATTGTTGAGTTTTTAGCGGATTTGGCCATGAATGGCGACAATGTTGCGTTTATCTTGAACGAGGAATTGCTTTCATTTAAGCTTATCTCATTCATGTTCTGCATACAGCTGTAAGAAACGCATTGAGATGCATTTCCAGCCAATAGCTGCGACAGCGAGAAGCCGGTCAAATACACACCGATGTCTATTATGTTTGCCGATTCTACGTACATGCCCAGGTATACAATACTTTTAACTGGTTCGTGATACAACAAAGTTCCGGTATAAATTGTGTTATTGCCGCTTATTGATACACTCTGATTGACTATAGTGAAATTAAATTCATTAAGGTAATTTAGATGTGAATAGTATATAACTGCAATACACGCAAAAAAAGTCATTGCAATAAACAGGTAAAATGCGTATCTTAGGCTATTTGTATGTAGTACATGTCTCCTTAACCAGCCAGTACGTTCTTTTGGCATGTCGGTAAACAGAATAAAAGAAAACAGAAGAGCAGGCAGAGCATAGTAGATTACCAGCGAATGCGGAAGAAAGAGGTACGGAACGAAGCTGAATATCGCGACTAACTCCTTCTTGTTAAGGTATGTGAACACACCGGCAAGGAACAGCATGACAAGCATGAATACATCGTTTAGTGCAGTGGTCTGAACGTGGTATGACGTGAGTATAAAATAGCCTATTGGGGCTATCATGTTCGGTAGTTGATAGGATATTGCTGTCGAGAATATGGACCCCAAGTATGCGGGCAGGTTAGCGAATATGAAATATCCATTAAACAGCAGGAAAACTGCGATTACGCCAGTCAACATTCTTGCGTTAGATTGAAAACTATTATTATTCACGTAGTAGAGAATCAGCAAGGCAGAAGGGAACCAGAGCTGTTCCTGCAATGAAACCGCAAGGCCGATGAAGGCCCATGAGTATCTGCTGTCCAGCTTCTGGTAGCATAGGATTAGGAGAGCAGATAAAAGGTACAGGATTGGAGACGGGTTGAGAGCGATTAGGAAAGAGAGGAAGATTATGAGGGTAAATTTTGGCTTCAGCACGCTCCTTTTATTTGTATTGAATAGGAGTGCCACAATCATAATGAATAAGAATAGCAGCGACTCTGTTGGAAAATCTATTGCTGTAAGATTATATACTGTTTGGGGCAGGAAGGCGAAAAAGGGGATCGATATAATTTCATATAGGAAGGGATATGAAAACGTGCCGATATATGAATTCGTAGTTAGCTTGGTAACAGCCGCACCGTAATACTTTGACGCATTGAACATCTTCCCGGCAAACGAAACAGCGTATGGATTTAAGCCGTGGGATAACTCCTGGAAGGCGAATACGGGCTGGAGCATCTCGTCATCTGGAATCACGTAGTGTGAAACATAAAACCATTCGACTATTAGTACGACCAGTATCAGCCATAGTGTTATATATCCGTATTTGTGGAACTGTTCGTTTTTACTGCGCAGGAGATACGTGCCGACGGATGCAATAAATATAGATAGCACGGAAAATAGGAAAGCGCCATAATACTGGGTTGCAAGCGTTATGATCATGTTCAGGATCATTGCTAGTGAGAGTACTGCAGGTTTTGTAAGGAAAATCGACATTAATGATACGAGAAGAAGCAGGAATATAGCGTTGTATAGATACAAGAATGCCCTAATATGGCCGTATGCGTGCTTTGACGTATACGCCGCAAAAAGAAGCAACAGAAATACAGTATATAGTACTATACCCGTAAGTAGTTCCCCATATATGGTTGACTGATCCGCGAATCCGGGGAATAATAGGACAAGGAATATGATTATCGCAATTGACAGTTCAAGCGAGTATAGCTTGTCGTAATTAGTCTTAGTTTGCATGAAAGTTACCATATATAGTAGTTATTTTGTTTTAATAACTTTTCTTGCGATAGTTTTAAATCTTAAAGCAGAGAGATTTTATTGGTGCTATTTTGGAAGCGAAAGATGCCTATCAGCAGATACTTACAGAGATGAAGAAACACATAGCAGGAAAGACGGATACCATAGAGTTGATGTTCATCACTATGGTGGCCAATGGCCACGCACTGCTTGAGGGAGTTCCGGGTGTTGCTAAGACAACGATGTGCAAGGCACTTGCATCCACTATACAGGCGGACTTTAAGAGGATACAAGGCACTCCGGACCTTATGCCCTCAGACATAGTCGGCATGACATACCAGGAAGGCAAGGAGGTCAAACTGGCCAAGGGACCGGTATTTACAAACGTACTCCTTATAGACGAACTCAACAGGGCTCCACCTAAGACAATGAGCGCGTTTCTTGAGACTCTTGAGGAGAGGCAGGTTACGGTTGGTGGTGCAGACCTTGTACTTCCGAAGCCATTCACTGCGTTCGCTACGCAAAATCCCCTTAGGATAGAGGGTACCGAAGCATTGCCAAAAGTGCTCGCGGACAGGTTCATTATTAAGATAGACGTTGACTATCCCAGCATGGAGGAAGAAGCTGTCATGCTCAGGCTCAAGGAAAGTGAATCCTCTGAAGAGGTGAAAAAGATAATTACAACAGAGGATATCATCTCCATGCAGAATGCCGCAAAGAAGATTACGCTGCCCGATAACGTGGTTGAATACCTTACCAAGATAGTGGCAAGTACAAGAACAGACATACACGTAGTGATGGGAGCCAGCCCGAGGGCGGATATAGCGTTTATGGCTGCAGCAAAAGCCAGAGCTTTGATTTATGGCAGGAATACTGCAACCATAGATGACATAAAATTCCTTGCAAAACCGGTCCTCAGCCACAGGATAAGCGTCAGGTCCACAGGAGGGATAGGGGTAAAAGGTATTATAGACGGTATTGTGGCTACCTTAAAGTAGTCGCACTCTTAGGAGGAGGCGCATTTAGGGGGCTCCTGCCACCGTAGATCACGTTGGGAGTGTAATAATACGCGCCGGTATAAAGAACGGGTCTGATGTAGCTTATCTCAGAATTTGATGGTATTGTAGCCTTTATCTCATACGATGAGTTGCTCCAGGTCAGTGTTATCCTGTTTGTTTCTTCCACACACGAATAGGAGTTACACCCAGTTTTGTTGCCCCCCAGTATCTGGGAAAGCGAGAAGCCGTATGAGTACACCGTCCAATTTGATAGACCGAGAACTCCGAAATATATTGCATTAGGAACCGGTCCGCTGTGGTGTAATTCTGCAGAGTATATTGCCGCAGTGCCATTATAGTCCATCGTCTGGTTTGTTATTGTAATATTGAATGTGGAAGCGTATGCCAGATGTGAATAGTAGATCGCCACACAACATAGCACAAACACGGCAATTACAACAGCGTAGAAAGCTGATTTGGCAACAACAGTACCCATCAGTCCGCGAAGCCATCCTCTGTTCTCCTTTCTGCCCCTCGCATATAGTGAGAACGCGAAGAGGAGCGCAGGAAGCGTGTAGTAGGGTATTAAGGCATGGCTTAAGAATAAGTAAGGAATAAAGCTGAATAGACCCACTAGCTCCTTCTTGTTCAGATACAGGAAGAAGAGTGCTAGAAGTAGCATGGCCAGTTCGAAAAGCCTGTTCAGTGCAGGAGTGAGCACATGATACGTTGTCAATATGTAGTAGCCTATTTGGGAGCCGGTATTAGGCATTATATAGGTGTTCAGCGGAGCAAAGACATCGTTGAAGAATGCAACAGGATTTAGGACTATGAAGTATGAATTTATGAGCAGGAAAACCGCTATTGTGTACATGGTCATCCTCAACCCTTTCTTATAACCAGTATTGTTGAATGCATATAGCAGTAATAATACGCAGGGGAACCAGAGCTGTTCCTGCAATGAAACCGCAAGGCCGATGAAGGCCCATGAGTATCTGCTGTCCAGCTTCTGGTAGCATAGGATTAGGAGAGCAGATCCCAGTATTACAACAGGCGAAGTCTTACTAAGGAATACAAGCGCTACAAACACTATCAAAGCGAATTTGGGCTTCAGAAGCTCTTCTTTAGGCAGACAGAAAGCTAGCACGACAACCAATAAGAATGCCCATATTGCATTGGTCAATGGGGTTATGACCTTATCCAGACTGGTCATGCCGTAGGGAAATGCTAGATAGAAAGGGTATGAAGACAGGAAGAAGAGCGCTGGATAGTCCATCACACTGTTGTATTGATTGGTTGTGGTAAGCGTTATGTGTATGCCCGGGTTCTTGACCATACCGTACATCGTGCTTGCAATAGAATACGAATAGGGATTGCTGTGATTGGCCAAGATAGGCAGGGTATAATATGAAAGCACCATTTCGTCTGATGCTATATATCCGTATTGAAAAACGAAGTTTTGTATAATAAATATGGAAAATGCTATTACCAGGAATAGAATCGCCAGCAGGATGTTCTTCTTGTAAGTAAAATATGCACCTGCACACGCAAGAAGTACTGTTACCAGCATTATCGGGATGTAATAATACAGTGTATACGCTAATGAGAAGGTCTCTATGAGCAGGCTCACTGATAGCTGCTTTTCGACAATGAACTGAGCCGCTGATGCTGCGATCAACGCCGTGAATGTCAGGAAGAAGGAGTACTTATAGGATATTATTTTTTGACTTGGTTCTCTTATAGCGTATAGGCACACAAGAAGCAACAGCAGTACCGCAGAGATAACACGCATGTAGAATGCTTGATCTGATATCGAAGCTACGGTGTTTGCCTGGACGTCCATCAGGATAAACAGCACCAAGGCTATCAGAAGCACTATCGCATAAACGTTGCCTTTCCTTCCATCCTGCACTTTATCACACGCAAGATAGAAGTGGAGACAGAATCTTTATATACGATAAGTTAGGCAGGGCCAGAACACTCTTAGCAGATGATGAATTTTTAGACAGATTTGGAGTTTTTAAACAAGGCTGTACCGTAGAAAAGTATTTAAATAGGTACCTGGTAATTTATTCAGGTTGAGAAAATGAATAAATTGAAGTTGATGAGATTTCTGAGACTACTGTATATAGTAGTGATAGGTGGCAGCCTGGCTGCAACATATTTTGCTGGAGCCACGGTGACCACGACGGCTACGTCTGCCATATGCAGTGTTGTCGCAGTTGTGAGAACCTTCATAGCCTTCATAGCACTGCTGCTTTTCATAATAGGCGGTGTGTTGTATGCTATAGCACACTTCCTGCCAGCAGCAGGTAACCTGAGGGGAAACCTGCAGGGATGGTCTATCGGTATGCTGATTGGAGGAATCGTAGGCATAATACTGGTGCTTGTTGCTCCAGGACTGATAAACCTGATAGTGGGCGCTGGAGGTAACACGTCTATAACCAGTATAAGCGGAGGCTGCTGAACAGATAGCTTGGTTGGCAGGGTGCATAGCGCATCCTGCCTTTTTCTTTCTTTTATTTATCTTTCTTTTCCTTTATTTCGTTTACAAACCTGATCTTAGGGATTGCTTTATAAGTTTCAAAGTGGAGTATATGATTATGATTGGCAGAGCAAGGGTTATAGCATATGGTGCGATGCTGCTGATGCTAACCGGCAGCATGACTGCATATGCTGCAACCGCAACCCCGATTACAAGCTCAATCTGCTCCATCGTCCAGGTGGTACGCAGCTTCGTTGCTTACATAGCGCTGCTGCTCTTCATAGTCGGTGCAGTGCTCTACGCCCTGGCGCACCTGCTGCCCGCAGCAGGCAATATGAGAGGCAACCTGCAGGGATGGTCCATAGGCATGATAATAGGAGGCATAGTGGGCATAATACTTGTGCTCATCGCTCCTGGGCTGATAAATATTATAATCAGCAGCGCAGGTTCAGGCACTTCGGGAATTGCTTCGATACCTGCAGGCTGCTGAGGTCCTGTCTTGGCATGGTCCTTAAAGTAAGGGCGGCTTGCGGCCCTTGGTCCGCGATAGGCTTTTAATCTTTGGTTTCCATGTCATAGTGGTGCCATATGGGCAGCGTATTAGGCGACTCTTACCACACCTATGTGGAGAATCTCAGGCTTGTGGTCCTCTTCTCGATTCCATTCATCATAGCATTCGCCATACCGCTTCTCGCGCCCCTTCCCACATACGTAAGCGCAGGCGCCATCTTCCTTAGGACTGCCAGCATCTTCGTAAACCTGAGTGCTGCCAGCCTTGTGATAATAACCATTGCGCTTGTCATCTCCCTGCTCTTCATCAGCTTCGCCTTTGTCGCGATAAGCCTCATAGTCAAATCGAGAAAGACGCACATGCGCATAGGCAGGAGGGTACTTGCAGACATAGAAAGGTACATAGGCCGCGTCTTTATCGTGCTCCTCGCATATGCTGTGATATTGATAGCGGCAAACATAATTGGATACTATATGAATCAGGAAGCCCTGGTTACCTCGCTTGTAGGCTTCATCCTGTTTGCACTTATCTTCTACGCGCCAAGCGCCATAGTGGTTGACAGCAGGCGTGTCTTAAGGGCGCTTGGTGACAGCGCAAGGCTGCTCTTCAACTCTCCCCAATACTTCATAATCTGGATACTTCTCTTCTGGGTAGTGGTCTCTGCCGTAGACCTGGCAGTGATCCTTATAACTTCAGGCGCGGCATGGGCAGCGTATATAACACTTGTGATAACCTCAGTCTTCATAATACCATACTTTGTCATATTCCAGGCTGAGGCATATATGCGCAGGTTTCCCTTGCTCTCACATTAGAGAGTATACATTTATATTTAGCAGATATGAAGTATGGCTATGGCGACGGCACGGTTTGCACTCCTGGCCATGGCTGCATTGGTGCTTTTAGGCACGTATGCGGGCGCTGTAAGCTTTTCCAGTACACCCACCTGCCCCAACCCCACCGGCATAACGCTTATTAGCCCAGAGGCCGGCATTGAAATTGCTGTAATAGCCCTGATGGTCTCTTTTGCTGTGATAGCGATAGGCTACATGGTTGGCAAGGCCTTCCCTACAACAGGCGTGCAGAACTGGCTACATACAGAGTACTGGGAGCTAGCCAAATCGATTATGCTGATCATAAGCATCTACGCCATTCTTACCGTTGTAAGCAACCTTGGAGTAGTTGTGACAGGCAGCCTTCAGGCAGGGTGCGTCACCACGCCTGCGACAGGGCCAAATGCCTACATCGGCAATCTGGGCAATCTCTATAGTGAAAGCGAATACTACCTGACCACCGCAGCATCAAACACCAAGTATGCATGGAACTTCGTTGGCACCGAGAGCGCGGCAATAGGTATGCTGCAGTACATGACCGTGGGCCTGTGGCTGCCAATACCAATACCCATACCATTTGTCGGTGGTTTTGCTTTCGAGTTCGGCTTCACGATGAGGCCGTACCAGAATTACATGATCGAGTCAGGTAACGTCATCATCCAGCACTTCGAGTCCAGCATCTACGACCTCACCCAGTTCGTCCTCTATCCGGTTACCATCATGCTTATAGGGCTGCAAGGTGCGCTGCCGCTGCTCATGTCCCTTGGACTCGGCTTTCTTATACCGTTGGGCCTGATCTTCAGGGCGTTCCCGTTTGTGAGGGGCATAGGAGGTACGCTTGTGGCCATGGGCTTTGGCGCTGCGATCGTGTTCCCGTCCATCCTTGTCTTCTTCAATGCCCCGATAACCAATGGAATGAGCCAGCTAATATACGGACCTAGCGGCTCGCCGCCTTCTCTTAGCCCGACCTGGAACGGCTGCCCCTCAGGCAACAGCTGGCTCATGTGTGAGATGACCAACGTATTGGCAGCTGTGCTGCCGTCTGGCTATGTAAACGTAATCGAGATGGGCTGGCAGGCATTTGGGGGAACAGGCGCAAACGGAGGGATGTTCCCGTTTCTCAACTATGAGTTGACCTACGGCTTCTACCTGATACTGCAGCTCATACTCTTCGTATTTGACCTGTTGATACTATATACGATCACAGACAACGTTGCCAAGCTGCTTGGAGGCACGATAAGGCTCAGCCTGGGATCGAAGCTAAAAGTCGCGTGATATTAAATGAGAAAAGCAACAATCGTGCTTGTTGTAATGGCCCTCTTCTCGGTAGGGGTATACGCTGCGGGCACGACGGCATACCAGCAGGCCTGTACCTTCCCTGCGATAAACAGCAACAACTGGATAACCATCAATGTCTTCCTTGTGCTTGCCGCAGTGGTGATCGCCTCGCTGGTTTATACCCTTGCAGGCTTTCTCCCTACAATATCAAGGGAGAAGCTGAAAGGTGCAGCTAAGACAGAGGCCACGCAAGCCTTTTTGAGCATCTTCATAATAATGGCGGTGACCGCCTTTGCGGCGGTTACGTGCAATGTCGGTATTTTCCTGACCAAGTCAGCAACCGCCACCACAGGCGTTGTATATTCTGACCCGATGCAGTATGCGCAGACGTATATAAGCAACCTTCTGTACGAGAGGAGCTCGCAGCTCTTCGGCCAGATGTACGCTGAGAGCGCGCTCTTCCTGCTCTGGGGCAACATCGACGAGCAGCTCGCATCGGCCTTCGAGGTTCCGATATCGCTGACAAGTGATTTGCAACTGAACACCAACCTTGTGGGAGTGTACTATGGATACAGCGGCGTACTCACAAGCACATATACTGGGCTTATTGTCATCACGTTTGCGGTGCTTTTCGTGATGTGGATCCTGCTCCCTGTTATCCAGTCTTTCGCGCTGACTGCGATGCTGCCCACAGCACTGATAATCAGGACCCTACCGTTTGGCGGGCCGCGCCTGCGGGAGGCTGCGGACTCGATACTCGCAATAGCCATAGCCTTCTTCTTCATATTGCCGCTTGCCATATCCATGAATAGCTTTATAATCAGCTGGATGTTCTGTAGTGGAAACCCCTGGGCAGGCACAGGGCCGGTAACAACGGTAGGCGCGTGCAATCCTTACGCCTCATTTGTATATCCTGACCTTCTCAACAACCTGCAGACCAACAGCTATTTCTCTGGGGTGCCAACCAACGTGGTGACGGTACCCCAAAACTCGGCGCTGCCCAATGGCGGGCAGAACTATCTCAATCCAGGACTGCAGCTTCCCTTCTCGCCGCTAGGGGTCAGCAGCGGGACAGGGGGCCTTAGCCAGTTCCTCGTTACTGGCGTACAGACTCTTTATTCAATGCCATATGTGATAGACGGCTTTGGGGTGAAGATAGCAGAGTATATGTTCGAATCAATAGTTCTTATAGCACTTGACCTGGCGATAACGATAGGCTTCGCACAGGGCCTTACCAAGGGGCTTGGTTCCATCTCTACGCTTATAGGCACAGGACCGTTCTGGGGCAATATATGATGAAAAGGGACGTTATCCGGAAATCTCTGGCGACAGCCATCCTCTCGGTAGCGGTACTTGCGCTTATTGCAGGCGCGGCTGGCGCAGCTAATATCGAGACAAACTATTCGAACTTCACAAACTGGCTGCCTGTCGTTTTCGCTGCCATATCGCTGAGCATACTTCTTGTAGGGCTCTGGTACATGGCAGGGGCTGCAGCAGGCAGCTCGAGGGCGAAGGCGAGCGCAGTCAGCGAGATGACGCAGGTGGTAGCCACGGCCTTCATAGTGGTGCTCATTATGGGCTTTCTCACCTTCTGGAACGGCATTGCACTGCCTAGTTTCCTGGCGCAGAAATCCACATTCCAGGGGATGTGCACGGGGCCGTATCTGGCAGGATCCGCGCTTGACTGGTCAAACAGCGTGTACGTCTCGCCTAGCGGCGTGCCAAGCCCAACCAACATCATATGCACGCAGGTCATAGGCTCTGGCAGCCTTGGAGGCACGCACATTACAAGCGACGTGGACTATGGGCTTGGAGCCGCCTATCTGTTGGCAGCAAACATGACCAACCAGACCGCAGCCAACCTTAATTCGCTCTACTTCTTCGAGGGCACGGCAGGCTGGCTCAGGTCGTTCACTTCTACAACCACGTTTTGCATACCTGTGGAGTGTGCAATACCACTCTATGGAGAGAGGCTGCTTAGTATCACATACGAGTACTCGCCATTCACAGCGTACGTGTACCAGAGGTCCGTACTGCCCGTCGTAGAGATACTCAACACCATGATCTTCTATCTCTTCTTCCTGCAGACCGTAGGCATACTGATGATGATCTACATGTGGCCATACCTTCTTGCCGCTGGAATTATACTGCGGGTCACCTTCTTCACAAGGAGAATAGGAGGCTTTCTAATCGCGCTTGTGCTTGCAAGCGTGATAATCTACCCGATGCTGATCATATTCGAATACGATACGCTGAGTCCGGGAAGCTGCGGCCCTCTTAACACAAACGCCAACTGCCTAAATCCTATAGGCACAACCTCCATACCGAACATGGCCATCTGCCAGTTGCCGTTGTACGACAACTATGGCATGCTGGTCAAGGGCTCCGGCAGCCCATGCGAGCTGCCATACCCTGCAAGCACATGCTCTGCAGGCTCGCCCCTAGGCATGCAGCAGTGCCTGGCCATGACCACCTACCAACTCAGTTTCTACTCCATGCCCAGGGTGGACCAGATAATGAATTACTGGGGATGCTGGCCACCTGGAGGCAGCCTGGTAAATGAGGAGATTGCCTATTCGTCGCGATATCTCATACCTTTCTTTGGCATAGCAACAGGAGGGTTCGGCTTCCTGAGCGGACTGCTGAGCCAGACAACCGCGATCCCAAGCACCTTGCCGCAGGCTGCCCTGGCAGGTTATTACCGCTGCTTTGAGCCTACGTACATGGCAAAGGCAGATTTCCAGATCATAAACGCATACGGAGTAATCTCTGTTGCCGGCTTCGTGATACCGCTGCTCAATGTCCTGCTATCAATATCCGCACTGCTTGGCTTATCCGCAATGCTTGGCGGAGACACGTATATACTTGGACTGGCTAGATTCATATGATGCCTATTGTTAGGATGCTGCTTCTGGGCCTTTTCGCCTTCTTCCTTATCCCGCATTTCGCAGGCGCGGCCTCCCTCCCTACCGCAACGCTGTTCAACTGCAACAGCCTATTCACTAACGGAGCCACGTCTCCCGGATATACTCCGCTTGTAAACACCGCCCTCTCAGACGCGTCGACGTACAAGGTATTCCTGGAGCTTTCCCTCTTCATCGTATTCATGGTGCTCTCGGTTCTTGGCATCGTGTACGCGATAGGTGTTGCATTCAATATACAGAAGCTTGTCACATTTGTCAAGAACGAGTACCTTGAGAGCTTCGCCAACCTGCTGATCGTGTTCATATTCGTTGGCGGCCTTGGGATATTCGATGGTTCGGTGGTCTTCCTGGCCCATCTCGCCAATACACTGCTTCCCGCGCCACCCACTTCGACGTTCACCTCCTCGCAGGGCGTCTTCATAGCGACGTGCACCAACCTGGAGAATGGGATGATAACCACCAATCTCTTAGACTACGGCTATGTCTTCACCAACCTCTTCATATTCAACGCACTAGTGTCGTTCTCGGTGCAGCTCATGCCAAACGATTTCGGCATATCGTTCAGCCCTTGGGGCGGAATACAGACCCTTAAAACGGCCCTGTGGAGCGAGGAGGGCATCTCATTCGGCCTGCTGGGCATGGGCGGCCTTCTGGTCATGTTCCTTTTCGTCATATACTTCCTCTTCCCTGTCTTCTTTTATGTGGGTATTGTGCTGCGCTCCTTCCCGTGGACGCGGGCTGCCGGTGGGGCAATGCTGGCGCTCTTCATATCGTTCTATGTCGTCTTCCCTGCCCTTGTCTATCCCTTCTCCGGGGAGCTCACAGGCACAGTCAACTACATATGCAGCACTAGCCAGGTTGGTTGGATCGGCCCGGGATATTATGATTTCACAAGCGGCAGCGGCACAGTGAAGGTATACGCAGGCACGCAGGCTGCCTATAAAACCGACGTTAGCACATATGGAGGAGGAGGGGTTTATATCGGAAGCTCTGCCACGTCAAGCCCCACCGTATGTTCATCGGTGGATAGCATCACGCAGAAGCTTGGCAACCAGGCATGGTCCACCTTAAGCGGCATTTTGGATGTAGTCGACATTTCAGGCTTCGGGTCCGCGATGTACGATAACGTTTCCACATTTACAAGCGATATCTCGGGCTCGATCATAGAGATCGTTGGCATAGTGATTGCGTTCATAATATCATTTGATCTGCTGGAGGCGCTTGGCGGTTTGCTGGGCTCGCCTTCGCTGCGCAGCAACAGACTACTTAGCAAGGTGATATGATGGTGTTATTCCTGCTTGGCATACTGAAACTCGCCGGATTGCTCCGTCCCGCGGCAGTCGCGTGCACGGGACTGTGCGGTATCATCACCTCGCCGTTTGGCGACGTATGGCTGCCGATAGTGCTGGCTGCCGTAACCATGGTCATCGTTATACTCGCCCTCATATACGCGCTTGCGCCTGCGCTTGGCAGAAATGACATACGGGCATGGGTAAGGGTAAAGATATACGATGAACTTGCAACCATAGTCCTAATAATGCTGTTTGCGGCGTTTGGCGCGGCGATCTTTGCCATACAGCCTGCCAACCAGCTGGCCTCGGTTGGCCTCATACCTACAGACTGCCCGCCTACAGTATCTTCGGGCTGCATAGGCAGCGTTACAGGACCATCAGGCATACAGTACCTGCCTAACTCGTGCTATGGATACACGCAGCTTAACGCGCCGCCGACACCAAACCCCTCGCTGGTAACTTCTCCAGGCCCGAATACCCAGTATGCAGATTACAACAACCTCTTCTTTATCTCACTGTGCGACTACCGTACCTTCAACAACAACGTTAATACATTCAGCGAGGGGCTGTACTGGATAGCCGCAATAAGCGCCATAGCGCCGACAATACATAAGAATTACCCTGGCAGAGCCCTGCAGGGGATAGGAACGTGGTTCCAGAACTACACTTTCGGTCATGTCGGGGTGTCATACAACTTGGACCTGCTCCCTATAGAACCTGTCTTCTTCTATATAGTGCCGTACATGAATACGATATACATCTTGCTCGTGGCCAGCCAGGTGCAGGAGCTGCTGGTCGCCTCAGCAGGCATAGTATTCGCCATCTTCATGGCCATAGGGCTGATAGCTAGGGCATTCGGGGTTACCAGGACCTTCGGCAATGCGATGATCGCGTTTGCGATCGGGATAGGATTCGTCTATCCTCTAATGGTGACCATCAGCTACGGCTTCCTTGACTCCTCGCTTACCGTTGCAGGCCAGGAGTTCACCTGTGTACTCGGCTGGCCTTCGCCAGGAGGCATAGGCTGCGGCGCATTTCCCACCGACCAGATTACCGGATTGCTAGGCAGCATGATTGGAATTGCGCTCGGGGGCTTTGTCGGCGGAGCCTTGACGCTTGGTTCGCTGCCTATCGCGCTGTTTCCTATAATCAACGCGTTTTTGATATACGGCGGACTTGTAGCGATAGGACTGACCTTCATACCCCTGCTTAATTTAGTTATCGTTGATGTATTTATAGTGGATTTTTCGAGGGCCATGGGGGAGCGCATGGACTTCCTCTCGCTTTTCACAAGGATACTGTGATGCTATGAAGAGATTGCTGCTTGTATTAGGGTGCCTGCTTCTCCTCATCCCCAGAGTGCACGCTGCAGGCAGCATACTTGAGAACTACTGTAACCCTGCATACCCTAAACAGGATATTGTATACTCGAATACCTACAATGCCCTTACGTCCAGCTCTTGGTACTGCAGCCAGATGAATGTGGCTGCGGAGACCATCTGGCAGAACTGGCTGCCGATAGGCATGGCAGCGGCGATGCTCTCTTTTATGATAGGAGCTCTGATCTTCATGTTCGGGGTCGCACTGAGGAACGACAGGCTAAGGATCTTTGGCATCGGTGAGATATACGAGGCAAGCGCAACCTCATTTATGGTGGTAGCCTTCCTCTTCCTCTCCGCAGTCATGTTCGGCCTGATACCCAGCTACTTCGTTGGCAACATAGACCCGTACAGTACCTCGCTGACCTACATATCGCACATGATAAACGCCACAAGCGGCGTCCTGCTGCAGGTGTACGACATGGGCACGCTTGATTATTTCTACGCCTCGCAGCAGGTGCTCGTATGCGCCGTGGAAGTGGATGACCAATGCACCTTTCTCACCGCCCTCGCCCCACCCATATACAAATGGACCGTACTGTACGGCTTCTTTTGGCCAACCTGGGCACTCTTTGACCTGACGATAGGAGGCTTCATGGCATTGAATGTTGAGTTCTATACCATATTATTCTTCATGTATGCTGCACTGCCGGCCTTCTTCATACCTGGTGTTATCTTCAGGGCATTTTTGCCCACAAGGCAGCTTGGCGGAATGATGATGGCGATAGGCATAGGCTTCTACTTCATAATGCCGATACTCTTCTCTGTTGCGTTCTATTTCACTTCGCAGGGCCCTATCGCATCGCTGAGCGCGATAAGCGCCTCACTCAACAGATATGGGACGGGATCAGGGGCGATCACAAATGCAGTATCGCCCACCTCGCCGCTGGTGGAGGACATAGGGAATGCCAAGAGCGCCCTGAGCGGTTACTGGCTCTCGGTGCTCTTCTATCCGGCACTGATCAGCGGCATAACGTATGCGTTTGTAGTCCAGATAGCGAACATCATAGGCGGCATGGGCCAGACCTCCAGCAGGTTCAGGGCAATCTAGGCGCAGCAATAATTTATAAGCCTGCTGCCCGTCAATATATTGCGTGATCAGTTGGCCTTGAATCTCAAGATCGTGTTCTTCATAGTCTTATGGGGAGCCTCGCTTGCCATAGTGCTTAGCGCAGTCACCATAGGCGGCTATTACATACTGAAATTTATCCTCGCACTGATCGCACTGACACTTGATGTACTGGCATTCTCCACCAGGTTCTACACCTACCTGTATGAACCGTTCATCAGGATGAAGCACAGGCAGGTTATACTTGACGATGAGGATCCCTATACAATAAGTCCGTCTGGCAGCGCGATCTTGGTGAGAGAGGGACAGAGCATCTACGCTACCTCTTTTATAAAGATACCTATATATGTCTCCGCCACCGAGATGGAGAACGAGGACAAGGCGCTCTTCGCAGGCATGTTCGCACGCGTTATCTCGCTGAGCCAGCAGCCTGTCAAGCTGACCTCTCAGCTGTATGTGCTTAACAAGGATCAGTACATGGAAAGCGTGCGCAAGAAGCTAAATGAGGCAGAGGACAGGTATAATACCGTGCTGAACAAGCAGCTTACCGAAGGCAAAAACGCCAAGGATAATGAACAGTCCTCTATGGCTGAGAGGGTGCGCGGTGAGGTTACCATGTGGAGAAACGTGCTAGACAGTGTCGGAAAGGCGAAATCGCACGCGCTTATCACTTATGCCTCGGTCAGCGCGCTTGGCTCGACCGAGGATGAGGCAGCAAACCTTGCAATGGCAAGGGCTGACGAGCTCGCAGCAGGAATAAGCGCCGTGCTGGGCGTAACGGCAACTGTGGCAAGCGGCAGCGAACTGCAGTACTTCATAGACCCGGATTATATGATACCAGTAACAAACGTGAGCGAAAGGCTGAGGGAAAAGTCGATAGACAAGGGGATTTGATATGGTTGACCAGGAGGAGGTATTGTTTCTCGGATGCGCATTGGTGATAGTATTGCTGCTAATGGTTTATGGAAGCGCATTCGGACCGTTTCTCTTGGTGGTCATAGTACTTGGGATACTTACGCTCCTGCTGGTGCTCATAATGAATTATGCAGACTATCTGGTCTTCCCCCTTTTTACAAAGATGCTGCGCATAACCATAGTGCCGGCAAAGAACTATACAATAGCTCACGGGCAGCAGGCCGTAGTCAAGTATGTCAACGGTCTGTACTATGCGACAGGCTACCTGACAGGCAATCTGTACAGCTACGTGTTCAAGGCCGAAAAGGCGGATGAGAAGGTGGAGAGCGAGATGGTTGCCGCACCGGACAAGTGGGAGAAGATAGTCATGAATGTCGACTTTCCATTCAAGTTTAACATAATAAGCATGGCACAGGACATACAGAAGTACAGGGACGAGCTTGAAGGCCAGAGGGGCTATTACGAGTTCCAGATGTCAAGGCTGATGCAGGCAACCACGCAGAATCCAGTTGACATGCAGGAAATACAGAAGAAGATTAGCCAGGTCGAAATGAAGATGAACAAGATAGGGGAAGGGGAGAAGCCGCTCTACAGCATCATATACATAGAGTCTACTTCGGTTGGGATCAGCGAGAAGGAGGCCCTTGACATCCTAGACACACAGATGACCCAGCTCCAGACAGTATTCAATGCGTTCGACTTGAGCATACAGAGGATCGTAGGCAGGGAGCTGTACTTCCTCTACAAGCTGAATTACAGGCTGCTTGATGCAGGCTCCGTAATGGGCCTCTTCAAGGGGCAGAAATAGAGCTATATACCTTTGGCTGCAATGTTGATATTATGACACTTCTGCGGGTACAGAATGTGATGAGCAACGAACTTGCGAAGAGGACCTTCCTGAGCAGGCCGCCGGAGCCGCCGCAGGAATACCTGCTCAACGATCCCACAAACTCGATATTCATAGGCGTGACCAAACTCTTCGGAGTGCCCTTTACGTGGACCTATTCCACCCTGACCAACCCGCACCTGGCAGTAGTCGGCATAACAGGCGCTGGAAAGAGCTTCTTCGTAAAAACCTTCCTTGTCAGGGCCAGCTACATCTGGAATACGAACGCCATAATAATAGACTGGGCCGGAGAGTACAAGGCATGGGTCAAACAGAGCGGCGGAAAGGTGATTGCGCTCTCGAAAGGGGACTACATAAACATAATGGACCTCTCTGGAATGAAGCCGATAGACAGGGCAAAGCAGATCATGAACTCAATTGACATACTAACTGACATAGGACAGTATCCAGAACAACGGCGGCTTACCGCAGAGGCAATGGAGCAGGCCTACGTGAATGCCGGATTTGCACTGGCAGACGTACCTGGTCCGAATACGGAATCGCCGACCCTAAAGGATGTGACTAAGCTGCTTGAGGAGAAGCTACAGGAGGGCACATATGAATATCCGGCGGAACTGGAGAACGCCATATACAGGATTAGGCAGTTCACAAGGGAGGGAGAGGACTATTTTGCAAAGAAGTCCACAATAGATATAGGAAAGCTGGCCCAGTCTGGTCTCGTCGACCTGGACCTCTCGAGCCTGCCTGATGAGAGATTCAGGGCACTGGCGGCCATGTTCATACTGCAGACGCTGAAGGAGAAGATGAGGCAGGAGGGATGGTCCAGCACCCGCGGGATAAAGACGCTGGTGGTTCTGGATGAGGCGTGGAAGGTCGCAAGCGACGAGAGGAGCGATGCGATAACAATAGTCAGGGAGGGCAGGAAGTACCAGTTCGGCCTTCTTGTAGCATCGCAGAATCCAACAGACATTAATGAGACAATCTTCTCTAACGTTGGCACTACAGTAATGCTGAGAATAAGGTATGAGAAGTTCATGAACTTTTTGCAGGGATCGCTCAACTTCTCAGGCTTCATACGCAGGGAGATTAGCAAGTTCGGAGTCGGGCAGGCGGCGTTCGACATGTCGTTCAACTCCTCGATACAGTTCCCGGAGATCTTTCTGCTTGACAGGATAGTAGGAGAGGAGCCGCTTGACGTATATGCGATAAACGTGGCCGAGATGCTTGCCCCCAACGAACAGGCCGACCAGAGTATAAAGAAGGAGTACTACTTTGAGAGGATAGACCTTAACGCTAAACTTATAGAGAGCGAGATCAGCGCAGACATCATACTCAGGATCTTCAAGGAGCTTGACAAGAAGGACAGGATTGTTGATATCAGGGATATGGCGCAGATAATGATCAACCAGGGAATAGACAAAAATACGATAGTCAACTTTTTCAGGAAGATAGGCATACTGGACAGCATAATATCTAAGGTATTTAACTTCATATCGTAGTGATCTTCTTTGGCCGGAACGTTCGTGGTAAGCAGGATAAAGCTCAGGAAGATGCTTTCCACATTTCGAATGAATGACAAGAGCATAGACGATCTCTCGAATTCCCTTGAGAAGATGCACAGGCACTGCAATGCGATACTCTTCGTAAGCATGCTGGAGAGGAAGGGGCTGAAACACGAGGACATAGCAAATGTGCTGAGGAGGATAGGGATAGACGACGTTACTATTACTAATGTATTTAACATGATAGACGAGCAGAGGATACGCGACACTTATGGCAAGATAGTGGAGCTGGTAATCGAATAGGGATGGTGTGCATATGGTTAGAGGCAAAACACGCGCTGCGGGAATGCATCAAAAAGGCAGGCAGAGAGTCTGCATAGTGTGCGGTAATGAGAGGGTCGGCCTGCCGGTTAGGAATGACCACGTCATACACGCCATACGCTGGATAAAGACGAACATAACAAAGAACGAGAAGAACAATGTGCTGGTCGTGTGTAAGGAGTGCTACCCAAAATACAAGAAAGAGAGGAGCAGGTTCGTATCCAGGATGGCAATATATGTTGGCCTTGGCATTGTCTTTCTGGTTGTGGGGCTTGTGATAGCAAGCGTAGGTACGCTCTTATTCACGTTGCCCGTGCTTGCGCTGCTCTACCTCTTATCCCTGCTCAACTACATGCCGGATCTTGATGTACAAGCCATACGGGGAGACAAGGAAGCGAAAAGGTAGCGGCATTTGGTGCGCATAAAGGCACACTACAGCAGAGAAACGGCTTTTTACGTGCCGTAAATAGTGTTATAAATCTAGCTCTGGCAATAATAATGAAGGATGCGGTGTATGTCAAATGCCAGATGAGGTTGCACTTAGCCCAAAAGTCGATGAACTTGTTTTTGATGGACGGCTGACTGGAAGCCTTGACATTATAAAATCCAAACTTTCTCAGATACCGTTCTACTACCTGAAGCAGGCCGGTAACGAACTATCCATAGTCAAAGTTGAGAGCAGGAACATCAGCAAGAAGCCGTACCTTTTCTATATAATCAAGCTCAGGAAGGATGGCATAAGCCTGATTTACTCGATACCGCAGGATACCAGCGACAGGATGCGCAGGGCAACAGTAATCAAGGATGTACTCTCGGTACTCTCCATTATATCAGACCAGTATACGCTAGATGCAGGCAAGTTCTACCAGTATGTCGATTCGGTCATTGAGAATCTGCTCTCTGGGATGACAGAGACATACAGCAGCTTATTCAACAAATACGATTCTCTGTTGAACGAATACAGAGAGGTAAAGAAACTGGATCTGGAGTACGCAACGGCGAACAGGAATCTCACCATACAGACCGCACAACTCAACGAGGAGAATAAATCACTCAAGGCAGACCTTGCGGCCCTGCAGAAGTTTACCGATGAATCGCTGATGTCGATGGTTGGCGATTGGATACAGGTGCACAACAGCACGATAGACATAGACGACTTCGCGAAGACATACAATGTATCACAGCCCAGGGTTGAGCAGATACTCAACAAGATGGTAGCACAGGGCTATCTCGAGCTGAAGGAATGATTTGATGAAGTATGGGGTAGTGGTAAAGAAGCCATTCAAGTACATACGCACATATACGGTGGTGAAGAAAGCCCACGATACTACTAATGCCGCTTCGCGTTTTGTGCAGAGGCTTGTGGACAGATTCATAGTCAAAAGGGAGGAATAGCAGGATAGTGCGTGCTCATGGTATCTTCGAAGCTGCTGAAACTGGTACTTGTAATAATAGTCATAGCGATAGGCGCGGGGGCATCCCTGGCTCTTTATGTGCGTTCGATCTTCCCCTCATTAGTTAGCACGGCCCTTCCAACAGGGAGCATTTCAGCGCAGTTCTCCATAAGCAATGCGAGCGTATATGTAGATGATTCGGCAACCCGCCTGGTCTACTACGTACTGGGAAACTATTATTTTACCAATGCCACTGATGCAAATATCTCGATATCTGCCTATACAACCCCTCCGGCACCGAGGATCTATCTGGTAAATACGCAGGTTGGACTGATAAATTATTGCCTGGATTGCTTTTCAGGAGGGCAGCTGTACAACGACTTATATAAGAACCTGAAGAGATACGGCTTTATAATAAACAGCACCAGCATGAACTATGTCGGAATTGACAACCTGACTGAGATACCAAACGATTCGGTAGTCATCATACCTTCAGGGCTAATGCCTGTAGGCCTGCTGCCCGATTCGCTGTACGAAGGGCCGCACCCTGGCAACGGCAACTTCACAATATTGGATATGATGAAGAGGGGAGACACGATAGTCTATGTCGGCAGGAACTTTACCAGCGAGCTTGGATCAGGGCAGACGATCTTCGTTACCCCTCAAAACTCGCTAAGCCTGCTGCGCGAAGCCTCTATAATCGAAGTACCTGTTAGCCACAATATGACAGAGTCGCAGAACTATAGTGCACAGTATAACTCGAGCGAACTCACCTTCAACTCGCCTACCTTCTGGCTTGCGAAGGGCAATACCCCCCTTGGTCCGTACTACGACAATTTTGGCAATGTGAGCGCGGTAAATTATACAAACGGGACCCTTCTAGTATTCAGCAATTACCCGAATGTCGGATGGAAGAATGCGAGCCAGCTTGCAGGCGACATAGCCACCACGCTGAACAGCAGATTCTGGATGGACAGGATAGCTTACGGGAACAGCAGCATTCCTCTTGATACGAATGCATTAAGCCCCAATAGCATTGGGATCGCGCCACTGGTCACCAGCGCACTTGCACTGAATAACACGCAAAATGCTTCAAGTATGGTAAATGGCTCGCACGGGCTTATAATCATCAAGCTGTATAACGCCAATGCTTCGCAGTTCTATGAGAGGCTGGTGCCATTTGCGGTGCGCTACAAGGGTGCGGGCACGCTCTCGATGCCTGCAGTCTTTGGCCAGGAGCAGACGTTGCCCATCCGCATGGAGGCCAGCAACATTTCACATGAGACGTCGTTCCATCTGGAGCTGTATGATGAGAACCATTCGCTTCTTGCTTCGGTGCCGGTGGGCTTCTACAATAAGAGTTTCGACATACTCTACTACCAGGCTTTCACGCTGCCGCCGGGATACTATGTTGCGTCGCTTAAGGATATCGCCTCGCGCACTTATGCGACATCGCTCTTCTACATGGCGCCGGTCAACCTAACCCCGCAGACAATAGACTTCGCAAACGACAATTTTGATTTCTACGTTACAAGCAATAACCAGACATTGAACAACGTCAAGTACATTGCAAGCATCGGCGGGCAGTATCTGCAGAATGGAACCGTGCAGGATGGTATGCTTAACTACGACCTGCCAGCGCATACTGCGATAAGCTACGGCAACAAGACATTTGACTTCAATATCTTCGGAGAGAATTATACATATACAGCGCCTTACCAGCCCCCTGGAAACAGCATACCACCAATGTACATTGAATTTGGGATAGGGGTTTTCGTGGTGGTCTTGCTCAATCTCATACTCAAAGCGCCGATATCAGATGACTACTTTGTAGACGTGCCCAACTTCCCGGCATCCGCCAAGATAAAGCTAAAGGCGAATCCTGGCTCAGTAGTCAACATATTTGATACTGTCAACTATTACTACCACTGGAGGCTTATGCCGCTGACAGTCGAAGAGGTTAGAAGCGGTATTGGCAGCAGCGTCAGGTATGAGAACGTGCCAATCTCTATAACCACGCAGAATACGCTCAACGTACTTACGGCGCTGGTAAACAGAGGCGATCTTGTCACAGCTGGCGGATATTACGCGCCAAGGAAGTGGATCGACTCTTCCGGGCATGATATCGAGTACCTTGTAATCTTCAGAAAGCTCAGGGATTACTGCGTGGCAAACGCCATACTGTTTACCGAGTTGGACTCCGATAGGAACGTCGACATGACAATAACTAAGAAAGGGTCGCAGGCGCAGGTGATTATATATTCGAGCATTAATGGCATGAGGGACGTTGCACTTGGCAGCCAGTACAAAATATTCATAGTCTTCATTGATGAGCAAGCACGCCTGGATTTCATACAGAGGCTATACACATCTTATGGCGAGAAGGCCGAGCTCATGAAGGTGGGCATAGAGTACCAGTATATAGTGCCTCTTGATACAGGAGATCTCAGCAGGCTAACCTTCTGATTCACTGTCGGATGGCGGCGCCTCGCCCTCCTCTACGTCGGTGGTCTCTTCGGATCCTTCTGGCGCTGCCGCTTCGACCCTCTTGTATCTGGATTCTATTAGGGAATTCAGGGACTTCTCTATCTCAGTGTTGCTTATGCCGGTTATGTCGGAGAGGTCCTGCGACATCTGCTTTACGTAGCGCATTACGGTATTGTATCTGGATTCCTGCAGGTTCTGGTTTCTCACCCCGCTGATATGGCGCTGCAGCGCCCTGCCGCAGTCCATGACCGCAAGCTTTATCTCCTCTATTATGTCATCCTCCTGTGCGATTGCCTGCTTGCCTACCCCAGAATAAGGTATATACACGCTGGAGACGTTTACTAGCACGCTGACCGGCTCCTCGTCGAAGTTGCCTATGCCGTACCGCTTCCACTGTATGCCGTTGACTGCCTCGCTTATCGCGCAGCTCGAGCCGTCGAAGAGTAACGGCACTTTGTTCGCGAAGCGTAGCACCGTGCCTGTACGTCCGTTCTCTGTCTGCTTGCCTGCATTTCCACCGTATGCTATGCAGGCCTCGACGACGAACGGAACGCCTCCACTGAATACCCGTGGCTTGCGCTCCACCACGCTGAGGAATACAGGATTGAGTATGTTCTTTGTGGCAAGCTCGATCTGGCTCTCGCCTATCGTTGAGAGGGAATCGAGCTCTGGCGCTATCCACTTCACCTGCTTGAATGCCTTGATCAGCTTCTCTGCATCGGCCCATGCCAAGTCCTTTGGGCTCATTCCGAAATCAAGGTCCACGAGACCCTTCAGCTCGGCCACCTTGGCATCGCTTACCCTTGAGAACGACTCTGCAAGGAAAGAGGACAGGTTTTTGCTTTCCGTCCTGTGGGCAAACTCTATTAAGTCGTTGGTGCCTACCCCAAGCGGGTGCGGCTTTATCTGCTTTGGCCTCTTTGGCATCTCCTCCACAGATCTGAGAAAGACGTGCTCCTGCCCGTCAGGGGCCCTGAGCTTTATGGTTGCATGCGGATTGGTAAGCGCGGTCCGCTTCACGTATTCGTACACGCCGTGATCGCTGGCCTCATACTTTACCTCGCCAAACTCCCCAGTTATTGCAGTTCCTCTGAAGTCGGGCTCCAACCTTGTAATATTCGTGAGCAGCGGCTTGTTGGACTTTATATCCAGCGCAACATCGCACTCGTACGCGCTGCGGCCCGTGCTGGCCCTCACGTGCACTGGCTTGCCAGTGGTTATCGCTGAGAAGAGCGTGCACCCAGTGGCGCCTATGCCCTGCTGGCCGCGCTGCTGCATATACCTGTGGAACTTCGTGCCCGCAAGTATTGTGGCAAGGGCCTTGCCAACTATATTCTGAGGTATGCCGGGCCCGTTGTCAGATACAGTAACCTTGTACTTGTTCTCTCCTATCTCGTTTATCTCCACGGCGATCTCAGGCATTATGCCTGCTTCCTCGCATGCATCTATTGAGTTTGTCAGGTATTCGTGGACTATCGTAGTGAGGGAGCGAACCTTCCCGGCATAACCCAACATCTGGCTGTTCTTCCTGAAGAACTCGGATATAGAGTACTGTTTGAACTGTTTGAAGATGTCTTCCGCAGTCAGCGCGTTTGTCGTTGCCATTACAATAACCCTGCCTCTTTTGCTTTCCTTCTAGCGTCCTCCATTGCCTTGTATGCGGTCTTATGTGTACCGCCTCCGAGAAGTATCTCTATGGCTACGGTCGCTATGTGTATTCCTTCTATCGTACCTATAAGGCTTATGGTGTCCCCGTATATAGCGATGTCCGCCTCACTGATTGACTCCATGTACGCCTTGGCACGCCCATCCTCGCCTATGATCCTAGCCTTTATGCGCCGCACCTGCTCCTTATTCCTGAACATGTCCCTTAGGTCTATGTACTTGAAGTAGTAGTTCTCCGAGAGGAGCTTGCATGAGGTGTCGAATGGGAAGCCCCTGCCGAACGCCTGCAGTATGTTCTTGGCATTATACTCGTCGTACGGCTTCCCGTTTATCACAACCTGGTTCTCATCGTGTATGCCTATCTTGCAGTGCAATCTTGATTCTGCCTTGGCCAGCATCTTCTTCTCGAGGAGCTTAGCCCTCTCTATAGGTATTAATATCTGTTCCATGGATATCTTCTGGCAATGTTTGTCAGGAAGCGGATCATCATTGCGCCTGCCTTTTTAATATTGGAACGCAGAATGTTTATATCGCTATCGCTGGCACTGCGGAGAATGTGCATGGCTTTTGCCTCGTCAAAAGGCTACTTTATGCGCGGAAAGATTTTTATACCAGTACTGCAAAGTATATGGTTGATGCGCATACGCTTTGCAAGGTCTACTCTTCTTCCAGAAATAATGGAAGTACGCATCAAAAACATAAGCTTTATATATCTTTCATAATAGATACATGATAGAATCGTGATTCTTTCATGGATCAACCATGCAAGAATCATGAATTCTGAATGGAATTGAACTTTGAGGGTGGCTGTGTGTCAAAAGAGAGCAAACAACTGGAAAAAGAGCTTGAGATGATCAGAGACAAGCTCAATTTGCTCTCAAGTAACATGGACCAGGCGCACTCTGAAGAGGAGCTCTCTAGTATCGCAACCATTGTAAAGTACATGGCGGAGGAGAGGGAGAGGACCAACAGAACCCTCTTGGAGATGACAGACAAGATAAGGAAGATGGAGGGCATAATAGCAGGCATGTATCCGCAGGAAGAGGAGGTGGAGGCGTCCCGGCAATCACAGAAGGGCACCACAAACAGGGAGATACCTCTATCAGGCCTTGATGTTAAGATAATCAACTTTGCACAGGTAAAGGGGATGGTCTGCGCTGAAGAAGTAAGGGATTTCATGGGATACAGGGGCAATAATGCGGCATGCGCAAGGCTCAACAAGCTTCACAAGGAAGGCTTGCTTGAGAGATTTCAGCTTGGCCACAAGGTTTATTACAAATTTGATGCTGGCAAGACGACCAATACACTTATTATATCACCTCCACAATAAAGAAGCCGCCCGCCGAAAGGCGGGCGTCCTATTCCTTCGATATAATAAGTAACTGCCCATCCGGGCGTAAGCACTTTATAAATTAGTACCTGCATGTATCCTTGATTGGATGTACGTTGTACTGTCGCATGCCAGCGACATTGACGGTGTTGGCAGTGCTGCACTGCTAATAAGGCGCTATGCAATTCCACTGGAGAATGTATTTTTCACCGAATACTCGGACAAGAGCATGGCATACGCCATCGGCAGGGTGCGCAGATTGGCCGCAAAGGGAATAACGCTGTTCATAACAGACCTGGGCATTAGCGAGCAGAGGGAGCATGTCTTTGAGGACCTTGTCTCATATATTAACAAGCACGGTGGCAGGGTCCTCTGGTTTGATCACCATGTTTGGAGCGCGAATGCGGTGCGCAATATCGCATCTATGTGCGAGGTCGCTGTTGTCGGGGAGAACAGGGAGTTCTGCGCGGCGGAGATAACCAGGGCTATGCTCGGCCTTAGCGACAAATTTGCCTTGGAATTCACAAGGATAGTGCATTATTCGGATTTCAACCTCAGGCCGCGCGACAGGAAGACTGGTGACATGGTTGCGATGTACGCACTTGCCATAGCCGACTACAATGCGCTCGGCACCAGGTCCGCGATAGATGGCAAACTGCGGCGTCTTGCAAGCGTAATCTCAAAAGGCCGGCTCTCGGACAGCACTTTGGAGAAGGATGCCAAGGCATTCGAGGAGATCAGCAAGAGAAGGGTATCATTCCTTCTCAGCCATCTTTACCTGGGTAAAAACGTAGCTGTGGCGTTCGCAGGGGAGAAGGTCAATGCGACGCATACCTGCAACCAGATAGCCGCGATATCAAAGAAGAAGGTGGTGGTGCTTGTGGACCTGTTCAATGGCAGAGGGCATCTTAGGACCGACTATTACGACATATCTGGCATTGCGAGGGATATGATGGGTGGAGGGCACCCGCATGCCGCAGGATTTACCGTTGATATGAAAGGATATGGCGGATTGCGCTCTGAGAGGCAGAAGCAACGCTTTGTTGATATGATCGACGCGCAGATAGACAGGCTGAGACCGCATTCAGGCTAGGGAGCCGTAGCCTGACAGGCGCCATCTCTGGCCGTAGTTCCTCAGCACGGAGATCTTTTCTCGCTTGTCTACACATATTGTGTGTTTGAGGCTTATCTCCAGCTTGTTCTTCTTGGCCCTGCTTACGAATCCGACTATTGTTCCTGTGCCGATGCCGAGTATGACCGTCTCGTTTGGCCTGAACCCCTGTTTTGGCAGATCTTCCCTATTTAGGGAGTTGTAGGACATGGTAAGCGAGCTTACAGGTTCGGGCAGCTTTCCTGCTTTCCCGACCATCTGGCCCACCAGGCCGTCCGCCTTTGCAAATGCCGGATCTATCCCGGTGCCCATCGCGACAAGGCCGCCTGGTATCGCATCTTCGAGGGTCTCCCTCCCAGCAGACAGGCTCTCAAGAGTTGTCATTATGTGGTCGTAGGTCTCTTTCTTCTGCTTGTCCCTTGCGGTGTTTATACCAGGCCTTACCTCTATCTCGTCTCCAACCTTGAACCTTCCCTTGACTATCGAACCTCCTATTACGCCGCCGACCAGCTTCTTTATTGGTGTACCGGGCTTATTGACATCAAATGACCTTGCAACATACATTATCGGATCCGATTCTACATCGCGTTCTGGCACCTTTATCTTCATTATCTCGTCAAGCACCGCATCCACGTTGATGTTCTTGTTCGCCATAACAGGTACTATTGGTGCATCCTCTATCCTGCTCCCTTTTATGAATTTCCTGATCTGCTCATAATGCTTCTCCGACCTCTCCCTGCCGACTATGTCCACTTTGGTCTGCACTATGATGACGTTACGTATGTCAAGCGCGTTTATCACCATAAGATGCTCTTTGGTCTGCGGCATCGGACATGGCTCGGCTGCAGATATCACAAAAAGCGCAGCGTCTATTATGTTCGAGCCTGCTATGGCAGTTGCCATCAGTGTCTCGTGCCCCGGCGCGTCTAGGAGGGATATCCTCCTGACCGGCTTGGCTTCTGCGCCGTCGGCGCACGTTTCTGCGGTCGTATAGCCGCCTGATGGGCAGCTCCTTATTATCGCATCGGCATAGCCAAGCTTTATCGTCATGCTCCTCTTTATGGACTCGCTGTGGGTATCAGTCCACTGGTGAGTAATCGCTGCGGTGAGCGTTGTCTTCCCGTGGTCTACGTGACCCAGAGTGCCTATGTTAAGTTCGCTCTGCTTAAGCATCTATTACTCCTCTTTCTTCTCCTTTGGCTTGAATAGTTCTTCTGACTTTACGCTGCCGTAGTCGGTTATCACTGTGTTAATCTGCATGGTGTCCGGGCCGATAGTGTTGCCCCTTATCAGGCGCCTTGACCTATAGCCTGCCTTCCCCTTGCGCAGGCCAGGCCCGCTGCTTAGAAGCGGCCTCGCCTTTCTGGTTCCGTCAATCTCCCTGCGCGACGGTGCGCCCATGTTGTCTGAAAGCCCCGTTATCTGCAGCTTGAGGCCGTTGAAATCTATAGCTTCACCGATCCTCTTGCCTATGAACTGCGAGTCGCTCTCCTTGGCGACATCGGCTTGCGCGGTCTTACCGCTTTTCCTGTCAGAATAGACTATCTTCATAACATCACTAAATGTAAATGTATTGCGGACTTGCTTAATATATAGGTTAAGCACCTTTTTATAAGGTGATGTACCATTGACAGGCCTACCTATACATGCTCTCAGGCTCTTCCTTGAACCTCTTGATGCGTTCGGCAAGCTCTCTTGGCACCGTAGGCCTCACGTCCTGCAGCGCTTTTAGGAAGTCGTCCTTGGTGACTATGTCCCTCTTGTTCCTTATCGCATTCATTCCAGCCTCCCTACAGATGTTCTCTATCTCTGCACTGGTATAGTTCTCGGTCACATTCGCCAGCTCCACAAGGTTCACCAGCTTGTCGAGCGGCATGCGCCTTGTGTGTATCTTGAATATCTCAAACCTGGCCTCGGCGTTGGGCATCGGTATCTCTATTATCTTGTCAAAGCGCCCCGGCCTCAGGAGCGCAGGGTCCACCTTCTCTGGATTGTTCGTAGCGGCCAGCACTACCAGATCCTTGGTCTCCTGGAGGCCATCCATCTCAGTAAGCAATGTGTCTACAACGCGCTCGCTCACATGCGAATCGCCGTATGCCTCGCTTCTTGGCACCGCTATGGCATCTATCTCATCTATGAAGATTATGCATGGGGATGCCATCCTTGCTTTCTTGAATATCTCCCTCAGCGTCTTCTCACTCTCGCCAACATACTTGCTCAGTATCTCGGGACCTTTTATCGATATGAAGTTTGATTCTCTCTCCGTCGCCACCGCCTTTGCAAGCAGTGTCTTGCCGGTTCCAGGAGGCCCGACCAGGAGTACGCCCTTGATCGGCCTTATCCCAAGTCTGGAAAATGCCTCGGGATGCTTCAGCGGTAATTCCACAGCCTCTTTTATCTCCTCCTTGATGTGATCAACGCCACCGATATCGGCCCAGTGCACGTTAGGGCGCTCGACGAATACCTCTCTGAGCGCGCTCGGCTGTATGTTCTTAAGCGCATTCATGAAATCGTCATTGGTCACGGTTAGGTTAAGCAGCACCTCTGCAGGTATGGTCTGCTTGTCCATTATCTTTGGTAAGACTCCCCTAAGTGTAGACATTGCTGCTTCTCTCACCAGCGCGTTAAGGTCTGCACCTGTATACCCATGCGTTATGTTTGCCAGTTCATCTATACTTACATCCTTTGCAAGCGGCATGTTCCTTGTATGTATCTGTAGTATCTGCTTCCTTGAGTTCCTGTTGGGCACTCCTATCTCTATCTCCCTGTCAAAGCGCCCTGGCCTTCTGAGCGCAGACTCTATAGCGTCAGGCCTGTTTGTAGCGGCAAGCACTATGACCTGGCCGCGATGGGCCATGCCGTCCATCAGGGTGAGCAGTTGCGAGACCATCCGGCGCTCCACCTCATTGGTAGCCTCCTCCCTCTTAGGGGCTATGGCATCTATCTCATCCATGAATATTATGGTAGGTGCCTTCTCGTTGGCGTCCTTGAAGATCTCCCTGAGCTTCTCCTCGCTCTCACCTACGAACTTTGAGACCAGTTCCGGCCCGGATATTGATATGAAGTTTGCATCGCTCTCGTTTGCCACCGCTTTTGCAAGCAGGGTCTTGCCAGTACCCGGAGGCCCGTATAGCAGTACGCCCCTTGGTGGCTCTATGCCGAGCCTCTCGAATAGCTCAGGATATCTTATTGGCAACTCGACCATCTCCCTGATCTTCTGCTTTGCATCGTCTAGTCCGCCGATATCCTCATAGTGAACATCGCCTATCCTTACAAGCGACTCTGAGACAGGCTCGTCCTTTACTATGACATTTGTGTCCTTCGTTACCTTCACCACCCCGTGCGGCACAACCTGCACCACGAGGAAGTTGAATACAAGCCCAAACATCGGGATGGGTATTGAGTCGCCTTTCACAAGAGGTCTGTTCTCCAACCTCCTCTTTGCGTATTCGGAGAAATCTGGGGAGAGAGGTGGTTTCTGGCTCGGGGGAGGGGCTATTACTATCCTCTCGGCATCCTTCACAGTGGCCTTCGATATGAATACCTTATCGCCTATCCCAACTCCGACATTCTGCCTGAGATAACCGTCTATCCTTATGAAGCCTAGGCCCTCGTCACTTGGATGCGCCTGCCAGACACTGGCTGCCGTAGATTTTATCTTGCCTTTTATGTCTATGACGTCGCCGGAAACTACGTCGAGCATTTTCCTGGTCTTTGAATCGATCCTGGCTATGCTCCTGCCCGAGTCGGTTACAAGTGCATCTGCAACAGTAAGCTCTATTCCATTTGGCATCGGAAACCACTAGTAAAACTACTCATCAATATGATTGTGATGTTCATTATAAATACCTTACGTTACTTGACGGAAGGGCAAACACCTTGCGGGCAGATATAGGTAACTGCAATCGTATCGCCAAGCAGTTCCTGCAAGTTTGCATCGTTATAAATATACGTGCCTAAGATATATATCCCTTACTAAATGTTTGGTTTTTCTGGCTGGCAGTAACCGGCCAACTAACAAAAATACAGACAAGCTTTATATTGCTTGCCTTCCAAGTGGTACTGTTAGGTGCGCATCGGTTCATGGAGGTGATGGCTGCGCATTAAAGTGCGGGTGCGCAGGTGCACGCCTAGGACGGCCGCAGTCACAGCATGCCATTATTGGAAAGGTGTACAAATGAGTCTCTTCTCAAAGAAAGAGTCCAATACGCTCGGAAGCCTGTTGCTTCCCGGCGAACGCGTCATAACCTATGCCAAACAGAGGAGACTGCATGGTGCCATGTTCTATCCCACGGTCGCCATAGCCACAAACAAAAGGATCATAATAGTCAACAGGACTATGCTGAGAGTGTGGTCTGACATATCCTTCATAAATTATGATCAGGTTATAAGCCTTAGAGTCATGCATGGCCCACTCTTCTCAACGATTAAGATGAGGCTGAAGGGGACTGCTGAGAAGAGCGTAGGCGGTGGCGACGGAGAGATACACGGACTGACGCACTTTGGAGCCGTGATGGTGTCCAATGCGATAAACAGGGCATTGAACAACGGCGGCGACATCTCAGGGGATGTCGAGGTAGTCACCGAGGAGGGATACAACAATTACGCACAGGAAAGGTTGTACACAGAGCTTGGATGGAATCCTGCACAGAGCATGCTGCCGGAAGATGAGCGGGCGGCTTACGCACACGTAAGCGTCAACGTAGGTCCACAGGAACATGTTCATGAAGACGAGGTCAATGTATCCAATGCGAATGGGGCGCAACAGCTGATAAAGCAGGTTGCAAGACACTTCGAGATAGGATACAAGGTACCAGAAATAGGAAGGCTGGCAGCGCCCAAAAATAGCGTAGAGGTGCTTGCAACTGGATCTGGAGACGGAGGAATAGCAGGGAATCCAGGCAGGACCGTAGCAGACAGCACCGACTATTCTATGAACGGAAGCAGTGCATCGTCTGGAAGGATCCCAGCCAAGGTCATGCCGCAGAATATGCTTATTTTCAAAGAGAGGCAGCAGCGCAGATTGAGGGGTGCTGAAGACCGCAGCGGCGCCGATTACGAGAATGACGGCCAGGCAGCGGCCGATGTATAACCGGCAAGTGCCCTAGCGGCTACAGGAGGCGGCACAGGCTTACTGCGTGCCGGTTGACTCCTGAAGTCTCTCCTTGAGCTCCTCTATGACCCCTACATCAAGAGGATCCTTGCCCCTTAGCTTGGCAAGGTGATAGGTTATGTAATCGCCTATGTGCACTGCCGCCATCACCCGCGCCAGCGCTGACTTGCCCTCGACCTTGATGCGCCTGAACTTTATCCCTGTTATGTTCTCAGTTATGCCTATCCTTCTCTCCACGGTGTTGTTTCTTCCATCGGTCAGCGCGATAAAATAGAACTCGTCACGCCTGTACGTGCCCTTGAGCGCCATGGTGTCATTATGGTTTATTTCGGGCAGGCTGCCAGAGTATGCAAGTATCTTTGAATTCTCGTTGAACTGCGTCTTCCATCTGTATGCAACCGCCTTGTACGGAGGCACGCCGTATATGACAGGCACCTTCTCGCTCACGTATATGTCGTGCGCTATTTGCTCCTCCTCATGGTGATTCGCATCTATGCGCGAGAGAAGATCGTAAGCCTCCTTGAATTCATGCTGCTGCACAGCCCCAAACGACTTCAGCAGTGGAGTCAGCATATAGCCTAGGGCGGATCTGGGCTGCAGTCCCTTTGGTATTACGACGCGCTGGTGGGACATGTCAAGGAGTTTGCCGCCCGAGGTTATCGCAACCGTATTCGCCCCCTTCCTGATCGCCTCCTGCAGAGAAGAGACCGTCTCCTCGGTATTCCCGGAGTAGCTTATTGCTATGTACACTGTCTCCTTGCTAACGAAATCGGGGGCACTGTAGTCGTCCACCAGATAAACTGGCAGCGATGAATAGAGCTCAGTGAATATCTTTCCTACTATTCCGGATCCGCCCATTCCTGCAATCACCACATTCTTTGTAGTTTTTGGAACGTTGAACTTATGCTCGAACATGAGCTGCTCCTTCAGGGTCCGCAGTTCTTCTATGAAATCCATCTGCTCACCTGATTTCAATTCTCACGCAAGGCTAATAAAACCAGATATCGTGATGCCGTTTTTGTGCGCGGACCTACCAAGGAGGGGGGAGGCTGACCATCTGATCCTATAATGTTATTGGTAGATCTATCGTAAACTAGCGTTAGATATGCTGGATTCGAAGGTCACCGGATCCTGTGCAAAACTGCCGGTTGAATCCATAACGGTGACATCCACATTGAAGTTTCCCGTGCCCCACTGCGGCAACAATTGGAACTCGAACGAATTTGAGGTGTACGATACGTTGCCATAACTCGCACTATCAACCATGACATTGGTTGCATTGTAAACATAGAAGTTGTATATGTACGGAGGCACACCGCCACTTATGTAAGCGGTCAGGGTTTCGTTTTGGCCAACATCAACAACAGGTGCAGAAACAGTAAGGGCTATTAATTTAAATGCAGGCTCACTTACCGACACATCTGCCGTAGAGCAGAAGTTTTTATTGTATTTCCAGCCTCTTGCGCTGGAGCTGTTTCCATTTGCTATGCAAAAAGTATACACATACGACCCTGGCTTTAGGCCGTTCAGCACAAGCGAAGTGGCATTGATACCGTATGCTATTTTGTACCGGCTCATGTTCTCGGATTGATACATTTGGACGCCTGTTGTATTGAACCATTGCGATCCGGTAGTAAACGCATCGCTGGCAACAAGAGTTACAGTAGAACCGTAAACTACGTTAACCGCCTGTGGACTTATCTCAGGCAGATGTGGGTTGATGCCGATTGGAGATAAGCCCGCTGCTGCGGCGATAGAGTATGTCAGAACGCTTGCAATAATCAAGTTCATCCTGTTCATATTGGAAACTAGCGAGTATAGCTATATAGTGACATCCTCCAACGACTGAAGGTCGTTGGCTTCCCGACAGAAAACCAATTATATGTGAGACAAAATGGTATATATATGTTTGCGATAGAATCCTTTTATACGGCTGGACACGCCGAAATCCACGCTCAGGGAAATGGTGTAAGACCTCAGTTTTCCAGTGGGGCAGTTGTCAATGAACTGAGAACATACCGACAGAAAACCAAGTATGAAGTCCACGAACCCCTGATGGAAAAATGGGGTTCTCCTTTTTACTCCCCTAACCCACCATTGAAATGATGGGTTTGCGGGGCGAATCATTTATCAATTCGTTCTACAGCGTATATCCTTACACCAGAAGAATCTGTGTTGCGCATAAATTTGGTTTTTGGGGATTTAGGCTCTGTAGAAATCCTATGGGCACATATGCAACAGAGTCGATGTGCCCGTGTATCTTCTATTGCATCTGCACTGTGGAAAGTGACAGCTCAGCCTCTTTCTGTATCTGCCCTTAATCTTCGAAACAGGAACGCCACGTCCGATTGGTGGTTCAATAATATTTTTGATGAGCCTTTCCCGATATCTCTCGATGCTACGCCATATATGGAATTGTATGGTATTGTAATCACCAAAACCATATTTCTATTGGAGTGCTTTCTGTAAATTTTATTCCATTTTGCTTTTACATTTATTGTCCTATTATGACTACCGCATACTCCCATTGTATTAGAGTTGAATTATTAAAATTAGGCCGAAGTCCGTAATTCTTTGATTAAATGGCTTCGTAGAAATCCTATATTCGCATTAGGAGCCGAAGGATTTTAACCCTTCGGCATGGTTGTTATTTGGCGACAACCATGAAAGAGAGAGGAGACTCCAGGTATAAGAGGTTTATTGAAACAGCGTTCAGA
>JAKAVK010000029.1 GCA_021817325.1 Microcaldota archaeon | reverse complement strand
CGCTGCCGTTGACAGAATATTGATAAGAAAGCGTTTATTTTCTGCGTTGGAGGATAAAATTCATCTCCGCCTTAAAAGGCGGGCAGGTTTCTTTTACCCTCCAAACCACCCACTACGCTAAAGTTTGTTTGAATAATTGGACAGGTATGCGCAGCGTGTCAATTATCCTTGCCTTTTCTGTCTTTAAGGCCAGTTCTTTTGTTTGGAAGTTGATGTTTTTGGCGTTCAGCTTTACAGCCTCGCCTATCCTAAGACCAAACTGTGCCTGATAAGAGAACAATATCCTGAACTTGTCGCTCTCTATTGCCTTAAAGAACCTCTGCAACTCGTATTCCGTAAAGCCTTTGTTCAGGTTCCCGTACTTTGGTGTATTAGAGTGCGCAGGTCTTCAACATTGTGCTTTGCCAATGTTGGCAGAATTCTCTGCAAATCTGTTTTTAGCTCTTCGAGTTCCGATTTTTCGAGAATTCGAGTTTTCTTTTTGCTTGCTTTTCCGTTTTCGGACTTACTGTTTTCTCTCGTTTTTGCTAAGGTGGGCCCGGAGAGATTTGAACTCACGGCCTCCCGATGGCTAATGCAAAACGGCATTATCAGTCGAGCGCTCTAACCAAGCTGAGCTACGAGCCCACGAGATTAAGAATGCACCCAACTTATATAAGGGTTATTGCTTCTTCATTATGGAAGCCAACCTGCGCATGTCCTTCTCCATCGGCTCTATATTCTCCTTGAACCTGAGGGCCGCGGCCGGGTGGTAGGTCACCATGTATGTTATGCCACCGTTGACTATGGTCTTTCCATGGTTTCTCTCCACGCTGCCAATCCCGGCAAGGTGCTTGCCTGCCAGGTTTCCAAGCAGCAGCACGTATCTTGGTCTTATTATGGCAAGCTGGCGTTTTAGGAAGCCTGAGCAGAGTTCAACTTCCCTTGTTGTAGGCAGCCTGTTCCCGGGCGGGAAGAACTGGACCACGCTCGTTATGTATGTCTCACTCCTCCTTATGCGGGCCCTTCTCAGCAGCGAGTCGAGCAGTTTGCCGCTCCTGCCTACGAACGGCCTGGCCAGCCTGTCCTCCGTCTCGCCGGGAGCCTGGCCTATGAGCATTAGCCTGGCATCCAGCCTGCCCTCCCCTGGAACGAACCTTTTGCTCAGGCCCCATTCGTCGTGTTTTGACGGCAGGTGCGAATATTCCCGGTTCAGCGCTTCCATCTCCTCCCACCTATTTATGTAGGCGATGGCATCTGCCATTATTCGCGCATAGTTCTTGTATTTAAGCAGCTTTACCGCCTGGTCGAAGTCAACCCAATCGTACGTGATGTGTTCGTAGGAAATCCTGACAAATGACGAGTCGGTCCTGGCTATGAAGAGCCTGAGGGTCTTGAGCACCTTCTTGCCCCTCTCATTGAAGAAGTACCTTGTGGTGGTCTTGAAGCAGGGTATGAACTCTGGCGCAAGGCCAGTTTCCTCCCTGATCTCCCTCCTGGCAGCCATCTCTGCGCTCTCCCCTTCCTCGATGTGACCCTTGGGAAGGTCGTAGCTGCCGTTGTGTCTTCTGAGCAGCAGGAACTTTGGCTTCCCATCGTTTCTATATATAACAGCGCCTGCCGAAAATTGCAACTCTATCATGGATTCACCAATCCGCGTATACTGCAATAAGCGTTATTCAGATCTCTTTCTGTGCTCGAGTTATAAAGGCTGAGAGTCGCTATGTTGAACGCTGCCGTATAATACACATTGTAACGTCCTGCGCATGCCACCTGGGGCGGCATGCTGGCTGAAGGCATTACAACATACTCCTCCACTACGGCAGCGGACTGGCCAGGCAGCGCGTAAGGAATCACACTGGCATAGAGGAAGAGCTTGCGCTTTCCCGCCTTGAGGTAATATACCTCCTCTACCTGGCTGGAGTTGTCAAGGAAGACCTTTCTGCCCAGGAAGGTTGCATTGCTGACCTTCAGGCCTGGCAGATACTGCCTTGCCGACGTTAGCACTATCGCTATCGGGCCTGTGCTGTTTATCGTGTTGTTGGTCAGCTCGATGGTAGCAGAAGAGCCGTTTAGCGCTGTTGAGATAATATAAGTGTACCCCTTCACGGATGTTGTCTTATTCAGGAGCTGCGCAGCGTAAGGGCCGGTGAAATTCAGCTGTACGCGGTTGTAAAGCAAAGATGGGGATACCATAGTGGCTCCGGCATAGTTTAGAGTGGCTGCGTAGTATATCACGCCAAACGCGAGAGCCAGTATTATTCCGTACGCTTGCATGCCGCCTGCCGTGCGCCTGGCTGCCTTCTTTCTCTGCTTTGGGGCCGGCATGGAGAGCCCGTATCTGCCTGAGGCCAGCATCATCGCTATTATACTGATGTAGAACAGGAGTATCCCGGCGAACAGATGCACGGTTAGCACCGCGCTGCTTGGGTTTGCGAACCATGCAAGGGAGAGCAGGAGCATCCTGAGGAAGTTTAGCATGAGCAGCAGGAGAAATGCGCTGACCAGCCAGAGAAACTTGTTGCGCCTGCTTCCATTATACAGGTAGGCGATCGGGGATAGGAAGAAGAGTACCGCTATCAGCATGCCCACGCCAACGCAGGTTTCGCCTATCCCCACCGGGTGCCCCGCGACAGTTATGGTTATAGGAGGCAGGTACGCCGCACCTGGGAAGAACGCCTTGACTATCGGAAATATCAGCATGGTGTTTGCCGAGGCGAAGAAGGAATTGAATCCCGTCAGGAAGATGAGCACTGACGGCGATGCAAAAAGCGAATACAGCAAGAACCACCTGAACCTGTTGACATTGGCCATCCCAAAGAGCATGATTATTACAGATGCAAGAAGTATTGGCAAGAGAAGCAGGTCTATCCTGAAATCCAGGAAGACGTAGGACAGGATGATCCTCGTGTAGACCGTCACTGCACAGAACACAATAAAGAGCGCCGCGCCTACTGCAAGATCCCTGCCTGAAACTGTTGGGCGCATATCCTCTTTGGCCATGAAGAGCGCAAAGAGGGGGAGCATCAGGATCGGGACGATGATGTATGTGGAGGGATCGGTGTCGCTGATCGTCAACGGAGTTATATAGAACGAGTTTGCAAGGATCAACAGCGTTAGAAGCGCAAGCAGTATTACGCCTGCGGCTTTGTTGTATCTCATGCACCAACCACAAATGCCCTCAGCCGATATGGACTTCATCAATACTCAGCAGTTACTCTTGTCTTCACCGGGCAGTTCTATATACCTTGTCATGTATATATAGGTTTACCTGGCAGTGGTTGCTATGCGGCGCGGATTCAGGTACATACGGCACACTGCCGATGCGGCATTCTTCGCGTACGGCAGCAACCTTAGGGAAGCAATCGGCAATTCAGCAGCTGCGCTGCTGGACATGATGCTGGACCAGAAAAAGATATCGGGGCTGCACGGGAAGAGCAAATCTATGGCACTGTCGGACAGGGCAGCAAACCGTGAAGACATCGTCTGGCACATACTGCAGGACATCTTGTCAATAGTCGACGCAAGGAAGCTCAACGCTTATCGCTTTAGGGTAGGAAAGCTGCACGTCGGTAAAGGGAGCATCGAACTGAGCGGCAGGCTCTACTACAATGCAGCCAATGAAGACTGTTCGCTCATGTCACTGAAAGCAGTTACGCCCCACGGCCTGGAGGTGGAGACGGTACGCGGCAGATGCAGGATCAGGGTTGTTGTAGACGTCTGATGCAATGCGCGTGCACCTGCTGTTTACCTGCGCCTTCTGAATGCGCCGGCGATGTAGTCCCCTATTATCCAGATCATGGTGCCAAGCAGTATCGCGGCTACGCCTCCCCAGATATACTGCATAAGACCGCCGTTGTAGTCGCCATAGAGCCAGACCACTACTCCAATCAGTATCAGAGCTATGCCAATGATGTCCAGCCTTGCGGGGGTTGACCTCATTGCTGCAACGAGGTACCCGGCTACCAGCAGGATAACCACAACCGCTGCTATCAGCGCCACAGGGCTGGTGGTCGAGTAGGAGACTGGCGGCGGGACCACGTTGGTTGACAAGGGGTTGCCAGCACTCGATGTGCCGGTAGTGCTTGCTGCGCCCGAAGGCGAAGTTGCAGCCTTGGAGGGCGCATAGACCCGTATTCTGACGGCCGTGCGGTTTGCCGAAGGATCGTCGCCGGTCGCTTGAAGCAATGCGGTGTAATTGCCTGGCGCTGTTGATGATGACACGCTTACGGTCATGTTGCCCCCGTACGGCGGATCGCCGCTGGGATTGCTCAAGGAAACTGTTATGCCACTGGATTCGAGCTTCGACCCGTTAACCACAGAAAGCGTCGTACCCCAGGTGCTGCCCGACGCCAGGTTGACAGCGTAGCCAATCGTTGTTGAATTGCCAGCCGCAAGGCTCACCGTGTCCCTTGCAACGGATATGCTTGATGTGCCGTAGCCATTTGCCGCAGACACCCCAGGCATAAGCGCAAGGACCAGGACCATTGCGAGTATGCAGACCGGAAAGTTCCTCATGACGTGACACCTCCCAACGGCTGAAGGTCGTTGGCTTCCCATGCGTTTGCAGGGTATGTTTATCGATGCGTTTATGTCCCTGTCCAACTGCATACTGCATTTGCCGCAGTCGCATTCCCTCGTTGATAGTGGTATATCCATGATGTGGGCATGACTTGTTTCCATGTTTCCTGTTTTGTTCTCCATTCTTATATACCTTCTTGCGCCCCGCACCCACAATTGAAATAATTGAAATGGTCGATATGCCCTTTTGGGGATTGAGCCTCGTGCTGTTTTATGGAATTTGCTATTCGACAGCGCGTGGGAAATTATAGTACATAGCCTGGAGAGGACCTCGATTCCGAGGTTTAATACCTTCATTACCTATCAGGTAATAGGTAAGGGATCGCCAGGCATGCAATGTGAACTACCTCGGGCTGAAGCCCGAGGCTTCAGTTGCAGTCACATGAACCTTCCCATTCTGCTCTGATGTCCGTTGCCATCGGAGATGTACTTCGGATATTCGTGTCTGTCGATATATCTTTCTAC
>JAKAVK010000006.1 GCA_021817325.1 Microcaldota archaeon | reverse complement strand
TAAGTCCCCTTTCTTCATTTCTCTCATTATCCATCGAACTTGGCCTAGATTTAGTGTCCTCATAATGGTCTCTTCGTCGTATACGAATTTATCGTTTACCGAGAGAACCTTATTTCGGGATAATACAGTTCTCCTTTTTGTTTTCCATCCTTATATACCTTTACGCTCCTAACCCACCATTGAAATTATGGGTTTGCGGGGCGAATTATTTATCATTATATGATTTCTATGCCTGGACAACCTCATCGGATGGTTCCGGTAAGGCGAACTTGCGGACAGATGGATTGGAAATGGCGATCTCTACAATGAATACTAAGGCAAGGAGTGAACATTCACGCTTCGAGGAAGGTGAACGCGTCATAGTTGTGCGCTTCGGCGAGCTCTGGCTGCGGGGAAAGAACCGTGGAGAGTACATAAAGCTGCTAAGGAAGAACATGCTTAGTCTGCTTGATGGCGAGGACTTTGCTGCTGAGCAGGGTTATGATAGGCTTCTGCTAAGGTTGTCTGAGAGATCTGATGTCGATTCCATTACCAAGAAATTGTCTTACCTCTTCGGAATAAGCAACTACGAAGTGGCGTATGCAGCCAGGCCCACGCTTGCTTCAGCAAGCAAGCTTGCCGGAAGGCTGCTCAAAGCGCTTCCCAGTGGCAGTGTTGTTAGGGTGGATGCACACAGGTCTTACAAGGGGCTTCCCTTCACATCGATAGATGCAACCAGATCAATGATAAAGGCGATAGCGGCTGCTGGTATCGAAGGTTCCAGCAAGGATTACTCCAAAACGATGCTTTTGAACTTCACGAAGGAGAATGCGTTCATATCCCTGGGCAGGCAGAAGGCACTGCACGGCCTTCCTGTGGGCAGCAGTGGAAAGGGGATTGTTCTGCTCTCGGGCGGCATCGATTCGCCAGTCGCCGCGTGGTATGCGATGAAGAGGGGCGTTGAGCCCATCTATCTGCATGTCCATGCGCTGCCGGGCAATAACGATGTCCTGAGCTCGAAGATGACAGACATCCTCGGCATCTTATCTCGCTACAGCCCGCATTCCAGAATTTACTGTGTTCCGTCGCACATCTTTCAGCTTGGTGCGGTAAAGGCGGGGCGTTACGAGCTTATACTGCTGAAGGCCTTCATGCTCAGGCTTGCTGAGCGTGTTGCGGAAGAGGAGAATGCAAGAGCAATCTTTACAGGGGAGAGCCTGGGCCAGGTAGCTTCGCAGACTGCCGAGAACCTCGCAGCTGAGGGCCTTGACATAAGGCTGCCGATACTAAGGCCGCTGATCGGCTTCGACAAGGACGAGATAATAGAGATGGCAAAGAGAATAGGGACTTATGATGAGTCGATCAAGGAATACAGAGATGTATGCTCGATAAACTCGAGGAACCCAGCGACCATGACTAGCGTAGAGAGGATGGCTATGCTTGCGGACAGGTTCGGCCTTGACCGCATTGTTGGGCGGTCTTTGGCCGCGGCGGATGTATTTGAAGTTTGAATTAAATAGATTTAAGTGCCTGTAAAGGGTTGGGATTGCAATGCCTACTAAACTGAATAGATGCTGCAGTACCGGCGTCCGTGCGCAGTCGGCGATGGAGTACCTGATGACATATGGGTGGGCGATCCTCATCATCGCAGTTGTCCTTGCAGCGCTCTACGAACTCGGAATCTTCGGCTCCCTGACGCAGGGACCGCGCGCAGTGGCAGGTTCATGCGAGGTCGCAAGGCCGTTTGGGCCGGGAACCGGAACCGACATAAGCCTTGAGGGGCAGTGCAACGGCATGCTCCCGCAGTTCGTGGCCTTATTTAATGGATATAGCTCTAGTATGTTGGTAAGCCAGAGCGGCAGGCTGAACGTCAGCTACATCACCATCACCGCATGGATAAATCCCTCCTCTTACAATTGCAATTCGGATCATTGCATAATAGTGAATAAGGAGAACGAGTATGAGATCTCGATTGCCGACGGAAGCGGAGACCTGAACGGTGCGTTTGATACTGACTGGGCGTGGTATGGTCCATCGAATGCGATCCCAATAGGCCGCTGGTCATTCGTGGCTGTGACATGGGACGGCACGACGCAGAGATACTACATCAACGGGGTTGAGGTATATCAACTCAATGCGGGCAGCGGGCCGTTGACGCCGCAGAACACATGCTTCAGAATAGGTGCACGTAACGGATGCAGCACACCAGGCTCATTCTTCCCAGGTTCCATAGCGAATGTACAGCTATACAACGCCTCGCTTACCTCTGCAGAAATACAGGCGCTCTACATGGAGGGCATAGGAGGCGCGCCGGTCAGGCCGAGCAATCTTGTGGGCTGGTGGCCGCTAAACGGGAATGCGAATGATTATTCCGGAAACAACAACAACGGACAGGCTAGCGGAGTGAGCTACAGCAGCCAGTGGACAGGAGGCTACACGCAACCATGACGGGTTTGCTCTCGTCGATGTTGGTAAACCTTTTATATATTGGTATATAATGACTCGTTATGGATCTACTGGAGAGGACGGTGCTGGCTCTTATAGCTGTTGTACTGGTCTTCCTGGCTCTCTACTATGCTACGCAGCATTATCTTTCCGGAGGAGGGGTTACAAGGCAGCAGGCGGTGGAGCTTGTACAGTCATACCTGCAGAACAATAACCCAAGTTCGGTGATAAACATAACCAACGTGACGCCGTCGCAGTTTTCAGGCAGCTGGCACATAGTCGCATCGGTGATAAAGAACCCGACGCGGCCCTGCCCCTCATACTACGTATACTCTTTCGACTACCCTCAGTACGGGTTCGTCAACAGGACAGAGAGCGTCTATACCGAAGGGTGCACCATATACGGAATGATAGCCAACAAGAGCTACATCATAGGCTCCTATCCTGTTGCCATAGCGAGGTCCTACTCGCTTGGAACCGCAAACGTGAGTAATTTTGTAGAGTCGGTAGGTTATAACAATACGGTGGTGCATGCAGTCTACTACAACCAGACTTATGTTGACGGCGCAGAGTATAGCAGTGTATGGATAGTCAATTACTCATCGCCGGCATCCAACAAGAACGTTTATTCGGTGATCTCGCAGATAGACGGCAACTTTATAACGGCGTACAACCTGACTCACTGATCATACCTTCTTCTCCATCAGCAGCAGGCCGAACTCCTGCCTGCCCATCTTCAACGGCCTTGCACCTCCTCTCTGCCTGAATCCATGCTTGATAAAGAACTCCATAGCTGCCTCGTTCCCATCGGCAACCTCGGCCTGCACTGTATCTATGCCAATTCCCTTCGCCATGCCGATAGCACTGTCAAGAAGTTTTGATGCGAGCCCCTTCCTCCGGTATTCCTTCTTGACCAGGATGCCTATATACCCAAGGCTGCGTGCCGTCTTGACTATCTCGCATTCGCCAACCATATCCTTGCCATCGAACGTGACCAGATCGACCACGGTGCTTCTGCTCATGGCATCCATCTTGGCATCGAATAGCGACCTTAGCTCCGGTTCAGCAGGCGGTGCCTCGAACCACATTGACTCTGGAATGTCCTTGTATATATCCTTGACGAATTCAGCAAGACTGGCAAAATCCCCATCCCGCAGAACCCTGGTCCGCATCTTGCCACCAGTTCTCTTAGTTGGCATGCACACCTCCCAAGTAGCTTAATGCAAGAAAGCTTTTTAATTCTAGTCACTGATACTTCCTTATGCCAATATCCAAGCTTACTGCAAGAAAGATACTCAAGGATGCTGGCGCGGAGCGGGTCAGCGATTCGGCTGAGCTTGAATTATCAGAGGTAGTGAACAAGTTCGCATACGCAGTGGCGAAGAAGGCAGTCAAGCTGGCCGGGCATGCGAGAAGGAAGACAGTAAAGAAAGCGGATATTGACCTTGCGCACTGACCTGCGGCATACAAGTGACTTTATGGCAGCTCTAGTATTGTTCGATGTTGACAAGACGCTGGTCTCCGATAGCAAGGACATCTCGGGATATGTTGAGGAATCCATAAGGAACATCTACGGCAGGATAGTTGAAGCTGACATGGGCAGCATGGAAGGTGATAGCTCCCAGAACATCATCCAGGCGGTACTCAGAAAGTACCAGGTTCCTGAGGATGAGATCAACGGCAAGCTCGATAGGATAATGGAGGACTTATATTACACCTACTACAACGTAGCAGGGCATGATAGGCTCATTGTAAAGGATGGTGCAAGGGAGCTGCTTGGTGAGCTTGAGAGGAGGGGAGCGCTACTTGGCATAGCGACGGGAGAGGCAGAGAGGATATCCAGATTTAAGGTGGAGAAGGCCGGCCTCACCGGCTATTTCATGCTTGGGGCTTTCGGAAACAGCGGCAAGGAGCTTGCTGACATCATAAGGGCAGCAGTGCATACTGCAGTGGATGCAAATGGGGAGGTAACCAAGACTGCCGTGGTTGCCAGCTCGCCGTACATGCTGCGTGCGGCAAAGAGCGTTGGCGTGCTTGCCGTTGGAGTTGCAAACAGCAGGTATTCGGCTGGAGAGTTGAAGCAGGCTGGAGCGGATAGCGTATTGGGCAGCCTGAAGGAGAGGAGAAAAATAGTAGGCATGCTTTGGTGACGGCATGTTAAGCATGCTCTTCATTGGATAGCCGGTGCGCAAGCAACATGTCTGGAAGTGGTTCTCCCTATGCGTGAAGCGCAAGGATCGCAAAAGCATAGCCAAACAGCTTGAAGACGACCATCGTACCCACGCCAGGCAATCCGAAAAGCGCGGTGGAGATCAACACAGGCAGAGAGAACGGTATTCCGATATTGAGGAAGTAGTCGAGAAGCAATATCGTTACGAATCCCAGTATGCTGTTTACTACTATTCCGACCAGCAGTTTCACAGCGAAGCGGCCGAGCTTGAATACGAGGAAGACCACGAATGCTATGCTGAGCACTATAACTATCGATGAGATTATTGATTCAGCCGCAGATACTGCAAGCGCAAGCAAGAGATCTCCCACATAACTATTCACATATCATTCTTTAAAACCTTGCATACGGTAACATGTATAGGTGGCGCTATGGAGATAGACCTGGTATACGTCCTGCAGCCGGCAGTGGTTATCGCAATGACCGCGGCACTGCTGCTTTATATGAGAAAAAGGGG
>JAKAVK010000016.1 GCA_021817325.1 Microcaldota archaeon | reverse complement strand
ACAGGCAGCGAACGGCTGACTCTGGAAGACAGAATCTACCACTGCAATATCTGTGGTCTTACCATGGACAGGGACATAAACGCATCAAGAAACATATTGCATAGGGCAACTACCCTCGGACAGAGGGGAAGTCACGCTCAGGGAGATATGGCCTCTGCGGTGCAACAGGCATCGAAAAGTCGCATCGGGGAACTGAGAACATACCCTGCAAATGCAGGGGAAGCCAACGACCTTCAGTCGTTGGAGAGTGTCACGGTAAAATGAACAGGATAAAGGTAGGCATACTTGGTGCAACAGGGATGGTAGGCCAGAGCCTGGTCCAGCTGCTCGAAAAGCACCCGTGGTTCGAGGTCACCGAACTCGCGGCTTCAGAGCGGTCGATGGGCAAGACATATGCCGACCTAATGCAAGAGAGGTGGGGCATAAGCCCAAAGATACCTGAATATGCGAGGGACCTTGTTGTGAAGGAGTGCAAGCCTGACCTTGACTGCGATCTCGTTCTTTCCGCGCTCGATTCGAGCGTAGCGTTCGAGATAGAGGAAACATTTGCAAAGAATGGATATGCCGTATCTAGCAACGCGAAGAACCACCGCATGGAATCCGACGTGCCGCTGCTTATTCCAGAGATAAACTATGAACACGTCGACCTGATAAAGGCGCAGCAAAAGAGGAGGGGATGGAAAGGATTCATAGTGACTGACCCTAACTGCTCAACAATCCACATGACGTTGGCGCTCAAACCGCTATATGATAGGTTCGGCATAGAGAAGTTGATGGTAACCACGCTCCAGGCAGTAAGCGGCGCGGGCTATTACGGGGTCTCGTCAATGGACATAATCGACAACGTGCTTCCCTATATAAAGGACGAGGAGGAGAAGATGGAATCCGAGCCGCTGAAGATACTCGGCTTGCTTGCAAAGGATTCAATAACGATGGCACAGTTCCCGATAAGCGCGCAGTGTAACAGGGTAGCCGTGAAGTATGGCCACACTGAATGCGTAAGCGTGAAGCTTGGGAAGAAGGCCAGCGTAGAGGAGATAATAGATGCATTTGAGAAATTCAATCCCCTGGGGGAGATGGGTCTCCCAAGCGCACCAAAGAGGCCTATAATCTACTCAAGGGGAGACAACAGGCCCCAGCCAAAGTTAGACGCAGACAACGAGAACGGCATGGCATCAACAGTTGGCAGGCTGAGAAAGTGCAGCATACTAGACTACAAGTTCGTTGTGCTGGGGCACAACGTGATAAGAGGGGCAGCCGGTGCGGCGATACTCAATGCCGAGCTGCTAAAGGTCAAGGGGTACCTAGACACCATATAAAATAAATACCGCAAATCAAATTTCTCTCTAGTTTCAAACCTTCCCCTAAATTGCTTGCCGCATAGAAATCCATTAAATTGATTGGTCATGAATCTATAAAGATCTAGATCATCGACGACTTAGGACAAGAGCTTGTCCACCGCTGGATACTGCTCGAGCAAGTGCTCCCTCTCAAGCTGCTGGTATAGCGCGTACATGATGCCTACTGTAAGGAGCACTCCCATACCTGTGCCTACTGCCCCTGCGAGGGTGGCGAATGCGGCAAGCAGGCCGACGAAGATGCTGCCAAGAATGGTTATTGTTGGTATGTATTTGTTGAGTATGTTCTCTATTATTCTCGGATCCCTCCTAAAGCCCGGGATCTGCCATCCAATCTCCTGCAGCTGCTCTGCCATATTCTTCGGGCTCTGACCTGTCATCTCGACGTAGAACTTGCCAAATATTACACAGAGTATCACAAGCACGAGTATGTAGAGTATAACATGTATCCATTCAGGAACAAGTACGCAGCTGTTTGCAAGGGTACAAGTCGCGGCTATGTTCCCAATGCTGTGGCCCCATGGTAAAGCTAGGGGAGTCACCCCTGTCAATAATTGGTTGATATACGCTGGATAGCCTATCCCGTAAGGCGGGGGGTACTGGCTTGGGAAGTTGGGGGAGATCAGGTAGATAAGGCCACCGCTGAGCACCGGGGTAGTGACCCCGGTGGTGCCTGTCTGATTGGTGTAAAATGCAAAGAAACTTGCTGTGTTCGCCCAGCTTCCGTGCACGCCTGCAAGGAACTGGAACCAGACGGCCAGGCTCAGTTCCAGAGACGATGCCAGTATGACGGGCAGAACGCTCACATAGAGGAACGGTATGGGCAACCTGCCGCCAACCCCCCTGAACTGGCTAAAGACCATGGGCAGCTCTATCTTCATGTCGTATACGTAGATACTGATGAACATGACAAGTATCGCTATAAAGAGCGGTGCAAAGTCCATAAGTGCGTTGGGTATGGCCGTAGCGCCGCTTGTAGCTGCCGTACTTATCGCGCTGGGCAGCAATATGTTCAGCGTGCCTGCGACAATTGCAAAGGCCACGCCTCCGGCGATGAACAGGTTTATTCCAGAGGTAAGGCCATACTTTATCATCATCTCGTCAAGGTAGATGACTATTATGGCGCTGACTGCAAGCTGCAGGACCACCACTCCAAAGTATGCGGAACTGACAATCGGCACGTAGCCTGTCAGTGTGAAGACTACGGACTCCACAATCGCTATGACTATGGCCACGAGTTTCTGTATGCTCTGGAACCTCCCTTTCTGCTCCATGTCGTTTAGGTCTATGTTGAAGAACCCTGATCCCTGGAGCAGCTGCAGCACTATGCTCGAGAGCACAATGGGTCCTATCCCAACGGTTATCAGGCTGCCTATCTTTGCTGCGAAGACTATGCTTGCCAGCTGTATGACTGGATTGCTGAGCGCCGAAGAGCTCACCCCGTAGGCTCTTGTGGTAAACATGAGGAAGTAGATCGAGATTATTATGCCGGTCCATTTCAGCTTCTCCCTGAACGTAAACGGCCTGTCAGGCTTCTTTATGCTCGGTACATACTTAAGTATCGAGTTCAGGAAACTAAGATTCATCAAAATGCCCTGCTTCAAGTCTGTTCTCTACCGCCCGCCAGCCTTATCCTCACTACGTAGTTGCTGTCCTTGCCTGTATGCATCTCAAGCTCCGCATCCGAATCGAATGCGGCATTGGCGTATCCTATTACCATAGAGGTCGAGAGCTTCACGAGCTGATCTATCGAATTATAGTGTTTATATTTAAGCCTTATAATCCTTCTGTTGCCCCTGGTGCTGAGCAGCTGTGCGTTTGCCATGTCAAAATACGAGGCAATCTTGCCTATTGTGGCGGCTGGCTCGTCCCGCCTGCCGAGTTCGGCTATCCTTATGCCTATGACATACAAGAGTTTTGATGCCTCGTCTACAAGGGGGCTTTTCAGGAGCGGCAGCGTAGGAAGCAGATAGTAGCCGCGCTCCGCGCTGTGCACTCCTGTTTGCGCGGGAAGATTCCTTATCGTTTCCGCTATCGTGTCTATGACCACGCCCGCATCCAGCGGCCTGCCGTAATCGGCCTCCCTGCCGCTGGGCTGCGCGATGAACTGGCAGAAAGACGAGTTGTTGTATATGCAGTGGGTCTCCCTCACAGCAATGCGCCTTCCTACCGAGGCCGTGAGGTATCCAGCAATCAGACCCGCCTCGTAGACATGCACGTATCCCCCTACCGCAAGAGGCACAAATCTGCTCTCCCTGGCAGTTATTATAAGGCTATCCTGCGAGGGCTGGTAGAGGACGCGCCCAAGCCCGAATTTCTCCAGCGTTCTGAATAGTGCATCTATCCTAGGATCTTCGGAATGCACCCCGGTGCCTACCGTGAAGCCGTAGTTGTATGCAAGCTTCCTGCCGCTTTTTGTTAGATCAAGAAGCATGTCCTGCATCGATATGTCTTTGTACGCGCCGCCAGCGCTCTCGAAGGCAAGGCTTTTCACGAGGAGATCCTCGAAGTCGTGGGCCTCCCTGCCACTCTCAAGGTTCTTCTCCGCCAGCCTTGCAGCGCTCCTGTGCAAACGCCTACTCCTGTCCCTGCTTTTACGATGGGTATTTGCTACCTTCCTGGCAGGCCTGCCCACCCTGCCCCTCTTTCCAGGTCGTCTAGCCATCTTGTCACTCACGTTAATTGATATGATAATTATTTATTTGTTCCCCTGAACTAATTCGGAAAGCCTTATAACGATTTATTGAGTCTGTCTATTATGGTAGACCTGGGCCTCCTTGCTAAATTTATCGTTGACGCCGGATACTCGTGGGTCAGGATGTTCATAGCCTTGGGCCTGTCCATAGCAGTCAGCATAGTTGTAGGGACCTGGGCGGCTACGTCAACGAGAGCGGAAAAGATAATATTGCCGATAACAGATATCCTCCAGACCGTGCCAATACTTGCATTCTTTCCCCTCGTCCTTGCAATATTTGTAGTCTACCTGCCTGGTTATATAGGGATAAATGCGGCTGTGATCTTCCTCATCATAACCAGCATGCTATGGAACATAATCTTCGGCGTATACGAATCCATCAAGACCATATCACGCGAGTTCATCGAAGTTGCGGATATGTACCGTATGAGCTTTGTAACAAGGCTAAGAAAGATCTTCATACCCGCCGCGTTCCCAAGGATAGTGCAGCAGTCGATACTCTCATGGTCCATAGGACTAGTCTTCCTTGTGACCAGTGAGATATTCTCGTACGGGAACCCTACCTGTTGTCATGTAATCCACGGGATAGGATACGACATAGTCGCATATAGTCCGGGGAGTGCTCTTGCTGCGGTGTCGCCGGATGGCTACCTCCTTGCGATACTTGTACTGATAGGGTTTGTAGTAGGGACGAGGTTCCTCTTCTTCAGGCCGCTCGAGCGTTACGCAACAAGGTACATGCGCACAAATGTACAGGTTCAGGCTAGGTCGCGGCCTACGGTCAGCTGGTTTCACAGGAGAATACCGGGCCATCCAATCACAGCTGTCAAGGCCAGGATGGAGGGAATTGCCAAGGCCGTGCAGAAGCCTACAGGCGCGTTTGCAGCCGTGCCGCCTAAAACAAAGGCGCCACGGATAAAGGTAAGGGGCATCTACATACAGATAGCAATAATCATTGCGCTTCTTGCAGTATTCCTGTATTTCATGGCGACCTCCCACCTGCTGCTCTCGTATGAACTCATGAGCTTGCGGGCAATGGCTTATTCGTTTGTGCGGATATGGCTGGCATTCGCACTATGTGCAGCCATAGGTATACCAATTTGCGTGTACTTGATTTTCTTCACAAGGCACAGCTCCAAGTACCTGATGCTCTTCCAGATAATGGCGTCAGTGCCGGCTACAGTCCTGCTTCCCGGGATCGCCGCACTTTTCGTGGGCATGCATTTCCACAGCGAGATAGTTACATTCATAATTTATGCGCTTAGCGGCATATGGTACGTCATATTCAGCATAATAGCCAGTACAAGGGCGATCCCATCCAACGTGCTCGAGGTCAAAAATGTGTACGGCGTAAAGGGCAAAGATGCCTGGAGGAAGATCTACCTCAAGGCGATCGTGCCCGGATTCATAACCGGCGCACTGACTGGAATTGCGGCTGAATGGAATGTGAGCATAGTGGCAGAGAACTTCACAACCAGCGGCATAACGGGAAGCGGCACAGTGCTCAACAGTGTTGGGATAGGGATCGGCAAACTGCTGGACTATACGGCATCGACAGGGAACTTGCCCCTGCTCATTATAGCACTTATAAACCTTATAGTGATGATAATAATCATAAACACGTTCGTATGGAAGCGCTTCTACAGGCAGGTATCCAAGGTTTATGGCTAAATAGGTGTATGCATGAAGGCAACCAAGATGGTATCTGTTAACAATGTCTCCTTCGGCTTCGATGACAGCAGGCAGAAGATAATAGACAACGTCTCGTTCGTGGCCAGGAAGGGCCAGTTCATATGCATCATGGGACCATCAGGATGCGGCAAGAGCACAATGCTAAGGATAATAGCAGGCCTTGTAAAGCCCAGTTCTGGCAAGGTGTACTACATGGACAGGGAGGTCACCGAGCCTACGGTGGGGATGTCTTTCGTATTCCAGGATTTCGCGCTGTTGCCATGGCTGACTAACATAGAGAACATAAAGCTGGGGCTTTCGCTGATAAACATAAGCGCCGAGGAGAAGACGAAGAGGGCGCAGGCGCTCCTGGAGAAGTTCGGCCTTTTCGGGTTCGGTGACTATTATCCAAATGTTCTAAGCGGCGGAATGAAGCAGAGGGTCGGCATAGCGAGGGCCATAGTCTCAGAGCCGCAGGTCCTGCTCATGGACGAGCCTTTCAGCGCGCTCGATGACCTGACTGCAAACACGCTGCGCTCCGATATAACCTATATGCTGCAGGACAAGAACATATCGGTTAATTCGGTAATAATGGTGACCCACAACGTAGAGGAGGCGGTGGAGCTGGCCAATAAGATAGTGATACTCTCAAACAAACCCGCCCACATCAAGGAGATAATCCACATAAATTCCAAGGCCCCGAGAAACAAAAGAAGCGAGGAGTTCACAAGCATAGTGGACCGCATCTACGCTGCGCTAGCCAAATAGCGATAGCGCATCAGCTGCTTCCCCTAGCGCTCCACATGTCACTCTCAGCATTGTAGAACAGCAGCCTTGTGCGTATCCCAAGCCTAAGAAACATCTTCTTCAGAAGTATGGTGTTGGTCTCCTCCTCTCCATGCAATGCAACTCCCTTCTCGCGCAGCTTCTGTGTCAGGTCTGCGGTGGTCAGGTCACCATCTTTCCTAAGTATCTCCATGGCGCTCCTGAAGGGCTCGACAAGCGCAAGCTTGTCCCGTACCATCCTAGTGGCATTGGTCGCAGAGAACTTCCTGCCCGCTGCGGTAAGTTTTATAGACGATCCGTGGACCGTAGTAAAGCCGAGAATGTTGCATGCCTCCACGAGCGGCAAAAGGTCATCTATGTCCTCATCAGCCTCGTCAGCCAACTCGGAGAGCCCTATTGCCCCCTTATTCTGCTTTATTATGCTTACAATCCCACGTATCTTGGTTATTTCCGTTACCAAAGGAAACAAACTAGACATGAACCTCTATGGGTAGATAAAGCTTTTAACCATATGCATAAGCGGGGCATTTAAAAAGCAGATGTTTTATATCGACAAAATGCACATGCGCAGTTGAAGACGCCAGGCCTACTTTAATGCTCCTGATGGGCTTTTAAACCCCTAGCGTTTACGCAGATGGGTGAAAAAGCCTTAAAACCTCCATATCGGGAAATTGTCAATGCGGTCGTTAAGCTGGGCGCGTCTGCGACCCCGGCCGTTTATCTGTTTTACGATCGCAATCACGCGCCTGAAAGAGAGGCAAGAAGATAGGCTGCCGCCGCGTGCAAAAACTTTTATGCTTGACAATACCATTCAAATCCGATTCAATGAATGACGCATCGCACAAGACCCTTGGAGATAACGTTATACCCGAGAACTACAGGATAACATTCACGCCTGATATGAAACGGTTCAGATTCTCCGGAGAGGAGAGCATAACGGTACGCGTGCGCAGGCCTGCCAGGTCAATAAGGTTGAACGCCCACGAGCTAAAGGTACACTCGGCAAGCGTGTCAAGCAAGGGGATCGCGCAGAAAGCCAGGGTAAGGCTGAACGAGAAGGAGAAGGAACTGGTGCTGAGCTTTTCCAAGAGCGTATCAGGTAGCGCAGTCATACAGATAAAGTTCACAGGCATACATAACGATGGGATGTATGGATTCTACAGAAGCAGCTACCGGACATCGTCAGGCAGGCAGCGCTACCTCCTGAGCACCCAGTTCGAGCCTGCTGATGCGAGGGCCGCATTCCCATGTTTTGATGAACCCGACTTCAAGGCGACATTCGACGTAAGTATGGTTATAGACAGCGGCTTCACTGCCATCTCTAACATGCCAGTCAGAGCCCAGTCCAAGGCGGGCAAAGGAAAGAAGCTTGTCGAGTTCGGGACGACTCCGCGCATGTCAACCTATCTGCTCTACCTTGGCGTGGGCAAGTACGATATCTCTTCGGGGTCCGTTGGCAAGATCAGAATAAGCATACTGGCCGTTCCTGGAAATAAGGCCCTCACAAAGCTACCGTTGGAATACGCCAAGAAGTTCGTTGCATTCTACGAGGACTATTTCGGAATAAAGTACCCTCTCCCAAAGCTTGACATGCTTGCAATACCAGACTTCAGCGCCGGCGCTATGGAGAACTGGGGCGCAATAACCTACAGGGAGACAGCGCTGCTGGGCGACAGGGAGAAATCGCCCGTCACTGCAAAACAGCGGATAGCCGAGGTGATTGCGCACGAGCTTGCACACCAATGGTTCGGTGATCTTGTCACAATGAAGTGGTGGAACGACCTGTGGCTCAACGAGAGCTTTGCTACGTTTATGAGCTACAAGGCGATGGATGCGGTATTTCCTGAATGGAAGATGAACGCGCAGTACTTCGACAATGTTGTCGCAACAGCGTTTTCTGCAGACGCGCTAATGACAACGCACCCTATAAGTGTGCCAATAAGGACGCCAGATGAGATAAACCAGATATTCGACAACATCAGCTATGAGAAGGGCGGCACAGTGCTGCACATGATCGAGAACTACGCGACCAAGGAGACATTCAGGGAAGGCCTCCACCTCTACCTCAAGGCCCATTCATATGGCAACGCAACGAAATACGACCTGTGGGAGGCCATAGATGCGGCTTCGACGAAGCGCAGGATGGGAGAGAGCGTTACAAAGGTAGCAAGCTACTGGATAGACCAGCCAGGCTATCCGGTAATAAACATCAGGGAAGACAAAGGAACTCTCGAATTGCGGCAGAGGCGCTTCCTGCTCGTGGATGCGCCGCTAAAAGAGCGCCAGGTATGGCCCATTCCAGTCAGATATATAAGGGAAGGAGAAAAGCAGGACAAATTCCTGATGATGAATAAGGAGGGCATGCAGCTTGGCCTTATTGGCGAGTCATGGGTGAAGCTGAACTACGGCCAGCACTACCTCTACAGGACCGCCTATCCCGAGCGGATGCTCAACGCGCTCGGGGAGCGCATAAAGAAGTTGGAGATCCGAGGCACCGATTCGTGGGGTGTTGAGAACGACCTTTTTGTCATGGCCCGCTCAGGAAAGATGCAGGTCGCCGATTACCTTGACTTCATAGAGCGGTATTGCTCGGACTGCGATTATCCACTCGACCTTGGAATATCCCAGCACATCCAATGGCTGAGCACAATGTTCTACGGCACCAAGCTCAGCGAGAGGATCAATGAGGTGTCCATCGCATATCATGACCGCATACTGGACAGGCTGGGCTGGCAAAAGCGCCCAGAGGATACAAACATAGACATAATGCTAAGGAGTGCAGCCATAGCTGGCCTCGGCCGCGCTGGCCATGAGGCGACGGTGAATAAAGCGGTGGCAATGTTCAATGACTACGTGAAGGGAGGCAAGCTTGAGACAAACCTCAAGGGCGCGGTGTACAGCATTGCAGCGTGGACCGGCGACAGCAGGCGCTACGACAAGTTCATAGAACTGTACAAGAAGAGCGAGATGCCTGACGAGAGGCAGAGGTTCCTGCAATCCCTTGCGATCTTCAGGACTGACGAGCTGGTGGAGAGGACCTTCAAGTTTGCCTTCTCCAAGGATGTCAGGCTCCAGGATTCCTATGTCCTGCCTGCAATACTCTCCTCGAATCCGATTGGAAGGTACGTGATATCCGCCTGGACAATGAAGAACTGGAAGATGCTGCTTGGCAAGTATGACACAGGCACTCATATGCTGGAACGTTTTGTGACTAATCTGGGGGTCGCATCAACCGCAAGAGAGCGCGACGATATAAGGCGCTTCTTTGCCAGGAAGGAGAACATGCGCGGAGACATAAGGATGAGGGTTGCGCAGACACTCGAGAAGATCCAGGCCAACATCAACATGATGAGGGAAAACGGTATCTAGTCAGGATCTACGGGTTGCAAGCATCCCTTTGTTTGCATGCGACGGTCTGCACGCGCTGCGAAGCGGTCCCATCTCCTGCGGCGGCAGCCTCTTGACGGGCCTTGGCTTTCTCCGCGCCCCGCCAAGTCTCTCAGCGTCTATCGAGTCATTGCTCTCTACGGTATCTAAGGTAACGCTCTTGACTGCCATGCGAATCCCAATGTTCCTGATAATACAATGCAAATATTCTTATTCCTGCAGTCCAAGCTTTTTGAATACAGCGGCATACACCTCCCCTATCCTCGAGGTGGAGAAGCCCCGCAGGTTCTTCGTGTTCCTGACAAACCTGCTCCTGTCATGCGACTTAAGTATCTCGATCACCGCGGAGGGTACGGCCCTCTCATTTCTCACAACGCACATCTCCTTTATCTCTTCTGGGATAGGGGAGTAGGTTGGCAGAACTACTGGGACTCCAAGTGCGACGCTCTCCATACAGATTATGCTAAGGCCCTCCCTCTCGGACATGTTGAGCAGCAGTGCAGACTCCTTAAGCATCCTGTAGAAATCCTCCTTTCTCTCATAGAAAGGGACGATTTTTACAATTCTCCCAAGCTTGCGCCGCTTCACTATCGCCTCTATGCCCTCCTTCTCCGGTCCGCTCCCAACAACCAGCGCCTCGATGCCCTTTACCGAGTCGCTGGCCTTTTCGATAACGTCAAGCCACTTGTCAAGCCTCTTCTCCCTTATGAAGCGGCCGGAGAACACCACCCTCATCTTTGGGTTCCCTCCCTTTATCCGTGAGAGCTCCTCATCATTTATCACAGGACAGTATGTTGTTATTCTCGATCTTTGTATCCCCTCCGCAGCAACCTTGTCGGCTGTAGCGCTGGAGATGCAGATGTAATGATCGGCAAGTTTTATTGCAAAGCTGGAATACGCACTGGCAATGCTGCCAAGAAATTGGCCCAGATAACTCTCCCAGTAGTTCCGATCCCACACCTCATCAACCTCCATTATATACTTCGCGCCTTTCAGCTTGCAGTAGAGATAGACAAAGGGCGCATCGAGTATTGGGAAATAGTTTGATATAACAACGTCAAAATCGTGCCTGAACATGCGCAGCAGCCCCACAGAGAAAAAGACAGCCTCCATTATCGACCTCCTGCCATGCCTATATAGCCTGTCCTGGTTGATCCCGCGCCTTGCATGGTATATTATCCTTTCGTGTACAAACTCCTCACCCATCTTTGGCCACTTCATAGTGAAGAAGTGAACCTCGTGCTCCTTTGCAAGCCCGCGCGCTTCCTCAAATGTTACCGCCTCAGCGCCTCCAACGTGCCACGGGTACGCAACGTCGTAGACAAACGCTATCTTCATACGATCAGCATCTCATACAGAATTTATAAGCTGTTAGATAACCGGTTGCCTGCTACTTTGCAGCGCTCACTATCTTTATTATGTCATTGTCCTTGAGCACATAGTCTTTCGCCACCCTGATCTTCTTCCTTGCGTCTATTGCATAGAGCATGCTCTTTGCAAGATCGGTATGGATGCGCATTGCAAGGTCCTGCGCGCTTGAGCCCTCCTTTATAAGTATGGCATCTGGCAGCACGTTGCCTGAGTGATCGGTGTACCTGTGCTCATCCTCTACAGGATAGACAACTATATTCCCAAGAAAGCCGAACGCTGCGGTGTTGATTAATTCCTGGACGCCTGTGCCTCCGTTGCTGCGAAGGTATGTTTTCATATAGTCGAGAGCCTTGGCCTGCTCCTGCGCAACATCCCTCCTCACCGCAAACGATGCGTCGCCGGGAAGGTAATCGACGATGCCTGCCTTCGCCGCCTTCCTCAGAGCCAGTTCGATGGCCGCCGAACACCCGATCACCGTGTTGTGCGGCAGTCTCTTGCGCAGCTCCTCAACCTTGCCCGCATCGCTAATGTCAAGCTTGTTTGCCGCTATGATAACGGGTTTGTTTATGCCTATCAGCGCATCAGCAAACCTCACAGCGTCAGCAGTCTGCCAGTTTATGTTCGAGAGGGTAAGGCAGCTCGACTCCGCGGCACGTCTTATTTGGTCCGTATCCACTCTTAGCCCGGCAAGCAGTTCGGCAAGCGCCCTGCCCCCATCGTCTCTTCGCGAGAGCGCCGAGGAGTGCTTCATTATTATGTCCGCAAGCCACCGGACCAGCTCATCCCTGACCATCGAGACATCGATTGCAGGGTCGCTGCCCGTAGAGGCGTTTCCGCTGGAATCGGTCCTGCCGCTGATATCAACTACCTGTATAAGCACATCCGCTCCAACCAGGTCATTAAGAAACTGGTTGCCCATCCCCCTGCCTAGGTGCGCGTCAGGTACAAGCCCGGCGACATCAATGACATTGATCGGTATCCTGCGCACACCTTCGCTGCAGAGCGAGTTCCTAGGGTTGCACCTTACTCCAAGCCCCTTCTCTGCACATTCTCTGGTCACGTATGCGACCCCCACATTCGGCTTTATTGTGGTAAACGGATAATCTGCGATCTCGGCTTGGGCCATTGTAATTGCCGAAAAGAGCGTGCTCTTCCCCTTGTTCGGGGCGCCGATCAGACCAATAAGCAATTAAATCACTGCTTTCTATATATTATTCTCAGTATTAATAAAGAGGACTTACGGTCCGGCCCTTGCATGCGGGGGTGGCAGAGCTTGGTCAAATGCGACAGGTTCAGGGCCTGTTTCCTTCGTGGATACGAGAGTTCAAATCTCTCCCCCCGCACGTTACAGAGACAACCTATATTCGTGTATTGCAGTCAGATCCGAGAGTTTCTGTATATACTGCATGGTCCATGATGCGAGATCCGCTGCAGTCGCTGTGCAGAGCACCCAGGTCGCATGCATTCTAAATGGACCATAAGGCTTGCTGCCGGTACAAAACCCTACATGCGAAACCGAGAGGCCCGATACTCCTATCCGGGTGCTGCGCAGGCGTGGTATCCAAAAATGCAGGTTAAATATAAATATGGGGAATTCCAATCAGACTTGGAGCGCAGGCAAACTCTTTTTGTACCATTCATATCACATCCCACCCTCGAAGGTATAAAACGCTCTGCGCTCCTCTAATACGCTTTTAAACCTTTATACCCTAATAGTATCTGACATATTCGGTGCAGCGATGGCAGAGAAGAAGAAAGACGTAGTGATTGTCGACCCGCAGCTCTGGATGGAAAGGCAGCTCCATTATAACGAGAGGCATGCAGGCTGGAGGATATTCAGGAGTGTCTATTGGAGCATATACCTGCTGATAGTCGGATTTTTCCTGCTGTCATACAGCTCACTTGGCCTCTCCCCGCAGGTATTCTTCGGGATGGACCTCATACTTCTCGCCGTAATGGTGATAGTGTTCGGCCTCGTGCAGGCGCTGCACCACAAGCTGATGAAAAGGTATGGCTGATTCTGCAAGGCAGCATCATAGCCCTCTCCTCTGTTGAGTACTCTGTTGATTAGGATGCAACTACCTAACATATACACGCATAAGAACTTGAAATGGCTGGTGCTCGTACCTGTAGTACTAATGGTGATTAGCATCTACCTTGCGTCCACCCACCTGGTGCTTGACTCATCCCTTGCAGGTGGGGTCAGCATAACCATGCAGAGCAATTCCATCAAGCCAACATCGCAGATAGCAGGCGAGGTCAGCTCTGCGCTGCATGTGCCTTCTCCGTCAATCCAGAGAAGCTCAGGAACCATTGTCATTACCATAGCGACGAACCAGTCCCTGTCTGATGCGTACCAATACCTGCTCCAGGTCTACAGCTACGACTCCAAATACAATACGTACATCGTGAATGAGACTGCAACCCAGCAGGCCCTTACAAGCGCTCCTGGAAACCAGACGCTGCTAGCCCAGCTTGCAGCAGAGCAGAACGGAATCAACGAGTCAACCGCAGGGATTAGCACATCACTGGCAGGCGAGCTGGCTGCGCTGGCCCCGTTCGGGGCAAACCAGAGCTTCAATAGGCAGGATGTCGGCCAGATGGTGACCACTGCGCAGAACAGCTACACTGCGGCAGGCACTGTCTACGAGAGCCAGGTAATAAACAAGCTGCACTCTGTGCTGCCATTCACTTCATACTCCTACCAGCAGATAACCGTGCAGCAGAGCCAGTACTTCCTATCCCAGCTGCGCTACATTATAATAGTTGCATTCATACTCGTATCAATAATAGTCTTCTTCATCTTCAGGACGCTGGTGCCATCATTTGCTGTGATCTTCGGGGCGGCAAACGACATGATAATTGCGCTGGGTGCCATGGCGGTACTCCAGATACCGCTTGGAATAGCGAGCATAGGCGGGTTGCTGATGCTGATGGGCTATTCGATAGATACCGACGTGCTTACCTCGATCAGGATAATAAAGCGCCACGAAGGCAGTCCTGAGGACCGTGCGTACTCCTCAATGAGGACCGGCCTTACAATGACGCTGACTGCAATAGTCTCGTTTGCGGTGCTCTTCGTCGTATCCCTGGTAGCCTACATACCCACGTACTATGAGATCTCAGGTGTGGTGCTATTCGGCCTCATAGGCGATATAGCGACCACGTGGCTGGGCAATGCATCAATCATACTGCTTTACATGAAGAGGAAGGAGAAGATAAGGGGGTCATGACATGTCACTCAAGGATTACCTTACCGATATCAGGATCCTGGCGTTCATAGCGATAGTCGTAGCCCTGGCCATATTCGATGCCGTATACGGCATACACTTCGGGATGGAGTTCGTGGGAGGCACGCAGATCCCGATAACGCTTCAGCATCCTGTCGATTCGTCAAATATGAGTGCGCTTATAGGGATACTTCAGCAGAGGGTCTCGTCATTCGGGCTCAGCCAGGTGACAGTGCAGGGGGTAGGGGACCAGGAAGTTGTGGTACAGCTCTCCAATGTATCAAACTCGAGCATACAGAATACCGTAAAGGTTATAGAGAACCAGGGCGTCTTCCAGGGGGTGGTGAACGGCAAGGAGGCGATCAACGGCAGTGGCGTGGAGGACAGCAGCGTCTCACCAGCGCCAGTCCAGGTGAACACGACAACTGCAAAATGGCAGGTTGACTTCTACATAACGCAGCAGGCAGCCGTGCGCTTCTCAAAGGTCGTCTTCGGGCAGGCAAACCAGCCCATTTACCTATTTCTAGACAGGCCCTCCAACTCGATAATGCTGCTTAACTCTTCACTGCTACAATCATCATCGCTTGGCTTAGGTGGTGCGACAACGATCGCAAAGGTCAATGCGATAAACAAGGCAGCCGCGTTTGCCAACAGCACCATACCGGTGGAGATATATAACAAGAACCTCAGCAACTGGAATACAATATACCAGTTCCTTTCCGCAAACAGGGGCAAGTACAGCACTGTCATACTTGCAAGGAACACGCCAAATTCGATAATACAGAATCTGACCACGCTGAACTACACCCTCTCGTATAAGAGCACCTCAAACATGACCCCTGTATTCCAGGTCGTGGCCAACGGGCTCAGTACGCAGACAATACTTAATACATGGCCTGCCATGGGCCTTCTGGATGCTCCCACCCTCTCGCCTTCGCTTACAAACGGCAATGTCGCACAAAGCTACCTGATATCTGGGGTCGCGCCATCCAACATGACCCTCTACCAGCAGCAGAATTATTCAACGCAGCAGGGCAAGCAGATCGCCAGCATACTTAGGGGAGGCGCCTTGCCCGTGCACGTCATAGTGGGCACGCCAACTACCATACCTCCGGAACTGGGCAAGAACTCCGAGGTCATCAGCCTAATAGCCGCCCTCCTCGCGGTTATTGCGGTCACTGTCGTTATCGCGGTGAGGTACAGGAGGCGCTTCCTCATAGGGCCAATAATGCTGACCACTCTTGGCGAGCTATTTATAATAGGCTCAATAGTGGGCCTTGTAGGCACTATAGATCTCGCCGCCGTTGCTGGAATGATAGCAGTTGTCGGAACCGGAGTAGATGCCCAGATCATAATATCCGATGAGCTGCTGGTGCAGCACACCGAAGCATCGACAATCAAGAGCAAGCTTGGCAAGGCCTTCTATGTCGTGTGGGCGGACGCCGCGCTGCTCATTGTCGCCATGCTGCCTCTTCTCTTCTCCACCTCCCTTGTCACAGTCATAGGATTCTCCGAATCAACCATAATAGGCGCAATGCTAGGTGCACTTATAACAAGGCCGGCGTACGGAGCCATACTCAGCAGGCACTATTCAAAACAGTGAGCCAATGCCAAGGTACTGTGCGTCATGCAGCAGGTCGGAGTCCGATGCCAAATTCTACGGTGATTTCTGCGAGAACTGCGCAAAGCTGCGCCTGCTCAAGAAATCTCCGGACCTGGTCAAGGTGAAGGTATGCAGGAAGTGCGGCAGAGTCTACACAGGCAGCCGCTATGAGAACGAATCAGGCAGCTCCATGAACTCTGCGATAGCATTCGGGCTCAAGGGTCACAGCACCAACCTGCTGGCGTACGAGGGGCAGAAGGCGCTCGTGGAATTCAACGAGGATACAAAGGACGGGGTCCTCGCCGCAGAGAAGGAGATAACTATAAGGTACGATAAGGCATTCTGCGACCGCTGCGGTATGATCGCAAGGGAATATTACGAGGCGCTCATACAGCTGCGGGGGAACCCGGAGAGGGTGGAGAGGACCAGGGCGCGCATAGAGAGATACATAAGCAAGAGCGGAGCCATCATAACAAAGGAGAAGGAGAACGAGAGCGGCATGGACATATACGTCAGCAGCAAGTCGGTAGTCAATTCGATGATACTGAGAATGCGCTTGCAGGTCGTCCAGTCGTACACGCTCTACGGCTTGAAGAGGGGCAAGAGGGTCTACCGGAACACCTATGCTATACACTTGTGAAGCAGCAGCTGCAAACCCAAATTATTATATTCAGAAGGGTTTTATTAAATATTATTAAGTGGATCAACTAGGGTGCGTGGCCTTTTGGATGTTGTTCTATTCGACAGGGCATTGATGGGCTCATCACTTGCAATTCACATACTCTTCGTTGTTTTAGGGCTTACGCTGCCGCTCGTAATCTTCTTCTCAGAGATCGCATATGTCCGGACCAAGAACAAGCAATACATCGTCCTTGCGCGCAGGCTTGCAACCGCATTTATCCTGTTCTTTGCCATCGGAACTGCATCGGGCACAATCGTGGCACTTGAACTCCTCTTCTTATGGCCAGAGTTCATGGCGCTGGTTTCGCAAGTAGCAATCCTGCCTCTGGTCGCGGAGTCGTTCGTCTTCTTCATAGAAGCAATCTTCTTGTCAATTTACATCTATTTCAGGCCCAAACTGAGGCACCCTTATTCAGGAGCGGCCACGATCCTGATCGTAGCTATTGCGGGATTGCTTACTGCCGCATTCATAACCTCAATCAACGCCTTCATGAATACTCCTGTCGGCTTCAATATCCCTGCCTATCTGCAGAGTGGCACCATAACAGGGGTCAATCCCCTCGCCGTCTTCAGCTCTCCGTCAACGAGGCTAGAGATAATACACGTGATATTTACATCATATCTGGCTGGCTCGCTTATGCTGCTGGCCTACTTCGCCTATTCAACGATGAGGTCCCGGGATCCTGTTGCAAGGAGCTATTATAGGAAAGCCGTAACCATAACGTTCTGGATCGCAGCGGTAGCGGTGCCTTTCGTGGTGCTGACCGGCTCGCTGTCGATAACGCAGTTATATCTGCAGCAACCGGAGAAATACGCCGCCATAGAGATGAACCTGGTATCGCAGTCTCACGCGCCCGAGGTTATAGGTGGCATATACACGGGAAATACACTAAAGGACTACGTGCTGATACCTAATATGCAGAGTATACTACTGTTTGGAAGCGCCAACGGAACCGTACCAGGGTTGAATCAATACCCGAAGAGCACATGGCCTCCGCTCTTCATACATCTGCTCTTCGATACTGTGGTCTTCATAGGATTTGCTCTGGGCTTCTTCCTGCTTCTTGTCGTACTCCTAATGGTGTTCAGGAAGGCGCCTCTGCAGAATAAGCTTGTGCTCTGGCTGCTTGTACTCTGCGGATTCGCTGCGGTTATCGCTCTCGAGAGCGGCTGGATCATGGACGAGGTCGGCAGGCAGCCATGGATAATATATAATGTCATGCCTGTCGTATCCGCAGCCAATCTCTCCCCAGGAATACTACCCGCAGGCATCGCAATCCTGTCTTTCTATGTGATCGTGTGCCCGCTATCCCTTCTGCTTCTGAAGCATTACTTCAACAAAAGGCCCCTGTCAGCTGAGCTGAGGTCTGGCAAATGAACTACCTCTACATACAGAACTATGCCATACTTGCCTCATTCCTATTCTTCTTCCTGCTCGAGGTCGGCATAGCACTCATAGCACTGTTCGATTTCAAGAGCTATTCTGAAAAGCTCAAGGGCTACCTGCTTGCGCTCTGGGAAATAGACAGCACGTTTGCGATATTCTACATAGTTAACCTGGAGGCTACCTATCCGAAGGCATTGACGCTGATAGGTACGGTATATGCTGTGCCGTTGCTCGCGGCCGGCTTCTTCCTGATAGCAAGAAACGCATTCCTTGCGTATAGCGAGCTCTCCCATATGCCCAAAGACGAGAAGGGCTTCCTAACTCTCTACTCCGGGTCCACTCTCATCATAGCATTCATAGTCATCATGACCCTCAGCTCCGGAGTGACAGGCGCAGGCGTCAATGCCCACACTAGCGCACTGGAAATCCTGCCGATGTTTGCGCAGCCGTTTGGAATAATCATGTTCATAGCCGCAGTGCTCTTGGCACTCTCAGCCACCGCGCTATGCTTCGACATCAGGCGCATGAGAAATGCATCGCTCCTCTTCCTTCTTCTTTCAATAGTGCTCGCTCTGCTTGGCTCTTACATGTACACCTCTATACTAGCAAACGCGCAGCATGACCTCTATGCCGTTGTCGCTGCAGCCATAATGGTCTCGATAATCTATGCATCAGCGCTCAAGCTGTCAGGCTACGTAAAGTACTTCGTAGTACCATTCTTCATGGCCCTGATAGTGCTCTTCGGAATGCTGCAGTATCCGTACCTTCTAGGCGGCTCCGCAACCTACACGGGCCTTATGACAGGCACCGCAGCTGGACTGGAGCTTGTGCTGTTCACCACAGCAGGTACCATCATGCTCGCACTCTCAATGGCTATACTGTTCTACCTGCTACGCAAGAGATAAGCGTCAAAGCCGGTTATTCAGAGGTCGAACGCCTTCCTGACTTTATTTATCTTGGGCCTTATTACAAGCATGCAGTACGGTGCGTAGGGGTTGTTTTTATAGTATTCCATATGGTACCCCTCAGAAGGATAGAATTTATCAAGTTTTTTCAGCTCCGTAGCTATTGGCTTCCTATAGTTTCCCGCAATCTTCTTAATGTATGCATCGATTGCCATTCGTTGTGCTTCGTTTTTATATAGTATTATTGATCTGTATTGTGATCCAAGATCCGCACCTTGCCGGTTGACTAGCGTAGGGTCGTGCGATGCGAAGAAGACCTCAAGGATCTTCTCAAGGCCGATGGCCTCGGGTTCATATTCTACCTGGATAACCTCTGCATGCCCTGTAGTGCCGCTGCATACCTGTTCATATGTCGGATTCTTGGTATGCCCTCCTGCGTATCCAGGCGTTGTCTTGACAACTCCCTTAAACATATCAAATACCGCCTGGGTACACCAAAAACAACCACCACCGAGTACTATCGACTTCGTACCTGTTGCCATACTATCAACTTTCATATTGGCTTATTTAAACTCATGTGCCTGTCCACATACAGAACGCCAACCGATCCACAGGAAGGCAGCACTTAGGCAAATACCATGCAACGCACCAAGAAGCGCACACTTACCAAACAGGAATCCGCCCAGGCGCACACGCACGGATTAGGCAAATTTAGGCGATTTGCTGAGGATGCGGAAGAATACGCATATAGGAAAGAAGTGTTAAAATGCAAACATTGGCGCAACATGGGCGCAGAGCGGCTCTTTTCGCTGAAACCGCAAAACTTTATATCCTCATGAATCCGCAGCGGCCTATGTTTTTACTGCAATCGCAGATCAATAATTATTTGCCGCCTTGGTTAGAAAATACCATGAGATGAGAGGCGAGAATATCCCAAAAGCGCCAATGCAGAGCGTCACAAGGGCGCTTGCTGCCCATGCAAATATCTCTGGCCTGGCGCTCCCCGCCCAATACTTGTGGCTTTTCAGGTATCCCCACGAATATAACAGTAAGAGTATCGATGCGATTGCCCATAGATATCCAACCGCAGATTGACTTGCAAGCGTTTCTCTACCGAGGATCAGGTATGCTGGAGACAATATGAGATTGAAGAATGCAAGACCGCCAAGCCAACCTGTAAGTATTAGGGTTACCAGTACGCTTACCATGCTTACCAGCATCAGCATAGCGGGGTTTATATCCTCCTCCATCTGCCTTACCTGCCCCTATAAAACAACGATCTGCCATTGCCGTGCAGCTTTCCTTTCGGTACGAACGCCATCGATATAGAGTTAACGCAATACCGTATGTTCTTTCTGGTGAAGAACTCATTATGGTAGACATGTCCCAGATGGGCTTTGCACCTGGCGCAATGGACTTCTGTTCCGAATACCAGACCCTGTCTCTCCCCTTTCTCAACCGCACCTGGTATCTGGTCATCGAAGGCCGGCCACCCGCAATGCGCGTCGAATTTGCTATCAGACCTGAAGAGCGCGGCGCCGCATCTCCTGCACATGTAGAGGCCTTCCTTGTAGAAGTTGTCGTATTTGCCTGTGTAAGGCATCTCGGTGCCCTTGTTTATCATGATTCGTTGCTCCTCCCTTGTAAGCTTTCTTAGCCTCATATGGTCACCTCCTTCCATTCCATTCCTCATAGAACCTATCCAAATATTCCTTCATGAACTCCTCCCGCTCCCTCGCGATCCTCCTGCCTGCCTCGGTGCCCATCTGCCCTGTCAGGAGAAAGAGCTTCTCGTAGAAATGGTTCACCGTTGTGGATCTCGAATTCGACTTCTTGTAATCCTCGAAATCCCTATACTGCAGCGGGGATATGCCCGGATTGTAAATCTCCCTACCTTTCGACCCACCATATGCGAAGGCCCTTGCTATGCCTATGGCGCCTAGTGCATCAAGGCGATCAGCATCCTGGACAATCATGCCTTCCTTGGTCGAGAGCCTCGTGCCAAAGCCGCCTTTGAACGAGACATTCTCAACTATATCGCAGACGATCTCAATCGAGCCCCTTTCCACGCCAACATCCTCCAGCATCTCTCTTGCCATTTTTGCGCCTGCGGTGGTATCGCCGCCGCTGAACTTCCAGTCAGCTATGTCATGAAGCAGCGCAGCCAACTGCACCACATATACGTCGATGCCCTTCTCATGCTCTGCAAGGTAGATAGCGTTCTTCCACACGCGATAGACATGCCACCAATCATGCCCTGTGCTCTCCCCAAGCATCTTCTCCTTGACGCGCTCGGCGACCGACTTAATGATATCATCCTTCTCCATCAGCAGTATCTCTCACGCACTGATTATAAGTATTACGATGCCTGCGATTCGCCAGTCCTCAGTCTCTAAATGTTATTGCTATAACAACCGCAGTCAGCCGGCCTGGCCAGGTGGAGATGGGCGCTACTTCCTGCGCCTGCCGTGGCTCAGCGAAAGCATCTCGCCGAAGCCGCGTATCAAGCTGCCTATCCCAATCACGCCAACGACAAGCAGGACGAGGACTGTCGATACCCCTATTGAATCAAGGTTCGGTATGGAATTGCCTGTGCTAAGTGCAAGCTGGTCTATGGCTGGGAATGCTATTACCAGCGCCCCTATTACTGCAAATGCTATGCCCCCGTACAGAAGCGTCCTGCCTGCGGTCTTCCTGCCCACGTGCTTTACCTGGCTCTCGCTGAGATTTCTGAGCCTTGCAAAATTAGCGAAGATCGCACCAAAAACTATCTGCATCACCATGGTGCCTAATCCGAACATCACTCCGACAAGCGGCGCATACAGAAGGCTCGGGACGTGGGGGGCCAGTATAAAGGTTATTATGGTCGCATAGGCTCCAAACCCAAATCCTGCTATGAGGCCGTGGACCACCGCCACGCGCGGCCTGACGTCGTGCATAGGCTTTCGCTCAGACCTTCCGGTATGGTGCTCGCTCCCAAAGAGCTTGTCAAGCGGGATGTGCAGGTCGAGTCTCTTATTGAGTATGTACATGCCTACGACGGTCATTGCTATCCCTACAAGCACGTAGACCGGGCCATCCAGGTTGTATGTCTTATAAAATGTCGCCAGGCCAAGGAATCCAAGGGTTGTAAGAAACGCCCTCTGTGCGGTAAAACCCAGCGAGAAGGAAAAGCCTGCCTTCATGCCCTTCCTAGTGCTGTAGCTTCCCACAGCATAGCTAAACGTTATCGGCCACGTGTGTTCGTCTGGTGTTATCCCATGCAGCAGGCCCAAGACGAACGCTATTGCCAGGATCTCTACTACGGTCAGATTGCCCGTAGGGTTAAGTATGTACGCCAGATTCACTCTTGGCAGTACATAATACAGGACCGCTACCACAACAAGCGCGATGAATATGCCTATAACCGCGTATCTATGCCTACTCAGCTGCACAAGCGTCACCAATTAGATAATAGAGATTTAAACAGATGTTAATAAGTATTGATTAATAAACTTTTGCATAAACTTTATTAATTGTAGGCTACAATAGGTCATGTGGTGCGATGGAGATCTTAAGCATATCGATAGACAAGGAGGCGTTGAAGCAGCTGGTTCAGGTGCAGAAGCGACTTGGCTATAAGAGCAGGTCTAAGATGCTGCGTAGTGCCGTGATGAGCCTAGTGAAGGACTACGAGGTACTGGAATCTTTGCATGGTAATGTGGAGAGCATCTTTGTCCTCGCATACAAGGACACGGAGAAGAACAATGTATCTGACTTGATCCACAAGTTCAAGGATGCGATAGAGACGGATGTGCATCACCATCATCCTGGAACGGGTATAGACATACTCACCCTGCACACGACCGCAGGGCGGACCAGGGAGTTCTTTAGCCTGATGAAGCGCAACAAGAGCATCTATTCAGTAAACTATTTCATTGTCAAATAAACGAAAGCAAAACGCTTTTTTATATTCGAATCAGTCGAATATTATATGTGGTTAAATGAGATACAGGACGCTAGGCAAGACGGGCCTCAAGATATCAGAGATAGGATTCGGATGCTGGGAGATAGGCGGCGGCAAGTGGGTAGCGGATGACAGGGCGTCTGCCGAGGCGCTCAAGGCCGCACTGGACTGTGGGATAAATTTCTTCGATACAGCCCTGCGCTACGGCGAGGGCCACAGCGAGCAGTTGGTAGGTAGATTTGCAGCCGAAAACCCGGACAAAGGGATAATAATAGCCACAAAGGTTCCTCCAAAAGACCTTAAATGGCCGGCTGCCGATGGCAACGCGGATAACGTCTTTCCCAAGGAGCATGTGATAGAATGTGCAATGAAGAGCTACCGGAACCTTGGAAACAGGCAGATAGATCTTCTCCAGTTGCATGTGTGGAAAGATGAATGGATCAACGAGCCAGGATGGCAGGAGGCATTCAGCCAGCTTAGGAAGGACGGAATCATAAAATATGCCGGCGTCTCCATAAACGACCATTCACCGTCATCTGCAATGAAGCTTGCTGCGAGCGGAAAAGTGGATGCATTGCAAGTCATATATAATATATTCGATCAGTCCCCCGCAGATACGCTCTTCCCGTTATGCAGGGCTAGGGACGTCGGCGTAATAGCGCGGGTCCCGCTCGACGAGGGGTCCCTTGCCGGAAAGTTCACTAAGGAGACCGAGTTTGCCGACTGGAGGCGCGATTATTTCACAAAGGAGAGGCTTGCCGAGGTGATTGTCAGGATAGACGGGCTCAGGTGGCTTGAGAATAGGGACAGGACACTGGCTCAGGCGGCACTGCAGTTCTGCCTAAGCAACCCTGCGGTCACTACTGCGATATCCGGAACAACCAGCGCAAAGCACATATACGAGAATGCCAGGGCCACTGAAGGGGAACTATCTGGGGAGGAGGCAGCGAAGCTAAAGGAGCACAAATGGATCAGGAACTTTTACAAGCACTGACAATGTCCAGTGGGGTAATAAAATGACAAATGCCAATATGCCAACAGTAGGCAAGCCAATAAGCTACACATAGTCGTGGCAAAAGCAGCTGCTGGCAAGACAAAGATGATGCTGCAGGGAATGGAGATGGGTTGAAACCAGCAGATCGGCAAGCTGGCAGAGGAAGTCGCGAAGATGGAGGCGTGAACTACGCGTCATGCCTTCTGATTTGGCTTGCGATAGCACGGATCGGATGGATAGGCCAGGTCATTGTACCTATTCACTGCCTGTGGTCCCTGCTTCCCCTGTCCTCCTTCCCCCTAGTAAGTGAGATTATTCCGGCAACCAGCAGCAGCGCGATCATGGCTATAAACGAGATGTGCATGCCTGTCATAAAAGCCGAGGATAGGCTGGAATCTATTCTTGAAGTGCCAACGAATATCTGGAATGCCTCGGCACGCGGTATTGACAGTGAAGCCACTACAAATACCACTATGAAACTTACCATCATCCCCATGCCTGAAAAGAGTCTGAGGAGGCCTGATGCCACGCCAAACCTCTGCTGCTCAACGTGCGCCATTACAGCGCTGCTGTTTGCAGGCCAGAACATGGCGCCGCCTATTCCCATGATCAGTGAACCGAGTATTATCAGGTATATTGTAGATGCGGGGGTAACGAACATGTAAACTATAACACCTATCAGCTGCAGCGAGATGCCCAGTGTAGCGATTATCCTTGCGCCCTGTTTGTCAGAGAGCCTGCCCATGAAAGGGGCCACCACACCGCTAACCACATATCCAGGCACCAGGATAAGCGATGCAATAAGCGGGCTGAAGCCACGTACCCCCTGTAGGTACATGATGATCATGAAGATTACCCCCAGAAATCCCATTCCCTGCAGCAGTGATGCAAGAACCGAATTCCTGAATACGATGTTTGAGAATATCTCAAGGTGCACTGTTGGGCTCTCGGTCCTCTTCTCTATGAAGTAAAATGCGACTCCGAGAACTAGGCCGAGCACTACGAGCCCGATGTCGAGCGGGCTGGCCCCGGACGAGGCGAAGTCTATGCCCCCGTACAGAAGCGAGACCAATGAAGCCGTCAGGGTGAACATGCCCGGGAGGTCGAGCTTTGACTGGTATGTCTGCTTGTCAGAGATATACCGGATCCCTAGCACAAGCGCAACAATCCCTATGGGAACATTTATGAAGAAGATATACTGCCAGCCTACAAAGGTCGTTATGAAGCCGCCCAGGACTATACCTAGTATGGCACCAATGTTATAGGCCATCGCGGTGAACCCAAAAGCCCTCCCTATCCTGTGCCTCTCGAACGTATCCGCCACTATTGCGCTGCTTGTCGCTGAGATCATCGCGCCTCCTATCCCCTGCACGGCCCTGAATGCTATGAGGAATATGTCCGTAGGCGCTATGCCACAGAGGAATGAAGCCACAGTGAAGACTACGAGCCCTGCAATGAAGATCCTGCTCCTGCCATACATGTCCCCTATCTTTCCGAACTGGGTGGTGGCTACCGCGCTTATCAGCATGTATATGAGTATGACCCAAATTATCGTTGCCAGATTGGAGTGCAGGGATGACGTTATCGCCGGAAACGCAAGGAGCACTATTGTCGAATCTATCGCGGCCATGAGCACCGCTACCAGAATCACCCCTAGGATTATATTCTCGTGGACCGGTCTTTTCTCCATATAATCAGGCATCTAATGTATGGGTCGTCTAACACAGAATCTGCGTTTTGCCTTTTAAAACTATCCTTTCGATTAGCCCGTACATATTTAGGATACCCTATATTTATATAGTCATCCTATGCCATGCCTGCACGCCTTCCATGGTGCATAAAAGCACGCCCGAGTCCCGACATACCAGACCCGCAAAACGCTAGTGCACTAGCAGTCCCGGAACTACGAACACAGCAACCATAAGGTCTATGAATACGATCAGGGTTATTGCAACGTATAGCCAATTCCTCTTGTACAGGAAAATGAGCACCGAGAGCAGGACACGCACAACAGGCGTGGCTATGAGGACCATGAGCCCGAGGAGTATGAAGTCCAGCCCCTGGTAAGTGGAGAGCCCGCTCAGCACTGCAGACACCGGGAACTGCGAGGAGTTTATGTGAGTATCGGTTCGCGAGATTGAGGAGATGGAGAAGCCATTGCTTCCTCCGTTTAGGAATAGCAGTATTATTCCGGTTGTCAGGAGCAGCAGGCTCGCAATCACTCCGGCCATAAGCACGTAAGATACGGCGTAATTCATGTTCATCATGCAACACCAAATCCTCTAAGCATCATCTCAATTCCAACTATGCCAAGCACCACCAGAAACAGCATACGTATGTTCCTGCCTCTTGTCCTATCCAAGAGTATAGAACCTATATATGCCCCTATGAGTATCCCTACTACTACTGGTGCGGCTATGAATGGCTGTATGTATCCAAGCTCCCAGTATATGGCACTGCCCGTCGCAGCGGTAACCCCGATCATAAAGTTACTAGTCGCTGTCGTGACCTTCATCGGCAGTCTCATTCCCCAGTCCATGCCCATCACCTTCAGCACACCAGAGCCTATGCCAAGCAGGCCTGACATCAGCCCGGCCACTGCCATGACCGCCTCCCCAAGCCACCACCGCGAGCCGGAATACCTTACAACTCTTTTCCTGGCTTTATCGTAATAGCTGCCTGATAGCTGGAAGAGCTGTGTGGTCCAGTCCCTGATCTCATTCTTTCTGCGCGCATTCCTATACTTTTTGAAGCTAGGGTATAGGGATACGAGCAGGACCACGCCGAACAGGATGAACAGGTAACTGCTTATTCCGTGCGCATAGACGTAGGCCGCAAGTAGCGAGCCTGCAATCGCGCCAAGGGTGGTGGCAACCTCAAGCGACATGCCTATTCTTATGTTGGCCAGCTTGTCCTTCACATAGGCGCTTGCCGCCCCGCTCGAGGTTGCTATCGTGGCAACCAGACTTGCTCCTGCGGCGTATTCGAGCGGTATCCCAAACAGCAGTGTGAGTACGGGTATTACTACAACACCGCCACCCAGCCCGCTCATCGCGCCAATGATGCCTGCAGCCAGCCCGGCAACCAGCAGCGCGATGAAGTAAAGTATGATTATCATGACCTCATAGAGCTATCTGCAAGTCTAGATTTATATAACAATTCTCAACAAGGCAAGCTTCAGCAGCAAGCCGCACTATCTGCCGTGTGCGCGCCTTATCTGCCTAACGTACTCATTCCATGCAGGTTTTGGCTCCCCTTGCACGGTCAGCAGGCCGAAGTGGTTCTCCTGCGGCGGAAAGGAGTCCCAATAGCTGTCGGCAAACCTGTAAATTCCAAGCCCACTCAGCTTCTCGCACGACGAGGCTTGCCTACATACCGAGGAGACATATTCCGCCTGCCTAGCGCTGCTGAAGCCCAGCAGCCGCGGCCCTGTAGGATACCCTGTCTCAATGATATAGATCGGCATGTCTGTCTCCTTGCCTACCTGTTCAGCCAAGTTTCCTATGCCTGCAACCGCAGTGGCATAAGGGTTAATATAGCTTGGATAAAGATCAAGGCCTATCATGTCGCAGTACCTCTCGTACATCCGCCAGTCCACCTTCAATCCCAAATAATCTATATTGATTATTATTTTCGACCTGGGAGATTCGCTTCTGACGACTGCTGCAAGCGCGCCTAGTATCTTCTCACGACTGCTAGGGGCAAACCAGATAGCCCCTGAGCGCCAGTCCACCATAGCTTGGCCAGCCCAGCTGTTCGGTTCATTCTCTATCTGCCATACATCTATCCTTCCTTTATAGTGGTCTACGATCTCCTCAGATGACTTCACCAACTGCTTGATGTACGCATCAATGTCTGAAGTTTTTGCGCCGCGTGGCACAAACCTGCGATAGCCGTCACCGACAACCGCAACAATTCCTACGCCGGCTTCGTGCATCGCCCTGACAAAGTCATCAAGGGGGAATTGGAATCCCTCTTCTATATCCGACTCGAAGAAGTTCCAGGGGAACCAGCACCTGACGTAGTCTATCCCGCTCTTCTTGATGAAGACCGCCACCTTCCTTGACAATCTTGAGGTGTCGTGGCTGTTTTCTTCCATGACAAGCGAGTCTGTACGCTCTCCTCTACCGTGCGTTCTCCTCACGCCTGCGGCAGGCGGAAGACTGAATTCACCATTGTAAGTCTTCCTTGTAAGAAGGAATGGGATCACTACCGAAGGCGGGTCTGGTATGCCCGCATACCTCCACATGTCATCTATGTCGATCCCGAACTTGAATCTTCCGCCAATAGGCTTGAAAGACATGGTAAGATTAGCCCTATGAAGAAATATAAATCTCCAATTCCGCAGCCCAATGCTGAAAACCTTCACTTCTCGTGCTTCTCATGCAGCGACTTGTCTACGCCAAATACCCTGTCCTTGCGATTAACCGCTAGATATATAACTATCCCTAAGATTGGCAGCTGCCCCAGCGATGCGCTCAGTATATCAAACTGCGTCAGTAGCGCAAGGCAGGAAACCA
>JAKAVK010000004.1 GCA_021817325.1 Microcaldota archaeon | reverse complement strand
AGAAGAGGAAGTTTGGCGATGAGTTGAGGAGCAAACTCCTGAAGATGCAGAGACGCGAAATGAAAGTAATCGATGTGGTATACAATATCCACCGATACCTCAATTATATTGTGTCGGTTATGATAGGATTTCTACAGAGCCCCAGTTTGTGTAAAAAGTAGGTGGTTTTAAGCTATTTATTACACAAAGCCCTAAATGTAAGAAATAAATACTAAAATATATACACCTTGTCCTTGGCCTTTGCCGTCGCTAGGAGTACTTTGTATTGAAGGTTATTATTATGGCCCTCTGGTTGGCCAAATACGGGGTTGAGTAGTTGATCCACACATAACCTGTGAATGGCTGGCCGAGGTTTCCCTTCGCGATGCTGCTGCTTCCCGAATAGCAGTAGAGGTTGTAAGTCTTTTCCGTGCCGCTGTATATCACATTAGGTGCGGTGAACGCGCCTGCAGGATAGTACATGGGCAGGGAGGTGACGTATATGTTGCCTGATCTGGGCTTGTTGCCCGTCGCATTGATCTGCGAGGAGCATGAGATGCCAGTGAGCGATAGTGCCGCGCCGCTGGACTGCGCCACTGTGATGTTCAGCACCCCATCCTGGCTCAGAGAAAGGTAGCTGCATGCCCACCCAGGCGCTGCAGTGCACATATCAGGCGCGTTGAACGGGTTTGTACCTATCCTGTATATCACTATCAGGGTTATTGCTATCGCAATCAGCGCTATCCCATATGACATTAAGAAATCGATAGCCGCCTGGGCCCTCTTTGCGCTTTTCTGCGTCTTCACAACTAGTTCGCCTTCATCTCCAACTTCGCTTCGAAGTCGTAGACCTTGTAGTTGAACTCCTCGTTTGATTTTATTAAGCCTTTCTCCTTCATGAATTCCCTTGCAAGCAGGTAGTAGATAAGGGCAAGCGCCCTCCTCCCCTTGTTATTGCACGGTATTATGTTGTCCACATATTTTATCAGGTTGTCGGTGTCGCAGAGCGCGACGGTAGGTATGCTGGTCTTGCTGGCCTCCCGGATCGCCTGGCGCTCGTTCCTCGTGTCGCTCACTAGCAGTATGCTCGGCTCCATGAAATCGCTCCTGTTAGGGTTTGTGAACATCCCTGGCATGACCCGGCCGCTTATCATTTTTGTGCCAGTTATCTCGGCGAACTTGCTTGCTGCTGTTAGCGCGTATATCCTGGACGCGGTGACGACTATCTCCTTAGGGTCGTACTTGGCAAGCATCTTTGCAGCTATCTTTATGCGCTGGTCTATCGTGGCAAGATCAAGCAGGTAGAGCCCGTCCTCGCGTATCTTGTAGATGAATCTGCGCATCCCTGGAGTGGTAATCTTCGTGCCTATGTGTATTCCTGCCTCTAGGTATGCCGTCTGGTCTATGAGCAATTCGTTCTCCATGATTATACATCTCTATTTATTCAATGATTCTATTTAAACTTTCTTGAACGTTAATCCGGGGCCGCCGAGAGTTTCATAAGCGACAGCTTATTTTGAACTCGGGTCTTATGCTCCCTAAGCACAGAGCCTAACCAAGCTAGCAGACGACCCCGTAGATATTCCTTTGCATGACCAGTCTTTTATATCTTAGCATCACTTCCTTCCGTAGTTTATTATGTCGTCGATCAGTTCAACGTTGCCTACAAGCATCCTCCTGCAGCAGTACCTCGTTACGCCGAGGTCGCCAAGCACCTTCTCAGGATCCTCCTTGTCCTTGTTGACCCTCTGGTTGAAGGCCTCCCACTTGTCAGCTATGACCTGTCCGCACGAGAAACACCTTACAGGTATCATCATAGTATCATCGATTAAACGTGATTGGCCCTTAACTGCCAGTCCTTTCTTGCGGCGCTGTCCCTGCGCCCCAGCTCTGCCTGCTGCAAACGCAGAAGGCGGGCTGCGGCCGTGAAAATGGTCCTGCGTTCCTCATGCCTGGCTGATTCTGCCAGGTCTACAAGGTGGCCTCTTGCCTGGCCGAAGAGTGCAGCTGCCTCACCGTGCAGTCGAACCGCGTCTTTGATATTGTTTCTGGTACTTTGGCCTTCGCCTCCTCTGTAAGAATCGCGGGCATCCTGCGCCACTGACAGCCCCCTTACTGAAAGCTTGTTTGCCTTGCGTATTTCGAATGAGTAGCGTGGATCCAAGCTCATCTGTGCAAATGCGCGCCTTGCCTGCCTGCCTTCATCGGACCTTGTCATCATGCAATATCATCTGTAAGACTTCTGGAACCTGGCCCTGGCCTTTGTGCCCAGAAACTTCTTTGGCTCCACCCTCCTATAGTCGTCAGCCAGCAGCGTCCTGTCGTACTCCATGAATGTGCGCCTTAGCGCATCTCCAGGACTTGCCGCAACCAGCACCTTTGCTATCGCCGTCCGTACAGCCTGCGCCTGGCCGCTGCTGCCCCCTCCATACACGTTTATGTCTATGTCTGAGCCTGCTGCCACATTCTTTGCAAGCGATGTGACGCGAACCGGCTCGAGCATCAGCTCCTGTATCAGCCTTGGCTTTATCAGCCTGATATCTACACCGTTTACCCTTATCACGCCGGTGCCCTGCCTGAGTGATGCCCTGGCTACGGCCCTTTTCCTCTTTCCCTTCGCTATGGTAACCCTCTTCTTTGATGGGCCTACCCCCGCCTTCCTCTGCTTAGGCACTCTCGCAGCGCTCCGCTTTGCCGCAGGAGCAGCCGCCTTGGGCTGCGACACGCTGGCCAGCTCCTTGTCAAGATCCACAACTCCTTTTGATTCCTTTGATTCTTTTGATTCCTCTGCCATCATTCTCATCTTCTTGCCGTCGCAAGCCTGCTTTGCAGGCGTTCGTAGTTATGTATAACTGCCAGGTCGTGCAGGCTTAACGTCGCCCCGGCTTCCCTTAGGATCCGCTCCGCTTCCTCGTTTCCCTTGTACCTGGCGATCATCATCGCAGTGAACCCTGAATAATAGTTTATCTGGCGTCTCGCGTCAGGATTTGCCCCCTTCCTGAGAGCCTTTTTCATATGCTCCGTGTCATTGTCCACAGTGGCCTCCAAAAGATGTGCGCTCTGTATAGGATGCAGTCTCTTCCTCGCCTCTCTTATCAATTCCATTTTCTCACCTAAAAAAACATCATGCCTTGTAACCGAGGCTTTCGGTGAGCTCCTTTACGGTCACCGCAGTCTCGTACATCCGATCAGGAGTCTTCGCCTTGAGGTCGTGCGTCTTCTTTGACTTGAGCCCCTCTGGGACGCCGATGTAGACCCGCAGCTTCCTGTACGCCTGCTTACCCCTTGGTTTCTTGTAGGGCAGCATGCCCCTTATGACCCTCTTTACGAAGAGATCCGGCCTCCTCGACCAGTATGGCGCGTGCTCAGGGTTGGCCTTGTCGGTGAGCTCCACCATGCGCTTGTATTTAGCGAATATGTCATCCATATGGCCGCTTATCACGACCTTCTCCGCATTCACTACTGACACATTGTTGCCGTTGAGCAGCTGCTTGGCTACCAGACTGCCCATCCTTCCAAGCACCTTCCTGTCCCCGTCTACAACATAGTCTGGCATAGGATCATCAGATTATTATCTTGACTCTCTCCTTCTTCATCATCTCAGGGAGCGCTACAACAGTACACTTGGCCTTCCTGAGCTTTGCTAGTGCGCCGCTAGAATATTCGACTGCAGTTATATTTATACTTTTGTCCAGGCTTCCCGTGCCGAGCAATTTGCCGGGCACCACGATGTTCTCTCCTGCGGCAGCGTATTTCTGCAGCTTGGACATGTTCACGGCTATTCTCTTCCTCCTTGGCTTTGACGCCAGGTTGTAGATGTAGCGCCAGATCCCTGAATTCTTGCCTGTTTGCTGGGCCTTGCCAAGCTCAGTGAGCCATATCCTTACACTGTTTTTCTCTATATCTCTTTCCATTTAATCATCCTATCTCTTTTGCCTCATAGCCCCATGGCTTTCCTTGTGCCCGCCACGAAGCGCATGCGGCTAGCCGAGGACTGGCTGCCGGAAAAGAGGTAGTCACACGCGGATCCGTTCGGATCCGCTGCTGGTACCTTGTCCGGCGCACTGTTTACCGCGCCAACGCCGCTGGTGAAGGTGACTGCCCTTCTTAGGCGATGGTTCTGCACATGGTGAAATGACATAACATCAACCTTACTGAATGCAGGGGGTGAGATTTGAACTCACGCAAGCACAAAGCTACTGACCCCTCAAGCCAGCGCATTTGACCAAGCTCTGCCACCCCTGCCTATTTCTTGATTTGTTTCTCTACTTCTTTCACATTTGCTGTTATTATGCTTAACGTTCGGGAGAGGATCTCTGCAGGTGGCATCTGCCCGAATGTCTCAATATAAAACTCAAACTCGTCATCGGATAGCGCCTTGTATGTTGCGAGGCACGGCTGGAATTTCGCGCTCCTCTGCCCGCTGCCCAGCACCGCCTTTGCGTCGAGCTTGATCGATTGACCCTCCGCGAGCTTGATTATCGGTATCTTCTCATTGGCGACCTTTACCCCCTTGTCGCTTGACTTGAGGTCCTTCGAATAGATTGTCCCGGGCCCTTCGCCGCTAAGAGAGAATGAGATCTGATCCTGGTCATCGTAACCCTTTGCGGGTGAGATGAGCGGCACCAGCCCTATCCTGTGCGCTATGTATTCGTCGAACATGGGGCTGGAATTTTCGTAAAATGTCACCTTGTCTATGGCGAAGCACTTGACGGTGTTGATTGCCAACCTCCTTATTGCGTTTGCGAGGTTGTAGTTGGCTCCGCTGATTTTGAAGCGTATGTACAGGGGTGTATTCTCAGTTACATTGATCTTCATAATGACCAGCAAAAATAGTGATGCTTAGCAATATGACGATATTAAATAGGCAGGGGAAGGTATTTAAATGTTTTAGATGCCGCCCGTGATTATTCCACTATTCGGCATTGCGCGATATTAGCCTTTAGAGGCACTCTATTGCCGCGGCTTTAGCGACTTTACAAGCCCTCAGAACTCGTGCTTCTGCAGGGGCTTGCGGCTGGCCAGTATGGAAGATGGTACATGTAGTATTGCCCCTTTGGCAAAGAACGGCACGCTACTTCCAGTGTGTTCGGCGCCCTTATGGAATCCCGCATTGCGCAGGAGGCCTTCGAGGCTGGCTCCCTTCATGCCTGCCGCTCTCTGCAATGCGGTCTTAAGCCTGTCCCTTGTGTGCTCAAAAGCCATGGCCAGATTGGCATCGGCTATTGCGCTGTCCCTGATACCAATGGAGCTGAAGATTGCTAGAGGGATGGGATTGGCCTTGGTGATAGGCTCGATATTCTCGCAGGGTAAAGATCACGGTTAGCGGGAGGGACATTCGGTGCCGCGCTTGAAAAGGCTTAAATAGATTCGAAGCTATCTGTTGAGCTATGGATCTCTGGAACGCATTCATTGGCGAGGTCGGCAAATCTGATTTCCAGAACAAGAAGCTGGATCTGCGCACGGGCAACAGATGGAATGCATCGGTAGGGCAGATAGCCGACAGGAGCGTTGAGGTGAACCGCAATGAGGCACGGTTCATTAAGTACAGTGAGTATAACAGGTACATGCTTGCAAGGGAGATAAGCCATGACCTCTTCTTTACCGTATATGACGTAGATACCAGGAAGCTCATCGGCGGGCGGCTGACAAGCGTCATCTCCAAGGATGATGCTGTCAGGGTAGCCGCACTCGCGCTCAAGGAACGCATGCACAACACGGAGATGAGGATAATAGGCCTGCAGGATGGGGAGGCGGATCTGATCGGGTCGGTGGAGTTGCTGCACAAGGAATTGAAGTGCAGGCTGATTGAAGTCGATCTCTTCGGCGGCGAGATGAGGCATATAGCGATGGACGCCAGCACTGGCTCGAGCTACAATCTGCTCCTGCTCAACAGGATATACAGACCCGGAGAACTCGCAAATACAGTCACTGCGCAGGATTTCGAGGCGATGAAGGCGTCAAAGCTTAACTTCGCAAATGGTCTTGTGGATGGGCCCGCTGCCGGTAAGCGTGCTCCTCTTAAGCACCATTGACGTGGCGGCGAAGCTGCCGAAGTCGTAGTCTGAGTACTCGCCGATGCGCCTGCTTATCTCCTGCATGTTGAACGCATTCCTGACCCTTGCTATTGTTACGTGTGGTACGTAGTATGTCCTATCCTCAATTCCGAGAGCGTCGTTGAGCCTGGCATGCAACCCTGTGATCTCAGTGTTGCCCTGGGCTACGTTTACGAATATAGTCCTTGGCCTCTGCGGAGTGAAGGCTGATATGCCCCTAAGACCCACCTCGAAGTTGCCGGTCCGCGTGGTCCTCATGGCCATCTCTATCCGGTGCGCCTCTTGCTCCTCTATCTCGCCGAAGAAGTGCAGCGTTATGTGGAGAACTTCGTTGCCGACAAGTGTTATTCCATTGAGGTTGAACTCCTGCGACAGCGCTGATATGTTTTCTCTTATGTCTGACGGCAACTCGATCGCGGCAAAGACCCTCATGCTACCTATTAATAACTGTGGTGCGATAGATTAAAAGGTCATCCATGGTCAGCGTTGATAACTTTGCATTGCTGGACATAAGGATAGGGAAGGTTGTCGGTGTAGAGGATCATCCGACCGCAAGGAAGCCCATGTACAAGCTTATCGTTGAATTCGGCCCGGAGGTTGGCACTAGGACTATCGTCGCAGGTATAAGGGCGGCCTATTCAAAGGAGCAGCTTGAGGGCAGGAAGGTTGTCTGCGTTGTGAATCTGGACCCAAAGCAGATCGCAGGAATAGAGTCGCAGGGTATGCTGCTTGCCGCTGGAGAGATTGACAATCTTGCCATACTCGTGCCTGATAGGGATATTGAAGAGGGTAGCCGCATTAGGTGACCTGGCATTATGATACTTGGAATAGTGGGGCTTCATGGTGCGGGGAAGGAGGAGGTGGCAAAGATACTCTCGCATAAGGGCTTTACGGTGCTTGACATGGGGGATGTCATCAGGGAGGAAATGGAGAAGGCGGGGATAGCGATAACGCACGAATCGGACCAGAAGTTTCCTGTGGAGCTAAGGAAGAAGAGAGGCAACGAGATAGTAGCCAAGCTAATTGTTGAAAAGCTGGAGAAACTGAACGCCAGAGATGTTGCCATCATAGGGCTGCGCAGCACATACGAACTGGATTACTTCAAGAGCAATATGCCAGGGATGGTGCTGGTTGCGGTCGATGCTCCGGAGGAACTTAGATTTGAGAGGCTAAAGGCGAGGGGCAGGCCCGGAGACCCCAAGACCTTTGCAGAGTTTCATGCGCGCGGTGAGAGGGAGGCGAAGGCCAATGCAGATAACGAGGAGCAGAGGAAGGCGGGACTGTATACCGTAATTGGGATGGCAAACTACCGGATCGAGAACATTGGTACCAAGAAGGAGCTTGAGAGGGAAGTTGGTAAGACGCTTGCAATAATCAGGAAGGCATATCACAGCAACTAGCAGACGACTACGTTTTAGCATCGGAGTTATTGGGCCGGGCAGGCATTGCCCGTGCAGAACGCATTGTTTTGTTCAGCCGAATGTAAAGCTCTTTGAGAAGATCGTGTAATGCGGTGTTGAATTTGTATGGGACAGTCCATTGCTGTTTTTATTTATCGACGTGTACCAGGTCAGGTTGAAGCTTGCATTTATTACACCAGGATTGCTGATTACTATATAGGAGTACCCAGGGACTGTATTCTTGCCGACCGCGCCTGGGCTTAGGGGGGTTGGAGGCGCAAGCGCACATGCGCCTGCCCCGGTGGGTATGAAGGTTGCAGAGCTATTAGGGGTTATTGAGGTTTTGATGGCCTGCTGGCAACCGCTCGTTATGTATACGGTGTCATTGCCCGTATTTTTAAACGTGATAACAAAGAGAATCCTCTTGCCTGAAAGATTTGCTCGTGACAGGTTGCTTGCATACTCAGGTACGGCAGAGAGTATCTGTACGGAATCGTTAGGGCCCCTGTAGGACATATTTGGCGCGCTATTAGTGATGTTGGAATTTTGATAAACAGTATTGCCCGGAGTGCCTGCTGCTGTACTGTTGGATTGCACATTTGTGCCAGGATTGACCACGGCAATGAACAATGTGACTATTGTCAGCGCTATCGCAACTGCAAGCAGCAGTAATATGCTTTTAGCCTGGTTTGTCATGCACATCTAACCCCATATAAGATATATAAATGCCTATCCGCACAGGCACGATACAGAAAATGCTTGCTTTCCCCTAATCCTTATGCACGAGCATCTTTTCTAAAGTGTTGTTGCGTATCGCGTCAACTATGCCGGTCAATTGCCTGTCCAGCTCCTCCTTGGTGTAGTTATTGTGCAGCGCCAGGTCATAATGCAGCAATGGTATCGAGCTCTCGGCGGGGTTGCTCTGCTGTTCGGCTGTTGGATAATGGCCGAATTTCTTCTTGTATGCCTCCAGCAGCTGCGATTCGTCAGCGGTCAGTTTTATGACAACGAGGTTTGGGATCTCTTCTTGGAGCGTGTTTAGCTCTTCCGGTTTGCGCACCCCGTCGACTATTATGGGCAGCCTGCCGTGCGTCATAACATCCCCGATTATATACCTTGCCCATACTGCCGGATCTATCTCGCGCATCTTGTTCGCGATGGCCTGCATAAGCGACCTATCGTATTCCTTCATTCCGAAGAGGTCCCTGGCTATGTCCTCCATCTTTGCCGAGAATGACGGCCTGTACACCTTTATGCCGAATTCTGCCTCTATAAGCGCCTTGAGCCTGTCAGAATAGGTTGTTTTGCCAACCGCAAAGGGGCCTATGAATGCAAATGAGGGTATTATGCCTTCCACCCCGCTTGGCCGGCTGGAGCGCTGAACCATGTCAATCTAAACCCCGAGTATCTGATTATAGAATCGCACTGGCTTATTAATAAGGTTTGGCTGCGCCCGCAGACGCCCAAGCCGACGTGGATAAAAGAGAAGATATGTCTGCTACAGCCCGAGGTTCGCGCTCCCAACCTGCCTTGCGCAGAACTGCCGGGCCGGAGACGCAGACATATTGTTTCTCAGTGTTGTTACCCCACCCTCTGTAAGAGTCAATGGCTTGTACTCTTCGCCTTTCTCAGTGAAGCTCAGGAGTCCTCCCTTCTTGAGCTTTTTGAGCGTATACCAGATCCCGCTCTGGGACCAGTTGTATTTGTCCGCCAGGTACTCTACAAAGTCCGTTGCAGTAGGCACCTGGTCTAGCCCTATCTCTGATAGGATTATTGCTTCTTTTGCGCTGGGTCCCTTTTTCTCGGGGCTGCTTTTGCCGCCGCCAGCGCCTACACTATATCTATATATTGCCACTTGCATAAGAACCACACAAAAAGAGATTCAGAGATCTTATGCAATGGCGGCACAATTATATCCTGATATAATCGTATTCGCCATCTGTATTCTCGTTACTGGCATTACTGGCATCGCTACCAATGAGATCATATCCCACTTGGAATGAAAGACGCTTGCGATGCCCAGTTTCATTGGAACACAGTTTTTTATAGTTGATTATTTGTAGTTATCTATTTAAAGCTTTTCTACAGATCGGCAGGTGTCCCTGTGATTATAGACCTAATACGCATTCTTGTCCTGCTCGCGGTAACTTTTGTGTACGCGATGCTAGACTTATTCAACAACAGGGACCTTCCGGATTGGTTTGCTTACGCAAGCGTCGTGGTTGGCCTGCTGCTCACCTTCAGCTACGGATACAATACGGTCCTTGAGAGCCTGGTAATAGCGATTGCAATAGGCAGCCTTGGATACGTATCGTACAGGGCGGGATACATAGGCCTTGGGGATGTCTTTGAGTTCGTGTTTATAAGCCTGGTCATACCGCTGCAGCCTGCGCCATACCTGATAAACCTGGCGCAGAATGGGCTGCCGTTTGCCTTCTCGGTTGTGATAGCGGCAGGCTACATGGCCGGACTGATAATGCCAGTATACTATATCAGGAAGGCGCGCGGGAAGGAAGGGCTGCCCCTGCATCTGCGACGCAGAAGGAACCGCATGCTCATGGGTGCGCTTGTAGCTGCAATGTACGTCGTGCTCCTTGGGATAATAATCTTCATGGGGCAGCTCAAGTCAGCTAGCGTAATCCTTGTGTCGCTAGTGGCCATACCTGCCTTTGTCATACTGTTCTATGGGGATACAATTGCTCGCGGAATGGTGGAACTGGTCTATCCGAAGCAGCTGGTCGACGGGGATATGATAGCCGTTGAGATGATGAACCGCGGGGAGCTGGCATATTTCAAGAGCAGGGCGGCAGGCTTTGGCATACTGGCCGACAGTGCGCTCATATCGAAAATCAAGAATATCAAGAGGAAAATCCCGGTATACAAGAATGCAATACCGCTTGCCTTATTCATCTTCGGAGGCATCGTCGTTTCCCTGCTGTTTGGCAACATCCTGCTGTTGATGGTCTTCAGCATGTTAGGAGGTTAAGCAGCTGGGACTCGGATTGTACCTGGCCCAGACTGCGCCTGCTTATGGCAGGTACCCCGAATATCTCGCCTCCCCTTGAACGGCTTATGAAGAATGGGTGATTGCCCTCGAATGTGTCGTGTATCCTCCGAAAGAGCGTTGCCCTCTTGCGCATCGTCCTTGGATTGGCATCGTAGCTTATCTCGTAACGGTTCACCCCCCTCGCAACCATGTCGAAGGGCGCGTTGGAGAACTCGGCAACATCCATTTTGGTATTTGCCAGCGTCTTGAACTCCCCGTTGCCCCTCGCCTTGTAGACCACAGTGGTGGTTATCTTCCCGTTGAGGGCTTTCTCCATCCTGTTTGCCACTTCAAGCGAAGCGCAGCCGTCGGCGGAGCAGTGCCTGTATATCGTATCATTTGACAGGTCTGTCGCCTTTGCCAGCGCCCTGGCACTGGTGTTGTTGAGTTTCATCAAGTATCTAAGCCTTGACGAATCCACACTGACAGTGACCCCTACAGCCTTGGACGCAGCATATGTCATCTGCCGCTCGCCAACTATATTAAACGATTCCTCTGAGATGCACGCTGTGGAAAATCTGGTGTATACCGTATCCTTCCCTAGTTCCTTGTCCTTTGACACCGCACCTATCACGATGGGCTCTGCGTTGAAGAATGTACCCATCTTGCCCAGGGAATCGGCCTCTTCCTTGGTCATCGCATCTATGTTGTATACTACCTTTATCGCGAGCATCCTTTCCAGCCTCTTCGCAAAAATATCGACGCAACTGTGCATGTTTGTTACGGCCACGAAAGAATAGTCGTTGCTATCCAGGTCCTTTATGACCTTTCGCAGGATCGTGTCCCTTTTCATGTTACATATATCTCGGTGAGTGCTTATATCCCTATCTTCTCTTTCCGGTGCCTATGCCAAAGTACCTCTCCTTTGCAGACTCGAACAGTTGCTCAGGGACCAGCCTCTTCACGGACAGGTATTGCCTGTCTCTTCCCACAGCATACCGAAATCTCGGCGATCTTGCATTTATTACCCGCAGCACCGTCTCTGCAACCATAACAGGATTGCCTCCGTTCGCAGCGACCTTGGCTAGTTTCGCCTTGACCTTGCCGCTTGCATCGCCATAATCAGATATCCGCACAGGCGCACTCCTCGCGGCTGCAAATAGGTTTGTTTTGAATAATCCCGGCTCTATCACGGAAACTTTTATGCCAAGGCTTTTCACCTCCATCCTCAGGCCCTCGGAATAGGAGGTTAGCGCTGCCTTTGAAGGCGCGTAGAACCCCTGGAAAGGCACTGGGATAGACGATGCGATCGAACTTATGTTTATTATTCGACCCTCTCTGCGCCTTCTCATTATTGGAAGGATAGCGTTGACCATCCTGACCACGCCGAAGAAGTTAGTCTCGAATTGCGCCTTCGCTCCCCGGACGGTACTTTCCTCGAGGCTTCCGGCTGAGAGGTAGCCGGCGTTGTTTACCAGCACGTCTATCGTGCCAGCTTCCTTGGTTACCTGTGTAACGCACCCTGCAACTGAGCGGTCTGACTCAACATCTAGCCCGAGCATCCTGAATCCTTCATGCGCAGCTGCTTTAGGCTTCCTGCTCGTACCGTATACGGCAAACCCGTTGGACAACAGGGTCATTGCGATGCTCCTGCCGAATCCGGAAGATGCGCCTGTTACGAGGGCGACCCGCTTCCTTTGCATCGTTCTATCCCCTCTTGAAGTACGACCGCTCTATTCTGCCTATCTTCCTTCGCCTCCGCGCATGCCGGGCCGCACTTGACCTGGGCGACCTGAGCCAGATATCCAGTATCCTTTTTGCCGTAGGATAACTGGTTGTCATTTGTCCAAGACACAGCACATTGACATCGCCGTGCTCCTTTGCAATGCGTGCCGAGAGTTCGTCCCATGCCACCGAAGCGCGTATGCCGTAGATCTTGTTTGCAACGCGGTCCATTCCCTGGCCTGTGCTGCAGATCAGTATGCCCCTGCTGTTCTTCCTTACAACTTCCTCGCAGACGCGCAGGGCATAATCTGGATAATCGTCGGTCTCGACGTATTCATACGGTCCCATGTCTGCGATCTCGTATTTCTTGCTTGAGAGATATCGTGCGAGCTCCGTCTTGAGCCTGAGCCCTGCATGGTCGCTTCCTATTATTATTGGTCTCTGCATGCGGATACCACTATCTCGCAACAACCTGACCCATAGCTACTATATTATGCTTTCGTTTTATATCTCATAATCTTCCAGTACGCTATATCCGTTTTCCTAACCTTGCCAATGCGCTTATCACTTCGTGGAATTCGTAGCCGTTGCGGGTAAGGGAATATTCAGACGCATCGCCGCCGTTCTTGAGCCTGGTAACCAGGCCCTTGTACTCAAGGTATTTGAGGGTTCTTGAGAGCGCTGCCGAACTCATGTTGCACTCGCGCTTGATCTGGTTGAACCGGGTGTGGCCGGCAAGGAGGCATCTCACTATGTGCCATCTCTGCTTGGTATTCATTATGTCCAGTATCTTGGACACCGAATCCTGGCCAGCCATAGGTAACACCGCAGTTACTGCTTTATTTAAATGATTCAAATTTTATAAAGGTGATGTGATTCCATGGCTAAGCGATTCGCGTGCAGTGATATAGGCATGTCTTGCGGTTTCGTGGCGAGTGCGCGGGATGAAAACGTGCTTGTTGGGAAGATAGCAGGGCGTGCAAAGAAGGAGCATGGCATGTACAGCATAGACTCCGCCATAATGAAGAATGTCAGGGCAGCCATAATGGAGGCTTAGCAGCGTTTTAGTGCGTGGTGCGTGAAGAATGCCGATTATAGATCCGGGGTTGCGGTCTCAGCTTGCCAAGAAGCTGTCTGCAGAACTTGGTGGCGAAGTGAGGGTGTGGCTCTTCATAAGCAAGCATAAGGAGCAGTGCCCGTTTTGTGGCACGGTGGCCGGGCTCGTGGAGGAATTTTGCGGAATCGACGGAAGGCTGAAACTTTTTGTATACGACATAGATGATCACCAGAAGGAGGCCAGGCTCCTTGGAGTAGAACGGGTGCCGGCCATATTGCTTCAGGGTGCGAGCGCAACTGGTGTATATTATTACGGCATGCCTACAGGATACGAGTTTGGATCCCTGGTAGAGGATGTGATAGACCTCTCCAATTCCAGGAGCAGGCTCTCTGACCGATCGAGGGAGGCGGTGCAGGGCATAGAGAGTGAGGTCGACATCAAAGTCTTTGTGACGCCCACATGCCCATACTGCCCAGGGGCGGTCAGGATGGCACACCAGATCGCGATGGAGAATACAAAGGTGAAAGCGAGCATGATAGAAGCCACTGAATTCTCCGAGCTATCGGAAAGGTACGGGGTCATGGGGGTGCCCAAGGTGGTGATAAATGACAGGGTATCCTTCGAGGGCGCAGTACAGGAAGGCGAATTCATAGAGCACATCAGGCGGGCTCTGAAATGAGCCCGGTCTACATGTTTAGCAACTCGTTTCTTCCCTTGAACAGATAACCACGGAAGAACGCATAGAAAAGGAAGACTGATGCGCCGAATGCAGTATATCCTATGTACCCCTCCAGGGGCATTGCGAATAGTTTTATGTTTATTATGAACGATGGCAGCGTGTAATACCATTTTGGATATGCCTGATAGTTCCAGAGTTCCCAGAAGAAGCCCATGACCAGGCCTGCTATGCTCGCCCTTATAAGTGCGCTCCTCTCCCCAATGCTTGCTTTCTGCAGGAGGCTCGGCCTCCCGACCAGGTAATTCAGGGGATCGAAGAAGAAGCAGAGGCTGATCCACATCAGGATGAAGCCTATTGGCCCTACCAGTGCAGGCAGTATCATTACGATTCCGCCCAGAAGCACAAGGAGTCTTATCGGGCCTGCGTGCCGCCCGGGCTTTGCGCCCAGGTGCTTTGAAGGCTTTAAGTCAAACCGTTTGCCTACGCCAAATGCATTCGTTAGTGTGAACGTTTCCATTACGGCAGGCAGTATTGTGGTAAAGTCGAAGAGGTGCACATACCAGACGTAGTTTATGTAATGCCAGCTTAACGTGAAGAGGTTGTAGAGCTCGAAGATAAGCCAGAAGGGCACAGAGATGAGCAGCATGAACAGGAACTCCTTTGGATATGACGTTATGATCGACTTTCCTCTTCGCATGTAGACTATGCTGTCTACAAACAGTATGTAGCCGTACCATATTATTACGATGTACCACGTTGCAAAAGGCTGGACTGCGGCATAGAAATTTATCTCGGCAGCGAGCATAAGAAGCAAGCCAAGGTATCCGTACCATCTCAGCATAATCTCACTCTTTCATACGCACTGCGGTCTTTAGTTTGCCGCCCTACCGACTTGAGATTATATATAAAGGCATTTGATATAAAAGTTGCTAGTGCATGTTATCGTATAAAGAGAGATGTCAACTTGCTTATGGCCTTACGCTAATGTTTTTCAACCCGAAGTAACAAAACTCTTTACATCCTATCCCAACATGGCGAATCAGTTATGTTGGAAGAAGCGGCCCTCTTCTCCAAAAACTTGCAAAGGAATGCAAGGACTCAAATGAACATGGCAGGTAGACATACATGGCATGCATTGGCAATTGCAGTTGTTATGGTTTTTGGTTGCCGCAGCATATCTGGCTTTTGGAAGAATGAGTAAGACGCCGTGATAATGCCTGTCTAATACTTCTTGTTTGTCATGCCGGGACTTAGTGTTAAACAGCTATTCAACCTCTTGTGGAATAAGAGTGCACCAGCTCCACGAGCTTTTTCACGTCCATGGGATCCGTATCGGGCAGTACGCCGTGACCCAGGTTGAATATGTGTCCTTTTCTGCGGCCAACGGCATCGAGTATGTGGAGCGCTGAATTTCTCGCTGCCTCGCCGCCCCGTGCCAGCTCGCCCGGGGCCATGTTTCCCTGTATTGGCATCGAAAAGTTTATTCTCGACCACGAGTTGATGAGCTCTTCATGCCATCCCACGCTTATGACATCGCATCCGCTCTGCGCTATAACGTCAATTATGTGGGATGATTCAAGAGTAAAGTATATCCTGGGCACGTTGCCTTTTACCGAGCTGAAGATCTTTCTGACATAAGGCGCGACGTGAGAGGAATACGACTGCCTGTCTAGAGCGCCACTCCAGGTATCAAATAATTGGATGGCGTCTGCGCCTGCTGCGACCTGCATATTAAGGTAATTGATCACTATATCTGCAATCCGGTCCATCAACGACACGATGAGGGCATTGTTATTTTTCATGAACGCGGAGAGGGCATCGCGGTCCTTTGAACGCAGGCCTTCTATCAGGTAGCAGGCGATGGTGAACGGCCCGCCGGCAAAGCCTATGACCGGCACCCCGACCTTGCCTTTTAGCATGCCTATTTCATCCCTGACAAAGCCCAGCTCTTCGGTGTCATATAGTCTTATGCCATTGACATCTCTCTGGCTTTTTATCGGATTGCTCACTACCGGGCCTACGCTGTCGACAAGCTTGAACTTTATTCCAGCCGGTTCAAGCGGCGTCATCAGGTCCTGGAATATTATTGCCGCATCCAGGCCGAACATCTCTATAGGCATTGCTGAGACATCGGATGCCATCTCCGGGTTCTTATATATCTCGATGATGCCGTGGTTTTCCCGCAGTTTCCTGTACTCAGGAATGTAGCGCCCGGCCTGCCGCATGAGCCAGATTGGCGTATGGTCTACCTCCTCTTTCCTGCATGCCCTGATGAATGTATCATTTTCCATCTCTATAGCCATCCTCTACGATCTTCTCAATGCAGGAGACCATGCCCTGGATGGAATGCTGCCGCGCGATTCCAGAGACCAGTATCCCATTTTCGATGCATGCCTTGGCAGTCGTCTCGCCTATGCAGACAACCTTGCATTTTGAGAGAAGCCTTGACGCGCACTCGCCCATGATGCCGAGCAGCCCTTCGACTGCAGACGGACTTGCAAAAGTTATGAAGTCGAGCTTGTAGCCGGCTACAGCATTCCTCCTCGCCAAGCTCACCTGCGGCTGCACTATGGTATACGGGTTTATCCTCTCCACGATCGCACCCATGGCGGTCAGCTCCTCGGCAAGGCTGTTTTCTGCTCTTGCTGAGTTTATTACGAGTATCTTGGTCCCTTTTACTTTCCCAATGCCCGCAGGTATTGATTTTGCAGAAGAATCCTCTGGCACATAGGTAACCGCGATGCCGTACTCCTCAAGAAATCTTTTTGTTTCATCGCCGACCGCAATTACCTTGGCGCCTGCCTTGGATGCGCCAAGCGATGCGGCGAGGTATGGAACGCTCCTCTTGCTGGTGACAACTATCGCATCGTAGGTGTGCGGATCCGGAATCGTATCTTCCGCGGTCTTTTGCAAGAGCAGCTTGGTCTTCATCGTAGGGAAGTATATTGGTATCGCCGCCCTTTCAAGCAGCATGCTGCACAATCCATCGTTTGGCTGCTCCTCCCTGGTCACCATTACCAGCTTGCCGCAAAGTGCAGACCTGACGCTGCTTTCGACTATGATGCCCATCGCCTTGCTCATCAGCATTTTCTCGGCCAGTGTCAGTCCCGCCTCTTCCGGAAGCTTTACGCTACCCTTTTGCGTGTAGGTGTATCTCACTGCACCATCGCTGCCCGTTATGCACGCATCGATCTTGAGGGCTGCTCCCTCAACCTTTGCAAGTATGCCAAGAGGCACGTCGCACCCTCCTCCGATGTGCGACAACACTGTCCTCTCAGCCTCGACTGCAGCCTTCACGCCAACGTCATCGAGCTTGCTGATTATCTCGTGCGCTGCCTTGTCGTTGCTCCTGGTCTCTATTGCAAGAGCACCCTGCCCTGGCGCGGGAAGCATCAGTGAGAGCGGCAGGTACTCTGTTATCCTGTTCTGCAGGCCAAGACGTTCCACGCCAGCGGCGGCGAGGACTATCGCATCGTAATCGCTGTTGTCCAGCTTTGCTATCCTGCCATCAACATTGCCCCTCATCTCGACGATGTCAAGATCGCTTCTGCAGGCCAGGAGCTGGCTCTTTCTCCTGACACTGCTTGTGCCTATCCTTGCATATGGAGGAAGCTCGGCAAGCTTCTTGCCGGACCGGGAGATGAGCACGTCCCTGGGGTCGGCCCTCTCCACGATGGCGCTTATCCGTATAATGTCGGGCTGACTCGTCGGCACATCCTTCAGGCTGTGGACAGCTGCGTCTATCTCCCCGCTGGCAAGCGCCCTATCAATCTCCTTTACGAACACGCCAACCTGGTCTGCCTTGACCAGCCGAGCATCCTGATGCAGGTCTCCGTGAGTATTTATGGTCTTGATATCCAATGTAAGGCCTGGAAAGAGCTCTGCTAGCCTGTCTGTAACTATCTTTGTCTGGGCGAGGCTAAGCCGGCTACCCCTAGTTCCTATGACCAGCTTATCCATCACTCATTCCCTTCCCAAGTACATCGTATTGCCGAATAGGCATGCGGGATCCGAGGAGAGAGGATTACCAGTGCTTGCGTATGCCCTGCTCCTGCTCCCTCCGCACGCATACCTGAAATCGCAGCTGCCGCATGGGCCTTCGAAGCTCCTGGACCTTATTGACTTGAGCGTATCGTCTTCCCTGTATGTCTTTACAATGTCTGCGCTCCTCACGTTCCCCAACCCCATCGGCAGGAATCCCCCAGGGTATATGGTGCCTTCGTATGACACGAATATGATCCCGTCGCCATCCAGCGTGCCGCGCGGAGAGATTGTTGGTGCAGCGTGCGCCTGGCCGCATGATGCAACCAGTCGCGAGTGCAGTTCCAGGTACTCAGGCGCCTTCCAATAGTCGCCCTTCTCCTTCCTGGTTCTCGCAACCCTCCTGATGAACGGCGCCTCGACCGTGCGCACCACCATCCCATGCATCGATGCATCGTAGAGGAAGTTGCATGCGCTTTCACACTCCGAGGGATCCAGGTCAGCAACTCCAGTTCCCCTCCCAACCCTCACCAGGAAAAAGACCTCCCATACCTTTATTCCGAGTCCTTTTATGATTAGGAAGATGTCGGCAAGCTGGGAGAGGTTGTCCTTCATTACAGTAGTATTGACCTGGATCTCAAGGCCTGCTGAGATTGCGCTGCTTATGATGCGCAGCGTCCTTTCGAATGCGCCTTCTGTGCCGCGTATCTTGTCGTGCATTTCTTTCGATGAACCGTCCAGACTTACCGATATCGAGGTAGCACCGGCTTCCTTTAGGCCCGATATTGCGCCACTTGTCAGCCTGTCCGTTGCCGCAGGTGATACGGCAAACCTTACCCCGAGCGAGTGCGCGTACTGCATCAGCTCTGGAAGGTCGCGCCTTAGCATCGGGTCCCCTCCGGTGAGTATCATCACTGGTGGGGGATTGCCGAATGCTGCCACCTGCTCTATGAGCCTGCGCCCTTCCGAAGTTGTAAGTTCTCCAGGCAGAGGCTCTGGTATGGCAGACGCCCTGCAATGCCTGCACGAGAGGGAGCATGCTCTTGTGGTTTCCCAGAACACCAGTACAGGCTTTGCTGAAAAGTCCGGGCCGTTGCCTGCTTGCGGTTTGTGTCCATCATGCATATGATCACTTTGCCTTGCCGAAGTACTCTATTACCTGCATTGCGGAATTTAATGATTCCGATATGCAGGATGGTATCCCGATACCCCTCTTCCATGCCCCTGTTACAAATAACCCGGGGTGTGTCCTTGTCATCTCCTCTATCGCGCTTACCTTCTCGCCGCTGCCCACTGTGTAGATGGGCATGCCTTTTTCCCATCTCTGCACATGGCTGAATGCAGGCTCTTCATCTATCCCTGCGATGTCCCTGAGCTCCTCCTTCGCCATTTCCACAAGCCTTGCATCGGTGGACGAGACGTGCAGGCCAGTATATGAATCATTGAAGTAGCATCTGATCAGTGAGTGCCCTTTCGGGGCTCTTTTTGGCCATTTGTTTGAGCTGACAGTCACCGCGCTGACTTTCCTGCCCTCTACGCGAGGCACAAGGAAGCCTGTGCCTGCTATGTGGTCGGATACCCTGTCAGAATCGTATGCAAGCGTGATGATAGCGAGTGTTGAATATGGGATCTCGCTTGCAGTAGCTGCAAGCTGTCCATCCATTCCTGCCGTGATTCTGCCCACCTCATATGCCGGTACAGCCATCACAACCGCATCAGCCGCTAATGCGTGGCCGTGCAATGGATTGACTAGGTATTTGCCGGCCATGCGGCCGCCGGGTCTCGATATGCTACCTATCTCAACGCCTAGTGATATGTTTCTCTTGCCCACCTTCCCCGCAAGTGCATCGACCAATTCAGCCATGCCCCCCTCGAATGATACCGATGTTGGCATGCTTGCGTTGCCTGGCCTTTTGCGCATGGCCAGACTGGCCTTAAGTATGCTGCTGTGCTCCGCTTCCATTCGCGCAAGGTACGGAAGTGTGCGCTTAAGGCTTGCCTTCTCTGGATCCACAGCATAGATCACTGCGCAAAGCGGTTCTGCGATTCTCTCATAGATCTCCCTTCCGAACCTCCGAGTTACGAAAGCGGCTACGCTCTCCTCACCGTGCACGGTTGATTTTGGCAGCAGGATCTCGGCCGACGCCCTGATCTTTCCAGGAAAGGATATCAGACCGGTAGTAAGCATGGGCATGACCCTGGTCGGAAGCATCGCTCCGCTGCCTTCAGGCAGTTTTTCCAGTGCGCCGCGGGAGAAGATATATACGCCCTGGTTCTCTGCTCTCTGCCCTATCATGCGGTCTGTCAAGCCCAGTTCTGCGCATAGCTCCATTAAGTTTGAATTTGCTGTCATTACTGAATCTGGCCCCGCCTCTATCACAAATCCTCCACGCCTGTGGGTCTTCACCTTCCCGCCGGCCCTCTTCTCCTTCTCAAAGACAAGGACCCTTACATCGAGATTCCTTGCAGCTGCCAGTTTCCTTATGTAGTAGGCGGCAGCGAGGCCCGATACGCCTCCTCCTATCACTGCGACGGTTCTGGACTGCTGTCCGTTCCCTCTACCTACACGCCCCGCATCTGCCGCTGATGTCTTTGTTTTTGCCATTAAACAACTTTTGACAGGCTCTCGAGCGCCAGTATAATCTCGTCAGAATCGTTGGGCGCCTTTGCACGCGCCATGCGTATCCCGTTTTCATGAGCCCACTTCATGCACTCTATGTCGATGTCGTAGAGCAGCTCCAGATTATCCGAGACAAAGCCTATCGGAGCAACCACCACGGTCTCCCCGGCCTTTCTTTCTGAGAGTATGGCCTCATTTATCTTAGGCCCATACCATTTACCTCCCCTATCGCTCTGGCTCTGGAACGCCAGCACCCAGTGCCCTGCCCCGGCCTCGCTTGCCACTGCTGTTGCTGTCTCTAGGAGCTGTTTTTTGTAAGGCCCTTTATCCTCGACGCTCTCTGGCAGGCTGTGGGCTGAAAACACAACAAGTGTATCTCCCGCCCCTCCACCTGCGGCTCTTATGCTCTCGGACCAGAACCGTATCAGGTTGCCGTTTAGGTGCCATGACTCTATAAACGAGATGTTTATCTTATTCCCGAGCGAGGCGTTCGCCTCCTTTACCAGGTTTATGTAAGCACCTATGCCTATTATCGAATAGTGTGGGGCCAGGGCTATGCATACCAGATCCGTAATTCCGTCCCTTGACGCTGCTGCGATCGCCGTCCTGATTGAGGGATCCGAATGCTTCATTCCGAAATAGACCTTTGTGTTCGCCCCCCGCTCATCCAGCACCGCCTGAAGTTTTTCGGCCTGACACTCTGTTATTCTGTATAGCGGCGAGGCGCCGCCTATGGCCTCATACCGCTCCAGCAGCCTGGCCATCTGATCGGCGGACGGTTTCGCGCCACCTCTTATGTCGGTGTAGTACCTCTCAGTGTCCTCAGTTGTCCTGGGGGTTCCGTAAGCCATGAGTAGCACTCCATTCATTCGACCGCCTTATTCAACGTCTTTGAATACCTTGTGCCTCGGCCTTCCTTCTATTATCTCCTTGCCATAGCTTGTCGTCTCGCCGAATTCCCTGCTTTGTACGAATGCCTTGAATGAGTCCATGCTCTCCCACTCCGTGTATATTAGGTATTCTCTCTTCCCTACCTCACGATACAGCTTCGCGTCCTTTATGCCGGAGCCGGACGCCTTGAGTTTTTCCGCAACAGCGGAGAACACCCGCTCGAACTCTGCCTCGTAGCCCTCCTTGACTTTATAATACATGCCCACGTTTATCATCTGCATCAGCCCGTTATATTAGAAGTATTTCCATGCTGCTTTTATGCCCTACAAGGATCGGCTTCTCATTAGTTATCCACCTCCTTGCCTTGGCGCTGCGCAGGTTCTGGGTCACAAGTACCCAGTCCTGTATCGAATCCAACTCGTACAGCACCACGAACTCGTTGTCATCTATACCAAACGACATCGTAGTGTATGAATTTATGCCTTTGTTGTTAGGGTCTGTAATGGCCATGTTGGTGTGTTCCGCCATTATGCCCATGCGGTCCCCCCTGTCCAGCAGATACCATTCAGGACTCTTGCTTATCGGATACGCGACGAAGTAGTCCTTGCCCTTCGTGTCCTTGCCGCCCTTGTTCTCATACGCGGAGAGAAACCCGTATCTGGCTGTGGCGTACTTGCCAAAGCTCTTATCCAGCCCGGCTTTTACTGACATGACCTCCTTCGGCTCCCCAGCCAGGAGCCAGAATATCAGGTTGCAGTCGTATCTTAGCGATTCGTATGTCTCCGCTTTCAGGAACCCGCTGCTCTTCGCGTGTGAGGTGACTGCCGAGACCTCGGATAGTATGCCCTCCCTTTCCCTTCTGTCCAACTCCCACCACTCCCAGGACAGACCATATCCCAGCACATTAGAGATTAAGAGACCCATACCATAATACTTGTAGCATCTGTTTAAATAGTTTATAAGATAACAGTGAGTGTTCTTTTTGCGGATGGTTTCATGGAGGATTACCGGAAATTCAGGCCCGCTTACAGGGCAAGAAGGCTGAGAAACAGCGAGGCGCTGCGGTCAATGCTCAAGGAGACCAGGCTGAACATGGAGCAGTTCATAGTGCCCGCGTTCGTGAGATATGGAAGCAGGGTAACTGAACCAATTCCCTCGATGCCTGGGATCAACAGGTATTCTGTCGACAGAATAGGGAAGTACGCATCCGGCCTTGCAGATCTGGGCATCTTGTCAATCATGTTGTTTGGGATACCGGATCTCAAGGACAGCATAGGGTCACAGGCGTACGCAAAGGATGGGATAGTTCCCAGAGCGATCAGGGCGGTAAAAGATGCGGTGCCCCAGATGGTTGTGATGGCTGACGTCTGCATGTGCGAATATACGGACCATGGGCACTGTGGGATTTTGGATGGCAAGAGGGTGGACAACGACAAGACGCTGGAGGTGCTCGCTAGGTGCGCCGTGCAGTATGCAGACTCTGGGGTTGACGTCGTTGCGCCAAGCGCAATGATGGATGGGCAGGTTGGCGCAATAAGGGCAGCGCTTGACGAAACAGGGCATGCAGATACGGTGATAATGGGGTACTCTGCAAAATACGCCTCGGCAATGTATGGCCCTTTCAGGGACGCCGCGGGATCTGCGCCTTCCTTCGGGGACAGGAAGACATACCAGATGAACACAGCTAATGCAAGGGAAGCACTCCGTGAGATAGAACTGGATGTGCAGGAGGGGGCTGACATAGTCATGGTAAAGCCCGCACTCGCATATCTGGACGTCATATCGCAAGCCAGGAGGCGTTTCAACATGCCTATTGCAGCCTACAACGTGAGCGGGGAGTATGCGATGGTGAAGGCTGCCGGCATGAACAAGTGGATCAATGAGGAGAGGGTCGTGATCGAGATACTGACAGCCATAAAGAGGGCCGGGGCAGACCTAATACTCACATATCATGCCGAGGAGGTCGCACGCAGTCTTAGAGGCAGATGAACATTTGGCGGGCAGTATACGCAGCGCGACTGGGATCTCATGACCTGCATATGGGGCTTATGCGATGGCGCAGTTCGTCTCGCCCCCACGCTTTGCGTGCCAAGTAGAATTTGGCCTCACTGTGGATTTAACCGCTCTTTCTCTTGCATCTCCGATTGCTTGCTTGCAGGCGCGGACTCTTCCCTCTTGCCCAGTGTGGGGGTCCCGCCCTTGTGCTGTGAGGTTTTCATTGCCCCATCGTGGGTGAACAGTTTGCTGTACATGATTCCGTTGATCACCTGCAGTATGGCCCCTGCTATGAGCGGTGCTGGAAGCATGAACTCCATAAGGAAGCCGCTCAGCCCGCTGCTGGCCTGGGACAGGTTGCCGAAGAGGCCCTGCATGCTTGTCGCTGTACCGTAGTCTTCACCGTGTACGTTCATCACGCTCATCGCGCTTACGGAGGAGGCGCCAAAGCCCGCTACTAGGGCCCTTGCTGCAAACACTATTGACGCCGCGGTGAGAAGAGGCAGGGCATACGACGGTGCTCCGTAATATTGGATGGCCATTATTATGGCAAGTACGCCGAGGAGCACTCCGGAAGTTATCCTGACCCGTGATGCCGTCCTTGCAGCGTATATGCTGCCGTGGCGTCTGTTTGACAGATATGATCCTATCCCAGTTGCAATGAACGAGGGCAGATATATGATGCCTATGTACAGCGCAGTCACATTTGAAGGAAGATGAAAGGCCAGCGCGAACATTAGGGGAAGCAGTGGGAAGGCAATTCCTAGCCCCGCACCGTTGAGGATGTTGAGGTAGGAGATGCGCAGCATATGCTTGAAGCTCTCCGGTTTCATGATTCTTGTGGATTTTCGCGGCCTTTCATTCTCCCCAACAAATAATATACTCAGAAAGGATATCAGGATTAAGACTGCGGCTACGCTGAAAAGGATCTTGAACGCCCCCAATTCGCCAAAATACGAGAGGAGATATGACTGACTCAGCAGCAGAATTGCACCGAAGACGCTTGATAGCGAGGCTACAGCCATGAGCGTAGCGAGCTTGCGGATCCTGACCTGCTTGTCCTGGTAATTGCTGGCCACAAGGGCCGTCATGCCAGGGGAGAATGCGCCCCTGAGCCCCCCAGCCAGCCCGCTTATACCTGCAACGATTACCGCTATGATTATTATGCCAACGTTGTCTGTTAACGCAAGCAATATCGCACCTACAAGCGGAGGTATCTCTCCAAGAAGTAGGGACTTCCTGTATCCTATCCGATCCCCAAGCACCCCAAGGCTGATGGAGAGTATGGCTGCGAACGATACGACCCCAACGTATACAAGGCCTATGTGTATTATGCTAATCCCCAGTAGCGCAAGGTATAGTGGTGTGCCCAAGGTCATGAATATGAGTGCAACACTCCTGAACGCCCTTGAGTATACCAGGAACTTGAATCCCATGTCGCTGCTTATACAATCACGGATCGGGCCTTTGAACAAGTCACGGATACGCCTGTATCTAACCCTTTATGAAAGTAGGTGAATGTTAAACTAGGTCCTTTGTAATTCTGATATAGGTGGCAGCATATTTATACACCTTCGCCCGGGTCGGGGGCTTCGATCCTGATAACGCGGCAGATAGGTGCGGCCTAACCCGACTTGCGCCTGCGCTTCCCGTTCAGCTCCGGTACAGTGTACTTGTTCCAGAAGACTTTATAGAGCCCGAGCTTGTCTGGCACGTCCCTTAGCCACGGTATGTAAGGCAAGAGGATCAGTATGGCGAATGCCGCAAGCGCGACCAGGCCATTCTGTAGGTCATTCCAGCCGGGTATTCCATCGGTTATTATCTCCATCAGGTCGTACGGGGCCGTCCAGTAGGCCGCGTACTGCCAGAAGCCTGTGCCCTTTCCGCCGACCTTTGGAAGCCCCCACGCCTGTTCGCTGAATCCGCCCAATGCGGCAGCGTGCGAATCGAGTATGCCGCTATCCGAGTAGAACCGCAGCGCGTATGTGTAATTCAGGCCTGAGGTTTCCTCCCCCTGGAGCACAGGGCCGTATATTCCATCCTGCGCCATCGTGACGAGGCGGCCGGCGACCTCTATCAGCGGGTTGGAGGAATTCATGGACCCTGAGATCGTTCCGTTATTCTGGAAGTATGAGAAGGCCTGGACCAGGGATGCATTCTGGGATGCCGGCGGCTCTGCAAAGTACGCCTCTTCCCAGTTCTTCGTTCCTGTCAAGTTCACGTACTTGTCATATGGTACCGTTACATAGACGTTTCTCGTATTGAACGTGTATGGCTGTATCGTGTCCAGATAAGTTGCCGTGCCGGAGCTGTAATTGAATTCATTTAGCAGAGTTACCGCGACCGTATCTGGCTGTGACTGGGATATGCCCTGCATGGTAAGCGGGGGGGAGTATGGAGCCCTTATGAAGATGGCAAAAAGGAGCACTATCACAAGCAGATAGACCATGCGCGTGTACAGCTTCTTGTGGTCTGCATCGACCATCGTGTATGGTATGTCCTTGCGGTAAGGGGTGCTTGTTCCCTTTTTCTTGACCAGCAGGAAGTGTGTGGACAGCAGGACTATGAGCAGGAGCGGCACGATGGCTATGTGCCATCCGTATACTGCACCAGTGTTGAGAGGGTTTATCCAGAATCCTACGCCCATCCCGTTCCACAGGTCCGCGCCTGCCTTTGCGTTGAACTGCGCCACAAAATCTCCGCCTATTCCAATTCCAAATGCAAATTCCAGAAGTATTAGGAAGAGCATTAGGCCGCCGATCATCCATACAAGCTTCTTGCGCTTGTACATAGATGTGAAGAGATTAACGGTAAGATGCAGCAGGACGAGGGTCACGAACGCCTCGGCAGCCCAAAGGTGTATGCTGCGTATGAACGTCCCGGTAGTCGTAACGCCTGCCCAGTACGGTCCGAAGACAGCCATTATCATCCCCGTGACCGCCAGTATGCCAAATAGCTCAAGGAGGTACACGCCTATTGTGAACAAGAAATTGTTTCCGTAAGATGGCACCCTCTTAATGTACATCGATCTTACAACATCGCGTATGTCGGAAAGATTGCCGCGTTTTCCTCTTCCTCCGGAGTGCTGGTCTGACTGCATATGTTACCCACTTTGAATGTAATATTTAAAAGCATTCTTCTTCCCTATTTGATAGCACACAGGGATATTGGCCGACTGTACATATGCCGATAGGTAAAATAAAGACCAGTTAAGTACTCACAGCGTATCAAACATTATCTTGCATAATTGCCTTGATACGATGGGGATGGCTATTGTTGCGTAAACGTAGCGCACGCTTGACCGTTGACTTTTAGTAACATGCGATCTAGACCGTGCAGCAGCTTAGCTTAGAAACGTCCTCATAGAAGGATTGCGCTGACAGTTTGAATCCTTCACTAAGCGTCGGAAATACATGGACTGTATCTATTATGTCATCTATAGTAAGCCTGAACTTGACCGCTAGCACACCTTCGTGTATCATGTCTGCCGCATGCGGTGCGAGCATGTGCACACCTAGTATTCTCTTGGTTTTGTTATCGATCACTATCTTTACTAAGCCCCTTTGGTCTCCTATTATTCTTGCCTTTGGAACCAGCTTGAGCTCGAGAGGGCTGCATGCGCATCTTATTCCGCTCTTTACGACCTGCTCCTCGGTCAGGCCCACCATAGCTGCCTCCGGATAAGTGAATATGGCGCTGGGTACCTCGTTAATGTTTATCTCCTTCTTCGCCTTCTGGAAAATGTTTGCAGTTGCTATATTGCCCTCCTTTGCTGCCAGCGTTTCGAGCATCGGCTCCCCGGTCACATCTCCAGCCGCATAGATACCATCAGTCGTGGTCTTCATGTTTTTGTCAACCTTTATGAACCCTTTCTCGTCCAGCTGCACTTCTGCGGCACTTAGGTTCAGGTCGCCAGTGTTGGCGCGCCGACCCGTCGCGAACAACACCTCTTCTGCTTCGAAGGTGGCATTCATGCCGTTGACCAGCGCAGTTATTGTTTTATGCCTCTTGCTTGTTACAATGCCGGTAGGTGTAGCGCTCGTGACTATTTTTACTCCGCTCGCTTTTAGATAAGAAGTGAGGTGGCTGCTTAACTCCGGTTCCCAATTAGGTATTATCCTTTCGCTTCTTTGCAGTAAAGTCACCTTTACGCCGAAGTTGGCAAACATCTGAGCGAATTCTAATCCGATCGCCCTCCCGCCAATAACTATAATTGATTCTGGTAGCTCCTTTAACGACAGCGCCTCCTCGTTGGTAAGGTATGCCGCCTTTTCTATCCCCATTATTGGCGGTACCGACGCCCGGGCGCCAGTTGCTATGAGGATATTCTTGGCGTGTAATGTGTTTTTGCCTGCTTTTATGGTATTTTTATCTGTGAATGACGCCGTTTCGTTGATGTAGGTAACATTTTCAAGGTTCTCCAAAACATTCCTGTACTTCTCTTTTCTTAGTGCGTCTATCAAGCGCGTTTTCGCCTCTACGATCTCTGCGTAATCCAGCTTTCCCATTGTGTAGTTAATGCCAGCGAATCTTCTTCGATTCAAGTCTTCCACGAAGGAGCTTGCAGCTATGAGCCTCTTGCTCGGCACGCAGCCTACATTGATGCAGGTACCTCCTAAAATAGCACCTTCGGTAGCATTATTGCCGATCATGGCCGCCTTAATCCCCAGGCTGTCGGCTTTTATCGCTGCTGCGAAAGCGGCAGATCCGTGGCCGAGTATCACGTATTCGAACTTCTCTATTCAATCACACTTGAGATATACTCTTTATTGGCAAGTTCACAGGCTATTATATCAGAGCCGTATCTTTGTATGTGCTTCGATATGTTGTTTATTATCGGCCTTGCCTCACCATTAAGGCCGTATATGCGCTCCTTGCCAGCTCTCCTTACATTCACAAAACCACAATTCAGAAGGCAGTCCATGTGGTGTGACACATTACTCTGCTCTATCCCTGTCGCACCGACTATCTCGCTGACGCTCAGGTCTTTTTCTGTTAAAGCAGTAAGTATGCTGAATCGGCTGTAGTTGCCTATGGCAAAAAAGAAAGTCTTTACCACTATTTTATTCATGGAATCACTATTCAGAAACATTTATGGCCTGCTCAAGCTGGTTCAGGGTTGATGCGGGCGAACCGCTTATGTATATCACATTGCCGTCGCTTGAAAGGAGGTAGTATATGTCCAAATAACCTTTCGGGTCATACGCTTCAGTCATGTTATAGCCAGCCAGCGCGGGGATTATTGTACCATTGCCATATGCTGCTGGTGCATATGAGTTCACAAAGCTTGCTATGGAAGGCCCACGGTACCCCAAATCCCTGTAAAGCTCTAGTTCAACAATCTTTATCCCGTGCTGCTTGAAAAACTGGTAGTTCTGATTTAGCGCCTCGTTGCCCTGAGCACAGGAAGGGCACCATGTTGCCACTAGCCATAGTACTGTGATATGCCCACGGTATGAAGACAAGCTTACTGCAGATCCATTAGCTGCAAGAAATCCGTAATTCGGTGCTGGCGCACCCACAGTTATGTTCTGCGCCACAGTATCTGTGCCGTTAGAGCTTAGAACAAAGAACATGATAACTGCCGCTATTGCTACTACTGCTATTGCAGTTGATATCAGAATAATCCTTTTCATTTCCTCACCATACAGCAGCTGGCTATGCTTCTTGATGTCAGGGTGACACTTAGAAATAGCAAGGCTATCGAGATCGCTATCAATGGTGTTTCGTAGGTAGCAAATGGGCCTTGCAATGTGCCCGAAGCGCTTATTATTGTTGAGGTAGACGCGCCCAATGCTGCCAGTATGCTAGGTATTAGAGTGGTGCAGCACAGACTACTAGGAATCACCGCGGTGATCGCAGCGCCCAAGCCTAATCTCCCTGCCGGAGCGCTGTTTCTTGTAAATGCAAAGACGCTCATCGCTACAGACAATGCGAACAGTATGCTGATTGATGCTGATGCAACCAGCGAATAGATGTTCAGCCCCATGGCTACCTTAGGCCCTGAAAGATTTATCGAAGAGGACGAAAGCAAGTTCCCATATGCAAAAAAGAACAATGCGCTAATCATAAGAAATGCAGCTAGGTATTTCCTACGACTTAACACAAGACGCAATGCGCTTATTTCGGCAAAAGCCTCTGCCATAACATATGAATCACCAATCATATTTATAAGGCTTTGTCCGGATATAGGGGCGTTTAATCAGCGCGCACCTCGCGAAAGTATCCGATGCTCCCACCGGGATTTGAACCCGAGTTGCGGGGTTGAAAGCCCCGCGTCCTTGGCCGAGTTTGTCGTCTTTTTCTAGCTTCATCCTAGCACCTTAAAAACACCAAAACAAACATAAACAATTCCAGCTTTCTGAACAGTAGCTTTTCCCAAGCAAGCTATATAAGCAGGCACGGTTCGGTTTCGTCAGAAATCTGAACCCGAAAATTTCTACTTATACAGTGCTTTTTCTGCAACAGCTCCAAGAAATTCACTTAACTTTAGCTCAAAGTCTCGATTAACGTCCTGTGCCCCACTGGAAGCATGAGCAGTTTCATGCAAAAGTGTCCCAGCGTAAGCTTTAAGATTGCTTAGTTCAGACCTTTTAATAATTATGTATGGAGCTTCCCAGACACCTGCTGCATCAATCATAGAACTCATTGTGCTTCTCATAGTTTCAGAGATTTTCACACCTTTAACGATTTTCGGCTTGCCGCCTACTAAGTCAAATATATTATTAGTGAAGTTGAATGTCGTCTTCTCGTTTTTGTTTAGTTTCTTAATGTCTATGAATTTAAATTCAAAACTCTCGTTGTATTCTTTATGAAATTCACTTAAATCTCTTATTGGATTTCCGTTTATATCCTTCAATGTTCTAAGTTTATCCCTTAAATTTTGAGGTATTCCTATTATTTTGTATCCTGCACTTTTTGCTTCATCAACCATCATGGCCTCTGAAAGCATTTCACTAGTACTTAAGAAGAGTACTTTTTCTTTGGCGTTCGGCTCTGTAGAAATCCTATCATAACCGACACAATATAATTGAGGTATCGGTGGATATTGTATACCACATCGATTACTTTCATTTCGCGTCTCTGCATCTTCAGGAGTTTGCTCCTCAACTCATCGCCAAACTTCCTCTTCT
>JAKAVK010000015.1 GCA_021817325.1 Microcaldota archaeon | reverse complement strand
TATCTTATGTATTATAAAGGAATATGCTTAACTTATTTCTTGCTACTGAAGGTAATTATTGCAGAGGAATACTTAAAAGAGTGTACATTTGATATAAGAATGCCCAGGGATTGAGTTATGAGGAAAGGCTACCAGATGGAGGCTGATTCGCAGGCCCCTACAGGCGGTGAGACGCAGCCAGGCATGCCTGCAGGACAGCAGCCAATCCCCGCGCAGCAGCCGCCAGGCAGCCCGGGCCAGGGCGCGCAGCAGGGCGCTGAACAACCCCCTCCCCAGCCACAGCAGCCTCCGACGCAGCCGCAGAACGCAGAACAGCAGCCGCAGGGGCAGCAGCAGGGGCCTTCACAGCAGCCGCAGGAAGGAAATGCCGCACAAGGCAGCAAACAGGATGCAAAACCCGGGGATCAGAATATGCCGGGATACGATTGGAAGCCCAGGCACCACCACAAGAAGCTCGCAGCCGGGATACTCATACTTGCAGTAGTGGCAGTGCTCGGATATTACGTTTACATGCAGCTAGGGCGCGTGACCCCGCCCCCTGTCAACATCACAAACACCACTCCTAAAGGGGAGATACTCGGGTGCATGACCATAAACTCGGCAGGAAACTACTACCTTAACAACAATGTGTATACAGGCATAAGCAGCGGCTCGTGCATACAGATAGACAGCAGCAATGTCAGGATAGATGGCAGGGGCATGAACATAACCGGCAGCGGACCGTACACAACTACGGTGCCGCCAACCTATGGCATAAGGATCAACGGTGCCTCGAACGTCACGATAGACTCGCTGAGCGTGTCAAGGTTCTCGTACGGAATATACGTCAACGGCTCCAGCGGCGTGAGTATATACAACAGCACGGCAAAGACCTCGACTATCTCAGGGATAGTCTCGTACCACTCCCGGGGCACTTCCCTCTATGGCGACAACATAACAGCCGCAACCAGCAACACAGGCGCACTTGAGCTGGTAGGGGGCGGCAACTCTCTTGTCGAGAATACTCTCATACAGAACAACGCCTACTACGGTGCGTACGTGAACTCCACAGGCAACCGTTTCGTGAATACGAGGTTCCTCAACAACCCGATAGACCTCTTCTGCAACAGCACCGACGGCTTCCGCTCCTACAGCACATTCGTCAATACGACCTGCAGCTTCAATACCGGCTGCAACTTCGCCAGCTGCTCGCAGACCAACGTGCCCTATAACACGAGCCAGTCCTTCTTCACAAACAGCAACATAGACTACTGCGGCACGATAAACGAGAGCGGCACGTACACGCTTCAACACAGTCTGTACACCCCGGATTATGTCAACACCAGCACCACATCGTCCAGGTATGATGCATGCATCTACGTAGACAACGTGCCCAACGTGGTGCTTAACTGCAACGGACAGAGCATAACAGGAGGGTACTTTGGCGTATACATAAACGGCGGCACGGTTGGCATCTTCAACGTCAGCCTGGAGAACTGCAGGTTCAGCAACGATACGTATGGAGCATACATCTACCACGTCTTCAGCCCCAACATAAACAACACGCGCTTCAACAACACGGTATATGGCATATACATGGCAAATGCAACCACAGGACAGGTTAATAACCTGACCGGGACCGCAAGCACCTATGGCGTGTATGTCAACCAGACGGTTGGCGTCACCTACACCAACCTGCATCTCTACAACAACATCTATGGGATATATGTGCTCAATAGCGGGAGCAACATCTACCAGAATAGCAGGCTAAACAACACCAACTCTGACTTCTACTGCTCGCGCAGCACCTACAACTCCACAGGTAACGTATACCATAATGTCAGCTGCGTGGCGACCGACTGCGGATGGGCGACATCGTGCAGGGTGCATAAGCTGCCGCCAGTCCCCACCTTCTACCTCTCAAGCTGCCAGGCGATAACAGTACCCGGCAATTTTGCGCTCGCCTCAAGCGTACTGAGCAGCGGCACGTGCTTTGACGTAAGATCAAGCAATGTGAGCTTCAGCTGCGACGGCCGCAACGTGGAGAGCAACACAGGGGCAGGCAGCGGCTTCCTGCTTAGCGGCGTACAGAACATCTCTATAAACGACTGCAATATCGGAGGTTTCTCTACAGGCATAAGCGCGTCAAATTCAAGGCAGCTGGAATTGGGCCAGGTAAGCGTGAACAACAGCGCGTCTGTGCTCAACTTCCAGAACGTGGTCGGCAGCCGGGTTACCAATATTACAGGGACAGAATTCAGGACTGCAGGATTTAGATTCATCAACACGAGCTACAGTATCGTGGAGAACGACAGCGCAGACGGGGGAACTTCCGGCTCGACGGGGTTCAACTTCTCCAAGGCTTCCAACGACCTTATTGCCTTCGATACTGCAGACGCCAACCAGGGCAATGGTTTCTACTTCGGCGACGCACGGAACAATAATATCATGAACAACACCGCAGTAGACAATCTGCAGAGCGACTATTACTGCACGCCCGACAGCTCCGGCATATATGCAAACAATGGAATTGACACCGGGATAAACAAGACCGGCTGCCACTGGATGGTGGTAGAGTCGGCAGACCAGCTACTCAGGCCTGTGTGCGGCGCCATAAGCCCAGGTATTACAACGCTCTCGGCAGACATGATCTACCCTTACGGCGCAACGTGCTTTAGCGCGTACAACTGGAGGGCAGGGGTCGCCAACGGGGACACGCTCAATTGCAACGGCCATACCGTCCTGGCAAAGCACGGAGGCACCTTCTTCGATGTAATCAATGCAACAGGCGTTACGCTTGAAAACTGCTACCTCGAGGGCTTTGGAACTGCGGTGATCGGCACTGCCAACTCGTTCAACCTCCACAACGACACAATCTTCTCTTCCAATGTTTCCATGCTGCTCACTAACACATACAATCCCAACGTGACCCGCAACGTGTTCAACAACGACTCGTACGGCGTGATTGCGCGCAAGGTGTACATCGGGTACCAGTTCGGCTCGATAGCCCAGATACAGAACAACCAGTTTATAAATGCTAACACGGCCATTGTGCTGGACCACAGCACAGGCCTCAACGTCAGTTCAAACTTCGGAAACGCAAGGGAGGTAGGCATACGGCTCTTGAACGGCTCCAGCGCATCGATCAGCAACAACCACATAAGCGCTCCTCAGCCGCTGTCGAACAGCTCAGCCATCAGCCAGGCAGGGAGCGGACAGTCCGGGGCAACAGCAGCCGGCCAATCGCAGCAGGTTGCCATAGCGAACATGTCCAATTTTTCTTCATCTGCCCTGACCGCAACAGTAGGCGGGTTTTGGAATTCGAACAGGAACCTGGTCATAAACAACTTGACCGCCAGCGCGATGGGATATTCGCTAAACGCGACCCCGAACATACTTTTCTACAGGTACAAGCTTAACTGGAGCTATGCGAATGTAAGCCAGATGATCCAGCAATTCGGCTACAATGACGCTATCCGCTTCAGTTTCTACGAGTACTACAAAGCCCCAGCATATTACCTGTTCAATAACGCCTATGCATTCGATAATACCGCAGCTGCGAACCAGACATACAACGAGCTTGTCTCGCAGGTAAAGGCGCAGCAGGGCACCACTGTCACCTATGGCACATACAACGGCGTGCCATATGCGTATGCATTGACCAACCAGGCGGGCAACAACCTGCTACTCGGGACTATGCTGGCACATAGCGGCAGGTACGTTGGCATCATAGTCGAGGAAGCGAATCTTTCCAGTGGCAACATGACTCTTACTGGGCAGAACGCACAGGTATTGCTCGGAGACATGATAAGCAGCTGAGGGTTAATATCCTTGAATGAAGCGGGAGTGAACCTATATATTAGGCAGGTTAGCATGTATCAATGACCGTTATGGCAACAAGGCACGGCAAGATAACGATAATCGAACATGACCGTGGCCAGAAAGGAGCCGCCATGGACTCAGGTGAGATGGCAGGCGTTCTTGTAAGGTCGAAACGCAGCATTTACACAGTAGATGGTGCAGAAGTAAGGAAGCCACTGCCCACGGGATTAGTGGGGCTTGAGTACAGAGAAGGATTATGGACCGAAAGGGAGAGAGCCATGCCAGTCATCATGCGGTTCAGGAAGATAAGGTTCTCCGTTATAATGCGGGCGGCTCGCAAAGCCTGTCTGGTACATGCCATACAATGGAGCACATCTTTGCCAGTGGCAGGAGGGCCTTTACACAGAGGCACATTGACATGATGTCCATATCTAAATAGATGTTCCGACTAGTGATGCTTTATGGATAATAGGACAAGAAGGCTGCTGATGCTCTCCCTGCTTGCCGCCAGCGGGCTGTTCACACTCTTATATCCTGTGATGGGTTATCTAGGCGTCAATGCGACGCTCGCAAATGCGTCCACTAACGCAACAATCCTTGCGCAGTATCATAAACTGGCAGCAGAATATCCAAACGCAAACCTGACCCTTTCCCAGTTCCTGAACGACATCTATATCTCCACGATCCTCGTGTTTGCCGTGATGGCCGTGCTTGGCATAGCAGTAATCCTGGTCACGCTTCTGAAGCTAAATGGGGTATTTGAGCTTATGGAGGGCGGGAAGGGAAGGGTCTGGTTTATAGCGATCATTGTCATACTCATCGTCGAGAGCCTGCTTGGAGTAGGAACAGTCCCGATTGACCTTGCGATGGTTACAGGCTGGCTTGGCGTGCTTCTGGGCTACGTGTGGTTCAAGGATGCGATAATACCGCCCAAAACCAAGCCTGCGGTCTAGAGGGAGGGATTGGCGGGTTTAAAGGCTGGAATTGCCTGTCATGCACTTTTGGGCCTGCTCGCATTCTTGATTGTAGATATCTGCTCCAATAGGTCTTTTGACTCGTCATCGAGCAGGTAGTCGAACTTGTATCTTAGGGCCCTCTCATTCTCGTCATTCATGAAAGTGTAGAGCATCTCCTCCTCCCTGACCTGCCTGCCGAAGGTGACATCCTCCATCGATATCGCTATGGCGTCGCCCTTCTTGGCCTCCTGCAGGGTCACGGCATTGTTCTGCATCTCCTTTATGCGCCCGACTATCTCGCCCCTCTTGTTCATGAGCAGGTACGAGGGTCTTATTCTTCCCTTCTCGACATTTATCCCGAAGACAGCCGGATGGGAGATCCTAAAGCAGCTGTTAGGTAACACCCTTATAAGGCCCGGGAGCACTAGCGCCTTCTCTGCCGCCTCCCTGTCGGCCTTCTTCGACGCCTCGAACCACTCCTTGTGGTCCTCTATTATCTTGTAGATTATATTGCTGCTTATTATCGTTATCCCTGTAGCCTCACTCTCCGCCTTTGCCTCATCGTCTATGCCCACGTTGAATGCCAGAACCACTGCGCTGTGGGGGTCGTTGGCCTTCATCGCGTAGGCATCGAGCACATCCCTCTTGGCCACGTTGCCTATGCTCTTCTTGCTTATCGCAACCCCGGCAGCATTTAGAAGCCTGGACATGGCCTCCATGCTGCCCATGGTGTCTGTCTTCAGTACGACCCCGTCCTTCTCAGTCGAGAATATGTCGCTTAGCTCGGAGGTTATCTCCTGCTCGTAGTTCGGTATCTCTGTAGAGAGCACAAGGGAGCCTGGCAGGGCATCGTCAAGCCCGCTGCCGCTCAACTTTACGCCGCAGGCAGCGCTTGCAGACTCGACGCTGTAAAATTTGGATGATGACTCGCGCATCTCCTGCAACGCCTTTGGCTTGAGCAGCGCCTTGATCTTGGCCTTGCCTATACCTGAGGTCGTTGAGAATGCAACAGTGTCGTTGACCCTGAGCGTTCCGTTGTAGAGTATGACATCTATCGTAGAGCCAAGGCCCTTGTCCTCCTTCTTCTCAAGGATGCTGCCCCTGCCCGGGCCCTCTGTCTCTATCTGCAGGCGCATCTCGAGAAATCTTTGCGAAAGGCCGGTCGCATACATGAGCAGCTCCGCTATGCCCTCCCCGGTCTTTGCGCTCACAGGTATCAGCATTATCTCCTTCTTGAAGTCTGTGACGCGGTCGTAGCGCTCGCACGCAAAGCCCTCCTCGCTCAGTTTGCCTATCAGGCCGTACATCTTTGAATCCAGGTCCTGTTGCGTTATCGGCTTCTGCTTTTCTATGGCCACGGCAAACGAGTTGCTGCCGGAGCCACGGCAAACGAGTTGCTGCCGGATGGCACCCAGCCGGTGACAAGGTCTATCTTGTTGGCTGCTATTATGAAAGGGGTCTTGTACTCCTTGAGTATCTCAAGCGCCTCATATGTCTGCGGTTCGAAGGATTTGGAGATGTCGACTACCAGTATGGCAAGGTCTGCAACAGAACCGCCCCTCCGCCTCAGGTTTGTGAAAGCCTCGTGGCCCGGCGTGTCTATGAAGAGGAGACCTGGGATCGTTATCTTGGTGTTCATCTTCCTGAGCAGCTCGCCGCTCAGCCGCTCTATGACATCAAGCGGTACCTCGCTTGCGCCGATGTGCTGCGTTATGCCGCCGGCCTCCCTGGAGGTTATGGTGGTGCTCCTGATGCGGTCCAGGAGGCTGGTCTTCCCGTGGTCCACATGGCCCATTACGCATATGATAGGCTGCCTTATCACGGCTATCACTCACTATATCTTATATAAATCCTAACTCTCTTATATATGAACGGAATTATTAATGGTGAGTGTATGAGCCAAGAACTGATATTCCTAAAGCCGGATTGCATTGAGAGGAAGCTTGTGGGGAAGGTCATAGAGAGATTCGAGAATGCCGGTTTTAGGATAGTGAAGATGAAGAAGGGCAGGATCTCAGAGGAGCTGGCAAGGCTCCTTTACGCCGATTCCGAGACGCAGCTTACGGGAATGGGCAACAAGACGATAAAGGCGATGACAGACAGGGGAAACGCCGCGGGCATAAAGGCACTATTCGGTACGGATGTACCTTATGAGATAGGCAAGGAGCTCAACTCCTGGAACAGGAAATATGCGCTGTCTGCTGACGTCATAGCAATGATAATAGAGAAGGATGGCGACGCAGTTACTGAGGCGAGGACGCTTGTAGGGAAGACCGACCCCTCGATAGCCGCAAAGGGAACAATCCGCGGCGACTGGGGTGCGGATACCATATATGACGCGAATACAGGCAGGAGGGCAGTGAGGAACATAGTCCATGCCTCTGACGTTGACACTGCAGAGGCGGATCTTAGGAGTTTCGAGACCTACTTCTTTGGATGATTGACATACTCCAGGCTCTAATATCATCGGGGCAGGAAAACTAGCAGACAACAGCCGGCCGCTATGCCATGGCAGTGGTGTTGATCGGCTTCTCGACCACAGGCTGGACCCCCGGCACCCACCTTATCATGTTGAACTCCTTCTGTGGCTCGAGGCTCCTTGCAGGCAGATCGCCTATAAGCACCTTTGTTATCGTTCCGTGTATGGTCTTCACGCCGTGGTCCCTGAAGCCGTTCCTGTAGACCTTTATCATGCGCTTTACCGCAGTCTCGTAGTCATCGTACACGCCAATGAAGAAGAAGTCCCAGCTGCCGACGAGTCTTGCGGAGAAAAGGCACCTGCTGACAAGCGGCAGTTTGTCGTCAAGTAAGGTCACCTCCTTCCTGACCCTCATCGATGCGCTTTCGAAACCCTCGCCTATTACGTATTTGCCGCACATCGCCATGACCGAGACGGGCGGCGGATTCCTTATTACGAGCGTGAACTTCTTGATGTACTTGCTGTCAAGCAGCTTCTTGAAGTTGTATGCCACTGTGTTCTGCTTCATCCCCAGCCTCCTTGCGATCTCGCTGAATGATATCCTCGCATTATCGTTGAGCAGCAGTATGATCTTCTTCTGGAGCTCGGGGATGTCGAGCTTCTGAAGCAACTCGTTTCGCAGCGGGAAGAAGCCCAGGTGCCTGAATGCCAAATCGGATGGCTGCCACGATGCCCTGTACTTGGCCAGCAGCACCCTTGTCGACGTATCCCAGTAGACATACTCATTCACGTTCTCTGCATTTGTGTATATCAGCAGGTCGTAGGAGCCGTTGACCATGGCGACGAACTGGGGTATGTGCGACTTCTCAAGTATCCTCCTGATCTCGGCCTCCTCCGGTTTCTTATCAAACTTGATGAGCACCACGTGGGGATTGGCAAGGTTGAGCCTGGCCTCGTCCAGCTCGACAGTGTATTTTATCCCAAGCTCCTTCTGCGCCATGTCCATCCGGTCGACCACAGTCTTCCTGGACACCTTGAGCTGCCTCGCTATGTCGACTATTGACATCCTGGAGTTCTCCGAGAGTATCCTGATTATCTGCCTGAGGAGCGGATCCCACCTTCCGTTGAATTTACTCTCGAAGTTGTAATCCTGCATGGTAAGTATGCGATGGAAAGCCATTTATTACTTTCTGGGCTGGATAGCAAATTAGCAATAGGTTCTGATAAAGTTGGTATTTTGGAGAGGGTATTTAAATTGCAATGGGACAGAGTTAACCATGCAGATAAAGACCAAGGCATACACGTATCTGATTGTATCCATACTTATAGGGTCCTTTACTCCTGTATTGCTGCTCTCCACGCAGGGGGCAAACGCGTTTGAGCTCTTCTTCCTCGCGTCGCTTGCAAGCCTTCCGGTGGGATATGCGCTGCTTGCTGCGAACGGGAAGAGGGGCTTGCTCACTGGCCTGCTCTCTAACCGCAAAATGCTCTTCTACATGGCCCTTGCGGCCCTGCTTATGTACGTGCCCTATGAGTACGGCATAGCATATGCGGAGCACTTCATCAGCGCGCCGCTGGCAGTGGTACTTTTCAGGCTCAATCCGCTTCTGATGCTGATACTGCTGCCGATCTTTTTGCGCGAGCGGCTGACCAGGAAGCAGATCCTTGCCCTTTGCATAGGGTTCGTGGGCATATTCATAGGTATAACGCAGGGCAACTTCTCCCAGATCAGCACCGCCAACCTGACGATGGCGCTCTTTGTGGCGATGCTTGCGCTTGGCTATGCGCTCTCAAATGTACTCATAAAGTGGCAGATGTTCGACAACGAGACCTTCCTGGCAACATCATCGTTTGTCCTTGCCGCATTCTTTGGGATTGCTTTTGTTGCAAGCGGGATGAAGACTGTGCCTCTTAGCCGGATAGACATAGGGATAATACTATACCTTGCGGTAACCAACATCTTCAGCTTCTACATGTACATGCGCGCATTCAAGATACTCAAGACCACCATGGTAACGAATGCGTTCCTAGCCTCGCCCTTCTTCTCATTCATCTGGGCGAACCTGCTGTACGGGCAGGCGATAGGCATCTACTCGTTGGCCATAGCGGTCCTGGCCGGCTTTGGAATCGTAATACAGAGCACAGACACCCTTGGCGGATCGTATGCCGCAAAGAAGGGCGATGCGCCGCGCAGGTTTGTCATCTTCGATGTGACAGGCGCGTTCGTGGATGGAGAGGTGCAATCAATAAACGAGGTGATAAAGTCGGGTGGCAGGGTCTTTGCCACCAAGCTAAGCAAGGCGAACGCAGAGAATGCAGCCTCGTTGATCTCAGGCACAGGCAATGTTTATACAGGTGAGGAGGGGCGGCTGCTCAAGGAGGGCGATTTCGTAAGGGATGTGCTTGGGGCTGACGAGGGTGAGACAGTCATCATAAAGGCGGGCCAGGTCCAGGAGAATGAGGAGTTCTTCAATAAACTGAACACACGCATTGCTGGGGAATGAGTGCGCTATCCGCATTGCAGCTGCGGACTTGCCGCTGCCAGCTGTCAAGGCTGCACATATCCGCTGTACCACAGGCCGGTAAAACTAACACCCCCTGTTGCAACCCCGTTGTATTCGTATCCAGAATAGCTGTCTGCATTGGCATTGAGCGGCCACCAGCCAACCACATGGGCAGGATCAACCGGTACTCCGCCTATACCCTCCATGTAGAGCGAGAGCACCTCGCTTGGCGAGAGTGTGACATTGTATATCTGCACGTCGGCCAGGCTACCGGAATAATAGTATCCCCATGCAGGGCTGTATCCAAACTGCGTCCCTCCCAGCCCTGTCAGCGGCGATTGTGCGCTTCCTATGGCAGCGGTGTTTCCGGCTGCCGGCTTGCCGTCTATGTATATGGAAAAGTCGCTTGCGGTGACCGTACTGCCTGCTGGCGCCTCGAATGTTGCTGCGATGAAGTGCCAGCTACCGTCATTTACTTTTTTGTTCCCACTGAGCCCTATCCATACGCCGTTGCTGTCCACGCCTATCGCGGGAACCCCTGCAGAAGCACCTGGGCAGTAGCCGCCTGCGCTGCCGCATGACGCCCCTATCGTGAGGGTGATGCTGCTGCCGGATCCGCTTCCCCTGTCTTCCACAAGCACACCCTGCGATGATGTTGTCTTTATCCATGCGGCTATTGTGTAGGACGTTACATAACTCTGCACGTAGCTCGTGCTTATGTAGCCGTTTCTGCCGTCAAACTGGGCAGTGGTCTGGGGTACCTGGTTGGTGCACTCACCTTCCAGGCTAACCGCAGCCGGCGTCCTGAAGACCTGGCATGAGCCGGGCGACGCTTTTGGGGTAAAGAAGAATGGGTTGAAGACATCCATGCTGTAGAGGGCCACAAGGACCACGGCAATGATCAGCACCGCCCACCCGTAGGTCATCAGATACTCCATCGCGCTCTGCAGCCTAAAGCCACCCGCTGGAATCAGACCCCCCGTACTCTTCATAGCAAACCTTCAGAAAAGAGATAAAGAGTCAACTTATATAAAGATTAAATTTTGCATACAGGCGAATGTGGCTGGCCTGCATTTCAGGATCCGGCATCCTTGCGGCTATTGCCTTGCCCTGCAGCCTTTGCATGTAACCGCTATACCTGCATGCTCAGCCTGACTTCCTCGGTTATCATCTCCGGGGTCCATGCAGGCTCCCAGACAAGATCAAGTGTCACTTCCCCGGCATCCTGGATGTGCTCAAGCCTTAGCTGCGCGTCGGCCAGTATTATGCTCGTAACCGGGCACATGGGGCTTGTCATTGTGAGCCTTACAGTCATGTTGTTCTTCTCATCCACGCTTATTCCGTGGATCAGGCCCAGATCGACTATGTTTATGCCTATCTCAGGGTCTACACAACCCTTCAACGCCCCTACGATCTCGGCATTCGTTATCCTGTGCATGTATGCTTATCTCGTTTGGTGTATTTTAATATATCTGGGGCCTGTTTGAAACCGGCTGCATTCAGTTTACGGGGCATTATAAGAGTGCAGGAGCGTAGTTATCAGGTGCATCGGCCTGTCTCTTAGCTCCCTTGTGAGATGTATGGTGGCATGCTGATTGGCCGGCGCAAGCACCCAGAATGAGGTGTTGTATGGCGCCATCTTTGAGAGCATCCTGACATGGTCACCAGCGCTTCCGACAAGGAAATCATTGATTCCATACCTTGCGGCGGTCAGATATCCGTCCAGCGACTTTCCCGCGAAGATTATGCGCACCCCTGTCTCCTGCGCAAGTCCGATAGTGATATCTACCGAATCCTTGCTTAGGTATCCCATCACGGCGCTGAAGCCGGCTGAGGCTACATGATACATCCGGCCAGGATATATAGGGCAGCCGGTGTTGAACCTTCCGTCGTTCTCAAGCGCGCTTCCCCAGTAGATAGTCACCGCATCGGGATGCGTTTCGGCCACGAGGCCAACGGCTCTCCTTGCGCCAAGCGAGGTTACGGTCTCAGGGCCTATGGCGTATCCCCTTACATCAGGGACATTGGAGGTCTTCTTGACCATCATCTTGAACTCTTCAGCATCTGTCTGGTTTGTCAGAGCTATGAGGCTTCTGTGGCTTTGGATCAGCCTGCTGCTTGCTAGTCTTTGCATATTGATTCATCTCGGGGTATTAGTCGTGGCATCAAGGCCGCGCGGTATTGGAATCCATGCGGAGCCGTTGAAGTAGTGTATTGTGCCGTCGTTCTCAAGCGCGAAGTTGCCCCTGGCAACCTCGAGAATGGTTCTTGGCAGTATGAACCAGTCGCCCTCCGCTTTGAGCCTATCCTGATGTTCCGATGATATCTTCCTGAGGAGATCGCGGTTCTGGGCAAGCTTGAGCTCCCCTATAGTAATTCCGACGGGCAACTTGACATTTACAGGCGCGGATATCAGAAGCGGTGGACCACAGTCCATCTCTCCTGTTGCTATCTGCGTTGACGACCTTATCTGCGTCTCTCCGGAGAGTATTGCATCCCTTACCCCGTGCTCGCCGATGTACACCGCCCTGCCCTGCGGATCCCTTATTGAGAGGTCGGCCGGATGGACATTGAATACCATCGGCCCCATGCGCGTTAGCACGTTCTCTGGCATGAGCACCTTGTAGCCTGCGAGCACGAAAGCGTCAGCGCCGTTTATGAGCTGATGGTTCATGACTATATCGAAGTACTCCGGCCTCACGGAATGGTCCGCCCTTCTCACCCCCCTGTCCCTGCAGAACTCGTCGAGGCTGAATACCACCGAGGGTACCGAGAACGCCTCTGATATCTCATCAATCCTGGTTCCCAGCCGGTCTGCGCATACCGCCTGCACCCTGAAATGGGAGCCTTCCCCATCCCTCATCGAAGCCTCCAGCTCGAGGATCCTCTCCAGGTTGGTCCCAGAACCTGAGATAAATGCCACAATATTTAGTTGGCCCTTGGCCTGCGGATCGTACAATCTACGCATAGGACTCAGAAGCACGTTACATAACTGCTTAATAAACATTCTCTCATTTCTGGAGGATGAGCCCGTTCGTTGTCAACCTTTATAAACAAGGCCACAGGATATGGTATTGGTGACAAAATGAGCGACTTAGCTGTGAGGGCACCTAAACTGACAAAGGAGCTCCCGCCAAATCTGACACCGCATGTAAGGCGCGCTGCGGCGGCGGAGATCGACGGCATAGCAAAGTTCTACAAAGATCTTAGCAAGGCAGACAAGGAGCTGCTGGGCTCTGTAGCGAGGGCTTTGAGGACGCGCACGAAGGCAGGCCAGGAGGCCGGCAATGGTGAAAGTGAAACAACGCAATAGACAACATGATCTTAGAACCGCTTCATTGACAGCAAGGGGCCGCGGATTCCGCGGCTTCCCTGTTGCGGCGCATTCTGGAACCTTCTCCTGCCACTGGCTCACTGATGGGCGAAGAGGTAGGCACCTACCCCGTTCACCATGCTTATCAGCGGCTGCGGATATACGCCGAATAGTATTGTGAGCGCCAGGCAGACCGCTATTACGCCCAGAACCGCGGTGTTGGACTTCACCCATGCGGCTCCCGCGCGGCCGGTGTAGGCGGCCATGATCGGCCTTGCGTAGTAGTAGATAGATATGACCGAGTTTATTATTCCGAGCAGCGCAAGCCACGCGAGATTGGCGTTTATTGCGCTCACAAAGAGAAGAAACTTGCCTACAAAGCCGGTGGTGAACGGCAGGCCGACGAGAGAGAGCAGAAAGACTGTCAGCGCAAAGGCCATGAACCTGCTCTCCTGGTGCAGGCCTATCATGTCGTCGACCTCGTTCCTGTTCCTAGACTCCAGCCATGCGACTATGGCGAGCAGGCCTATGAAGATGAACATGTGAGCGAAGATCTGGAATAGGGTTGCGCTTATGCCGCCTGCGCTGCCAGTAGCCATGCCTATGAACATGTAGCCGGCTTGGCCTATCGAGGAGTAGGCGAGCATGCGCTTGAAGTTCTTCTGCATCAGGGCTACTATGTTGCCGTAGAACATGGTGAGCACTGAGAGGAAGACCATTATCACGAACGCGGAGTGCAGGCCTATGAAGATGAGTATGAGCACCTGCAGAAGGGCCGCGAAGCCCAGCTTCTTGTTGATGCCTCCCAGCATTGCCACCGCATAGGCCGGGGAGCCTTCGTATACGTCAGGTACAAGTACATTGAACGGGAAGGCCGACGCCTCGACGCCAAGCGAGGCTATGAAAAACGCTGCCGCAAGGGCGATGAACGGGCCCTGCTGCGCCTGGTGCGAGATTGTGAAGCTGTCTGTCGCGCCATAGAACATGACCACTGCGAACGAGAATAGCGCTATGGAGATCGAGGCCGTTATGAAGAGCTTGGCGGCCGCCTCGAGGCTGCGCCTTGAGAGGAGCACTATGAATACTGAAGGTATGCTGACGAGTTCAAGGCCGATGAAGAGCGTTATCAGCGAGTTTGCGGCCACGACCATGTACATGCCTGCCAGGGACATCGAGGCCATCAGGGCAAAGTCGCCAAAGTCCCTGGAGTAGGGCAGCGCTATCAGGCTGACAAGCAGCAGGCCTGCGGTGAAGATAGCCATGAAGTATAAGGAGAACGGATTTATCGAGAAGAGCCCGGCTATTGTGGCCGTAGTTCCGCTGGCCATAAAGTACATGAGCAGCGCGAGGAGCGCGAGCATAGCCGCGCCGTTGAATAGGAACTGCACCCTGTTATTGTGCTTCATCCGTATCATCAGGTTGCCTGCCACAAGTATCGCGACCAGATATGCGAACACGTGGGGCAGGTTGAAGAGAGCTGATGGTATGGCCGATTGGAGTATCATAGGAGTATCATCACGTATACCAGTATAAGGAGCACCGCGATGCCCCCTGCGAATATCAGCGCGTAAGGGTTTATCTGCCCGACAGACACCCTCCTTATCATCGATCCAAGCCGCATCGTGCCGTGGCCTATGTAGTCGGAGATATCGCTTACGTACAGGTCGAAGAGCGCGGCGCCCTCGGCCAGCTCGTACACGAACCTTGCCGAATGGCTATATAGCGCCTCCATTGCAACGCTGCTGTGCGCTATGATATCCACCTTCCTTGTGTTTATGCTCGCAAGCCTCGCAGAGAATCTCTTGCTGGCATAGACCAGGTAGCCTGCCACAGCGCCGGCGACTGCCAGGGCTGCGACTATGGCAAGGCCGGAGATGTCACCCAGGCTTATTGCAGGCAGGGAGCTGTTCTTGGACATGTAGAGCTGCGACATGAACCCCTTTCCTATGAAGCCCTGGATGTAGAAGTATGCCGCGGATGAAGCCAGGGTCAGCACCGCAAGAAGGACCATCGCATAGACCATGCTGGCCGGCTGCGTTGAGTACCTGTACCTGACCCTGCGGTCTTTCACGTCTCTTGATGCAAGCAGAAACCACCTGAACGCAAAGAAGCTCGTGCCAAGGCCTATCATTGAGATGACTATGTACATTGGGATGTTTGCTGAGAAGGCGCCACCTATTCCAACGCTCGAGAAGAAGCCTGAGAAGGGTATAAAGCCTGCCAGGGCGAGTATGCCGAACAGTGTGGTGAGATATGCGAGCCTGGAGCTCCTCAGCCCAGCAGCTTTGTCGAAATACTCCTCGTCGGTAGACTTCATGACAACCCCGGCGCCAAAGAAGAGCAGCGCCTTGTAGAAGCTCTGTATTAGGAAGAAGTATACGGCTGCGGTAACGGCCCCGCCTGCTGCTGCGACCATCATCAACGCAAGCTCCTGTATGGTGGAATAGGCAAGCACCTTCTTTATATGCAGGTCGCGCATGGCGTTGAGCGTGGCTACCACTGCCGTGATTATGCCCACCGCAAGTATTATGCCGGTGAGAGAGGTGGCTGTGAAGATCGGAAGCAGTATTATAACAAGAAAGACGCCCGCCTTTACCATGGTGCTCGAATGCAGGAAGGCAGATACAGGGGTTGGACCCTCCATCGCCCCAGAAAGCCACTCCTGGAATGGGAACTGCGCCGACTTGGTGAAGATGGCCACAAGGAGCAGCAGTGCACCAAGGTATGCCTGCGCAGAGGCGTGCTGGGAGAGCGATGCGGCTATGGTAGTGAACTCAAGGCTGCCTGTCGCGTTCCAGAATATGACTATGGATGCTATCAGCGCCAGGTCGCCTATCAGTATCATTGTTATCGTCTGCCTGGCAGCCCTGTTCGCCCTCGCCCTCTCATACCAGAAGCCTATCAGCAGGTAGCTGAACGCACTGAGGAAGCCCCATGAGACGAAGAGCAGCACGAAGTTGCCGCTCATCGCAAAGGCTGCCATCGCGGTCTCGAAGGCGAGCATCTCGACGTAGAACCTGCGCTGCTCGTTGGGCACGTCCATGAAGCCGGAGGAGTAGACGAGTATCACTGTAGCCATGAAGAAGACAATGAAGAGCAGCAGCATGTTCAGCGGAGTTACCAGCGTGGTTATGCTGAATTGGTATCCGCCTACTGTGAACCATGGGATTGTGGTGACTCCCTGGGAGACGAAGTAGAGCAGTATGAGTGATGTGGCGCTTGCAAGTATTGCGATGTAGCGCACCGCATGGCGGATTTGCGGCCTGCCGCCCGCTGCCGCGATCGCCGCAACGGCGATTACCAGGGGCAACAAGACCAGTAATGGGAACATCCTACCACTTCATCCTTGAGAGCTTGGTGACATCGAAGCCGATGTCCCTGTACTTCATGTAGATATAGAAGGTTATCAGGGTTATGACCTCAACCGCAGCGACCCCCCAGATGCTGATCAGCATCACAAGTGCTCCGGGGTTTGGCACGCTGTTATATGCGAAGAATGCGACAAGCAGCACTGTGCTCGATGCCAGCACGAGCTCTATGGCAAGCATTATGACCACGAAGTGCTTGTCTGTGGCTATGCCGGCTACCGCTATGGCCAGCATCGCCATCGCAGCGGCCACTATGTACGTTATCTCGGAGATCATCTAAACAACTTCACGAACTTCTTGATGAACAGGACCGTACCTGCAGCTGCCGAGAAGAGGAGCAGCACCAGCATATAAAGCAGAGGATAATATGCCCCGAACGCATCAGGGGCAGTCTGCAGCATGCTGTTTGGGGCAGCTGCGAGGCCGGTGGGCAGGTATTGCACAGCGAAGATCAGCACTATCGAGAGCAGCAATGCGACAACGGCAAAGAGCGGCAGGTTCCCGTAGACGCGGCCCTTATCCTCGATGGATATGACTACTATCAGGTATGTCGAGAGCCCCCCGACGAAAATGAAGAGCTGAAGAAGCGCGACCAGTGTCTGGCCAAGGTATATTAATATCATTGCGCTTGCGATGAATGCCAAGGTGAGCGCTATGACTGCATGGAGCACCCTCCTGAGGATGAAGACGGCTGCAGATGACGCCAGCAACAGCGCCGCAAGTGCTAACACTATTATTTCAGACATGTAGACTACTCCAACTCCTCAGGCCTCTTAAGCAGCTCCCGCTTGTCATAGGCCTCGTAATCGTAGTTCTTGGTAAGCGTAAGGCATTTTGGAGGGCAGACCTCCTCGCACAGGGCGCAGAAGAGGCACCGCTCCAGCCCGATCTGCGGCATCACCTTCTTGCCCTTCTCTGTCAATACGTCTACCATGGTTATTGTCTTGTTAGGGCATATTCTCTCACAGGCGGAGCAGCTTATGCAGGTGTTCATGTCAAGCCTGAGCTTGCCGCGGTAATTGTCCGGCAAAGGCTCCCTGCTCTCAGGAAACTCCAGCGTAGAACGCTTTTCGACGAGCGCCTTGAGTGATCGTGCAATGGGCTGAATCATATCGTCATCCAACAAACAAGATATAAACGAGTAAAAGGTTTATTAAGGAAAGGGGCACAAGGTACCACCATCCCGTCCTCAGTATGCGATCTATGCGCATCCTCATTGTAGTGGCCCTGATTACGACTATGAACAGGGAGATTATGACCGCCTTTATTAGCAGCCAGACCTCAGGAGGCAATAGCGGGCCATACCACCCTCCGAAGAACAGTATCGCTATCAGCAGGCTGCCCATGAACATCCTGGTGTAGTCTATGAACAGGGCGAATGCGTAGAATGGCGCGCTTATGTCTGTGAGCCAGCCAGCTATCAGCTCAGAGTCGGCTTCTTTGAGATCAAACGGCGGCCTCTCCAACTCTGCCAGCATCACTATGAAAAATACAACAAAGCCTATGGGCATCAGGACGACGAAGTAGTTGCTGGACTGCATGGTTATGAGCGACTGTATGTTGTAGCCTCTGGAGAGCAGCGCAGCGGCGGCCACCACAATCATCATCGGTATCTCATAGGCGATCATTATCAGCACCGACCTCTGGGCGCTTATGTCAGCGAACTTGTTTCCGCTGGAAAATCCGGTGAGGAAGATGAGCATCGGGAAGAAGGCTATTATCACGAATATGGCAAGCAGCCCGAAGCCCAGGTTGCTGGCCTGTAGGGTCGGCGATAAGGGCAGCAGGAATATTATGAATGTCGAGATCGCAAGTACGAGCATGATTGACAGGTAGAGCACAGGCTTGTCCGCAGTGTCTGGCACGGTCTGCTGCTTTGCGAGCAGTTTCACGAGATCCGCAAGATTCTGGAGTATGCCGTACTTGCCAACGTAGGTGGGGCCGTGCCTGTGCTGCACCTTGGCTATTATCTTCCTCTCAATCCATCCAAAGCAGTATGCAAAGACTGATATAACAATCGCGACGGCTATAGCATAGACTACCAGACCCAGCAGGTAGAGCAGCGGATTGCTGGAGCTGAGCCATTCGGCAAGGAAGAAGTATGAGAGCAAATTACCTATCAACACAGGCTACCACCAAATCCAGGCTTCCCATTATAGCAAACAGGTCGGCAAGGCGCACATCGCTGGTCAGGTGCCCTAGCGCCGCGAGGTTTATGAAGCATGGCGACCTTATCGAGAGCCTGTAAGGGCGCTGCGGATCGGCCACAAGATACATCAGTGCCTCGCCCCTGGGCAGCTCCCTGCTGACCATCGAGATCTTGTTCTTTGCGCTCGGACCTATCAGCCTTATCGGCATGCCAAGCGCGTCGCCTTCAGGTATCGTGTTGAGCGCCCTGCGTATCAGCCTTGCACTCTCCCTTATCTCCTCCATCCTCAGCTTGTATCTTGCAAAGTTGTCACCGCCCTGCTGGGTCTTGACATTGAAGTTCAGCTTCTCGTAGACATAATACGGCTTGTCCTTGCGCACATCGTACGAGATCCCGGAAGCGCGCAGCACATGGCCGGTCACACCAAGATCTATTGCGTCTGCCCTGCTTAGTACGCCGACACCTTTCATCCTCTCCATGAAGACAGGGTTCTTCTCGATGAAGCTCTCGTACTCCTTTAGCCTCTTGTCCAGATAATCGAGGAAATTAAGCGCATGCTCAGCAAAGTCCGGGGGGAGGTCGCGCACCACCCCTCCAAGCCGCATATTGACGTAGAACATCCTAGATCCTGTGGCTTCCTGCAGCAGGTAGAGCACCTTGTCCCTGTCCTCGAATGCCCACATGAAGGTCGTGAACATCTGGCCCAGGTCATTGCAGAGCGTGCCTATGAAGAAGAGGTGGCTTGCTATCCTTTGCAGCTCCAGCTGTATGAGCCTGACGTACTGCGCACGTTCTTTTACCTCTACGCCCAGTGCGGCCTCGACCGCTGCGACGTATGCCTCGTCATAAGAGAGAGGGGAGATGTAATCAAGCTTCTCCATGTATGGCGGCGACTGCATGTACATCCTGGTCTCCACGAGCTTTTCGACTCCCCTGTGCAGCATGCCTATGTGCGGCTCGACGTTCTTCACAGTATCCCCGTCTATGTCGACCACAAGCCTGAGCACTCCATGAGTGCTGGGATGCACAGGCCCTATGTTTATCCTTGTTATTGGCATGCCATATTCCCTCTCATGTGCTCTTGTAAGGCGCGTTCCACTGGAAGTTCTTCCTGAGCGGAGGGTCAACCCCGTCCCATTTCTCCAGGAGAAGGCGCCTTGCTACTCTCCCCCTTATCTCTATTCCGAACATCTCCGACATCTCCCTCTCGTACCAGTCCGCTGCCCTGTAGTGGTCTATCAGCGTAGGCAGCCAGAGGTCGTCGTTTCCCAGGTCTATCTCTATCGTCACATCCTCTGACTTGGGGATGTTCCTCAATATGTATACCGCCTGCACATTGGTCGAATAATCCACTGCAGTTATCTTGACAAGGTAGGTGTACCCCGCCTTCTTCAATTCCGCTACCTTGCGCTGCAGGTTTTCCCTATCAATCTTCAATCTTACCACCGATCTTGTCCTGTAGCTTCATCAGCGCTGCGAAGAGGTTCTCGGGCCTTGGGGGGCAGCCGGCCACATAGACGTCTACCGGCAGCACCTGATCTATGCCGCGTATTATGTTGTAACTCTCCCACCACGGGCCTCCGCAGGTTGCGCACTCCCCGAATGCGATGACGTATCTTGGCTCCGACATCTGCTCGTAGAGCCTCTTTATTTCTGGTACCATCGACTTGGTAACCCACCCTGCCACCAGCATAACATCGCATTGCCTTGGCGTGGGCCTGAAGAGCAGGTATCCTTTCCTTTCGGCATCGATCCTCGCGGCCCCGAAATCCATCAACTCTATCGCGCAGCAGGCAAGCCCGAACTGGAGAGGCCACAGCGAGTTCTTCCTGGACCATCCCACAAGCTTCTTTGACAGGGACATCGACTTTACCAGTTCTGAGAGCTTGGAAAACGCCACGTTTGGCTTGGCCTCATACTTCTTCATCGAGGCCGCTACAAGCGCGTCCATCTCGTGCCTGGCATTCACGAACTCTTTGCTATCATGATCAGTCTCAACCATTGTCACACCCTACCCCTTGAGAGGAGGATCACGAGCGCCTGGAAGACGAAGCCTACGATGAAGAGCGCCAGTATGGCCACGTTTGTCGGTAGCGTCATGCTCCGCGTGCCCACCACCCAGATCAGCATCACCGCGATGACAATCTCGTATGAGAGAAACATCGGGAAGTAGTGGAGGTACTCGTTCATTACCGTTGTGCGCCTGCCTGTGCTGCGTTCGGCGCTTTCGTAGTTGCCGTTCAACACAGGGTTTGCTGCGTCTGCCCTGCGTATCATTATTGACGAGAGGAGCATGCCCACCGGCTCCGCTATGGCTATTATGGCAAAGACTACTATCGCTAGGTAGTCGGATCCCATCACTACTTACATTACACAATAATTTAATATAGGTGAACTTCAGTAGCTAAGTAGTACACTCAGAATGGGTGTGGGGCGCTTTTTTGCATATATCAGGCAGCGTACAGGAGATAATAAAGAATGGTTCGGTGAAGATACGCGTTGTCAGGAGCGGCATGTTCCAGCAGCTCACCTTCAGCGTGAAGAGGGCCAAGCATGGCAACATAACGTATGTTGAGCTCTATACAGATAGGATGGTCGACCTCTCGGAGCTTACAAGGATATCCAACGACATAGGGCTGCCCGTAGAGGCGCAGAACGGGAAGGCGTTCCCGAGAGGTAAATCGGTGCAGGATTTCCAGGAGAGCGTCAGCACCGGAAGCGCTAAGGCTGAGCCGCAGCAACCCTGAGCCCTGGCCGCCGTGCGGCCCTGCCGGCCGGCTCATCTTCTGCCATCGGGTCCTGCAGTGCGCTTTGTTTGCGGCCTCTTAGGCAGATGCGAGGTGCATATGCCGCTGGACGGAACGTAATGCTCAGAGCAGCATGGCCGGCCGCAGAGCTTGCATGTGTGGCTGGCTACCTTTCCGCATATGTGGCACAGGCCCTTTAGATCAGACATTCAATCACTCATCATTCAAGCGCTACGACATCTTTGAGAAGCTCCTTTGCCCTATCATATGACATGGGCTTGGTTCCGTGCGCCTTTGCATACCTGCACTGGTACCTGATATATGATTCATTTACCTTTGTGTTTGGTTCAACCTGCTTGCACCTTTCTATGTAGTCGACGATGACCTTAGCCGCGTCGTCCTCGCTCAACCCCTGCACGTTGACAAGATACGGGGCCAGTATCAGGTTGGTGGTTCTGTGCCTGACATCGCCTATAGGGTTTGCAAGGAGTTTTGCTATCCACGTATACTTTGCCTTGTTTATCCTGACCTCAATCTTGCCTGCCGGCATCTTTATGCTCTTTGAGAGCTGCACCGCCTCAATAGGCAGCTCCTTCAACGGTATAGGCAGCTTCTTTGATATCTCTGCCGTCATCGCCCTCTCCATGACCCTGGCTGCCTTGTATCTCTGCATGCTCACTACCCCATTGCCAAGGTCCTGGTGCACAAGCGAGAGGTCGGGCGTCTTTGGAGAAAGCGCAAGGAACTTCTCGAAGCCTATCCTGAACGTCCCTGAATCATAATCCATCCGTATGCCCAATTCCGCGGCCAGGTGCAGCACGTTATCATCGGTATCCTCTACCAGCGCATCGGCGGACCTCTTCGCCTCGGCATTTACGTATCCTGTCAGCGCGGCCCTGCTGTTCATCGCGCTGACCAGCATCCTTGCGTACACGTAGCTCATCACATGCGCGTACTTCACCTCGCTAAGACCGGTGGGTGCATATGCTATGCTGCCCGACTGCAGCGCCTCCTCCAGCCTGCGCTTCCCTGCCCTGAGCATCGCCGGGTCGAAGGCTGCATGCGACTGGGCCACTATCTCCCTGGCCTCGCTGGAGAAGGGATACTTGTAAGCAAAATCCATGGCACCGATGGCACTGCCGTCCATTACACCCATAACATGATTTCTCAACCAATCTTTATAACGTTATTAGTCGATGGTATCTTGGAGGTTGCATGGAGTGGCTGTCTACGCTCAGGAAGGCGGATCCCGAAACATACGGTATAATAAAAGACGAGCTGAAGAGGCAGAGGGAGGGACTCGAGATGATACCTTCGGAGAACTTCACGAGCCTACAGGTACTTGAGGCGATAGGCAGCGTGCTGACAAACAAGTATTCCGAAGGGTATCCGGGAAGAAGGTACTACGGGGGCAACCAGTTCATAGACAAGATGGAGACCCTTGCTGTGGATAGGGCGAAGAAGGCCTTCGGGGTTCCGTATGCGAACGTGCAGCCCTATTCCGGCTCGCCGGCAAACCTCGCGGTTTACTTTGCGGTGTGCAGGCCAGGAGACACGATCATGGGCCTCAACCTGAGCGACGGAGGGCACCTTACGCACGGCTTCAAGGCAAGTCTCACAGGCCAGGTATTCAACAGCGTGCCGTATCATGTCGGTAAGGACGGCTACATAGACATTGACGAGGCCAGGAGGCTGGCTGAGGAGAACAGGCCAAAGCTCATATGGGTTGGATATACTGCGTATCCGCGCGAGATCCCGTTCGAGGAGTTCGCTAAGATAGCCGATGGCGTGGGCGCATACCTTGCAGCAGACATCTCTCATGTCTCAGGCCTTGTTGTGGGAGGGGTGCACAAGAGCCCCGTACCCTACGCGCACATAGTCACAACCACAACGCACAAGACGCTCAGGGGGCCGCGGGGCGCAATCATAATGGTGACAGAGAAGGGCAAGGCAAAGGATCCCGACCTGCCGGACAAGATCGATAAGGTAATCATACCTGGTATGCAGGGAGGCCCGCACAACCATACTACAGCGGGCATCGCGGTTGCGCTTCTTGAGGCTTCGAAGCCGGAATTCGCGCAGTATGCAAGGCAGGTAGTGAAGAATGCTGACGCGCTTGCAAGATCGCTGATGAAAAACGGCCTGAAGCTGGTTACTGACGGCACGCAGACCCACCTCATTCTTATAGACCTCACCCCGTTTGGAAAGGGGACTGGCATATTCGTGCAGGACGCGCTTGATGAGGCTGGCATAACCGTCAACAAGAACACAATACCGAATGATCCGTCGAACCCGTTCTACCCAAGCGGCGTGAGGCTTGGAACGCCGGCGCTCACCACAAGAGGCATGAGGGAGAAGGAGATGGATCTCATCGGAGGCCTCATAGCAGAGGTTGCAAAGAGCGTGGCAAGGTACCAGCTGCCGGAGAGGAAGGAGGAGCGGAGCGCCTATCTAAGGAACTTCAAGAACGAGATAAAAGCCGATTCGGAGCTCGCGCAGGTGAGGGGCAAGGTACTTAGGCTATGTGAGAAGTTTCCATTGTACCCTGGAATGGAGCTCCCATGATGATTAACCCACAACGTGATCCTATGATACTATCAGACAAGGATATAAGGAAGTATATAAGCGAAGGCAGGATAAAGATCGAACCGTGCAACCTCGATGAGCAGCTTGACAGCATAGGCATAGACCTGAGGCTGGGGGGCACATTCAAGATCTTCAAGGTGACGCACAAGTCCCACGTGGACCTCTCTGACAAGAATTATGAACCGGATACGGAGACTGTCGAGGTGAATGAGGGCGGCAGCTTCGTTCTGCATCCGGATGAGTTCGTTCTTGGCATAACGATGGAACATGTGGAGCTTCCCAACGACCTGATGGCGCACATAGACGGAAGGTCAAGCCTTGGAAGGCTTGGCATAGGCGTACATTCGACGGCAGGGCACGTACACCCTGGCTACAAGGGCAGGCTCACCCTTGAGATAAGCAACATAGGCAAGCTACCCATATTGATAATACCTGGCATGCGGTTCTGCAGCCTCATATTCGAGAAGCTCTCCTCCCCGGTTGAGCATACGTACCACGGCAAGTACTATGACACAAAGAGCCCGTCGCCATCGAAGATAAGCGAGGAGTTCAAGGCTAAATGAGAGCCAAGCCGTATAACGTGCGGCATGGTTACGGATCAGGATCAGATGCCGGTCGGCAGGTACATTGGATACATAGAATACGATCCGTAGGAGGCGTTAGGCACTGACAGACATCTAAGTACAGCGGCTCGGGTCCAGCATGAGCGGATCAGTTCTGTGTCTCCTTATTGCCGGTTGCCACGCGCCCGTTCTGCCACTGGCCCTCGTATGCGCGTGATAGGTCGCCTACGACCTCGTGGAATACTATATTCACGAACCGCGCGCCCAGCTCTAGCCGGAACGGCTGGCCGCCAAGATTTGCAAGCGCAAATGTCAGTTCGCCATGAAAACCAGGGTCGCTCTTGGTGCCCCTGAAGTAGATTCCGCTCCTCTGGAGCGTGCTCCTTGGATGCACATCCGCAACCAGGTAAGCTGGCTTTTGCCCCTCTTCCACTACTATCTTCTCCGCAGGAAGCGTCACGCGCTCCATTGTCTTGACGAGCACATACTGCCCTGGCTTGATCACGATCTCCTTGTCTCCGTCCTTTATATCAGCCACCTTCCTTATGTCTGGGGTCTTCCTCTCAGTGACTCCCAGGTATCCCTCGCCTTCTAGCACATAGACCTCGCCTACCCTAAGGTCTATGCCCACTCCCTCTGGATTTGTCAGCTCCCTTTCAGACAGGTTCTCCACCAGCCTGTACTTCCCGTTCAACTCCAGTATCTTCTTCGCAGACAGTATCATTTGATCAACCACAAAATAGCAGCAGGTCACTTGGCTGCGCCATTGACCTGCTTCTTGTCAAGCTCCGCAAGCTTCCTGTCTATCCTCTTCTCGCTGTCCAGCCTTGCAAGCGCGTAATCGTTCATGTCCACCTGCATGTATTCTATCAGCAGCGGGTGCACCTTATCGATCTGCAGCTTCATGTTCTGCGCAAGCTTCCTGTAGTCTGGGTGTCCCTGCTTTGTGGACCTGAGCTCGGTCAGGTGGTAGACCTCGCGCAGGTTCAGCTTCACATACCATCTCAACAAATAGGACCTGGGCACTATGTACTGCGCCTCTATGGGCATCGCCTCTGCAATCCTGTGGTATACCTCGGATGCCTCGTTCATCAGTTCCTGGTACTCCTTTGTAAGGCTCACCGCCTCGAGATCCGGCGGCGTCTCGTAGCCAAGATCGGCTGTCAGCCGCTGCTTGTCAAGCGTAAGGATGCGGTGCCTGTGTATATCCCTGAATGCACCGTAGCTGGCGCACATCTCGAACGTGTAATACGTGTTCTCCAGGGCCCTTCCCGGCTTGTCCCTCCTGTTCCTCCTTCTCGAGAGGTACTCCCTTATCAGCTCCTTCCTCTGTTCCGTGGTCAGCTTTGCAGCCGAGCCCTTCAGCTCCTCAAGCGGCAGCGCAGAGTACGGATAGAGCATTGCGGCAAGCACATTGACCTCTGCATCCTTCTCGTAGTCCACGAGCCTCAGATACGACTTTCCATCCCCCTGCGCCCTCCTTACGTGGCCGTTCCTTGACATGTAGCCGTGCATAGCGTTCCTTGTGCCCACTATGTACTCTGAGATCTGCGATCTCTTTACGAAAGAGGGTATCATCTTGGAGAGCTCCTCGTGCAGCGCCTTTGCAAGCCGCTGCCCTTCCGGCACCTCGCTTGAATAGAGCTTGGTAAGCAGGTATTCGTACGCCCTCCCGTTGCCGAACAGCCCGACGTTTGTCAGCCGGCCGGCAGTCAGCATGTTCTTGAGCACGTCGCACGCCTTTGCGCGCACGGCATTGTTGTATGCGCGGTCTGTAATCTCCGCATCTTTTGGTGTTATCTCCTTGATGTAAGATATCACCTGCGGCAGCCACTTGCAATACAGGTCAAAGATTTTGTCGGACAGCCTCTCGAACTCATCTGCGAACCTGGATTCCATGAGGTTGGGCTCCCTGTACCAGAGATACTTGCCGTCGACCTTCTTGTCGAAGGGGATGTAACGCGCGGATTTCTCAAGGTATGCGAACCCTATCCTTGAATCGGTAAGCAGATCGCCGCCAAGGCTTGATATGTTCTCGCAGGCAACATGTGCGCCTGCGAGTTCTGCCACCGAGTCATCGCCATAGCCCACAAGGACCCTCTGGTAGAAGTCCTCGGCCTTGTTCACCGCGAGGGCCGATTCCAGGCCCTTGTCAGGCGCATTGGCCTTTATGACTTCCATGACCTCCTTGTTTGGCATGAACTCGTCAAGTAGAAGGCGCCTTGCGCTCTTCTCCGACCTGCTGTACCTGGAGAAGAGAGTGCCTTTTACAACCTCGGGGAGGTTTATAAGTCCGAAGATATGCCTGTCTGTGTTTGTGAAGAACGGCCTGGCCAGCTCCTTCTCCCCTTCGGTAAGATCTACAGCGAATTGGCCATTCTCCATAATAAGCACTGCACTATATTCCTACTCAATGTTATAAATCTTATCCGCTGACCGGCGTGTAATGAAGGTATTTATATAGGCGTTTATGCAAAAAGATATTGGAGCAGGTAATCCTATGGCAGAAGAAGTTGATTTTCCATGGAGCAGCGACACTGACCAGTTCATAAGCAACATAGACGAGCAGATAAACCAGACCTACGGGGTTGGGCTCAGGCAGCTGCTGCTCAGTCCAGACGGCTTCGCAAACACCCCTGACATACTGAACAAGATAGACGGCATAAAAGGATCAGTCGATGAGTACTTCACAAACATCAGGAATGGGTTCAATGACGAGCGATCTGACTTTGAGAAAGCACTGACTGACGCTGACGCGCAGTACAACAAGATAGAGAGCACAATATCAACGAAGGCCTCGCTCTCGAGAGTGCCGTACATAAAATCAGGCACCATAAACGTTGATTCGGCGTTGCGTGAGGAGATAGGCATAGACACGTATGACACCAGCGTAGATTCCCTGATAAGCAAGCTTGTCAACATATCGAATTACATAGCAGATATATCCACCACATACAAGAAGTATTATCTTGGCTCGTGGCTCTTCTCGGGCCAGCGCGCATACGTACTGACAATAAACCCGCCCGACAGCCCGCTTATCATGCTGGACCAGGTCAACTCGGAGATAGACAACCTGCTCGACGGGGTTAAGGTAAGGCTGCAGATGGTAAAGAAATGAGTAGATGAGGATACTAGTAGTAACGGGCACGCCAGGCACAGGAAAGACGACAATAGCGGAAAACGCGGCAATGATGCTTAAGGGTGCGAGGATCGTCCATATAAACGACCTCGTCAAGGAGAAGCGGCTTTACACATCGCGCTCGAAGAAGGACGGCGCGCTTGTAGTTGACATGCGCAGGCTCAAGCAGGAGTTGGGCAGGGTCGTCAGGGAACAAGGCTGCAGGATTCTGATCCTTGAAGGTCACGTCCTCTGCGACCTAAGGGTAAGGGGTGCGGTTGCGGTAGTGGTAAGGGAGCACCTGTCCGTGCTGCTGAAGAGAATGAGAAGGCGCGGATACGGACCGGAGAAGATAATGGACAACCTGGTCTGCGAGGCCACAGACTACTGCGGCATAAGGGCGCTTGCGAATTACAGCAGGGTGTACGAGCTGATGGGGGGAAATGGCGCGCCTAGGACGGTGGCAGACATAGCTGAAGGAAAGAGGGTAAAGCTTGCAGGGATAGAGCTGCTGCATGAGCTTGAGCCACTGCTGAAGGTAAATAGATCAGTCCTTCCCTAAATGCTGAACCTTTTCTTTAGCTCAACATACGCAGACTCCGAATACTTTGCAGGTATGGCATTTACCCAGAGCTTTGCAGACTTGAAGGTCACGTCCTTGCGCTTGACAAGCAGCCTTCCCTTTAGCACTCCGGCAAGTACATCCTTTATCTCCTGGTGGTGGCTCTTTTCGAGCACGTATAAGCTCTCGCCACTGATGGTCACGCCGAGCGGATCAGGGTGGCTTTCCATGAACCTGAAGGCCGCATCGCCCAGAAATACGCTGGGCCCCTTGAGCATCCTTGCTCCGATCCTGTGATGCGGAGCGACGATCAGCACAAGGCCGGTATCCTTGTCTATCCATGGAATGGCCGCGTATGTCTCAAAGCCATCCCGGGCTATCTGCTCGCTGATCATACCCGAAAGTTTGCGCAGCTGCGGCCATACCACATCCTCGCTCTTGTAGGGCACCCTGGCGGCGAGCAGGAAGAAGTCGAGGCCGGAGCGCCTTATGAAAGCTGCAAGCGCCTTATGCGTCTCCTTAGATGAGAAAGCGAGACCCTTGAATATCGAGATGTCAGGGCCCATAACAAACTGGCGGGCGATGAGCATGAATCTGCCAAGCGATTCTATCGATGCCCCTGCAGCAACGTTCCTGTCCCTGTCCACAGGGTCTATGACAATGAATTGGGAATTGAACTTCTTTACCAACTTCTCTTCTATTAAGGCGGTCCTGCTTATGGGATCCAGGATGACGGGCTTCTTGAACGTCGAAGCCGCTTCCAGCAGGTTGATGAATGAGCCGAACTGGTATATGAGCAGCTCGCATAGATAGCCAGGGAAACCTCCAACCTTGACCTCGGCGCCATAGATGTTGTGCGCCTTGAGCAGGAACTTCAGCAGCCTGACATCGTCCTTCTGCCTTGAATTTAGATGGGACAATATGAACTCGGTGTGCATGGGGGTCCGGTCCACCGTTGTGCCCATCTCCTCTATGCTATCGATCTTCAGTGCAGGCACCAAGTCCACCTTGAGGCCAAGATCATCGATGAACATCCGCACGTATGCATGCTCCGCGTACTTTATCTCGTATCTGTTGTGCGTTGCATTGCAGAGTTTCCTGCCGTCAGCTATGCCCTTCTTGACCAGTACCTCCTTCTTTGTTCCCTTTGGGAATAGCATGAAGATGTCCACGTCGGCTGTACCCTTCAGATTTGTTCCCCGTGCTATCGAACCCGCGACCCTTAGTTCAACATCTTTCCCAGCAATCTTGCCAAGCTTGTGCATTATCACATTGACATTTGCCGTATTCTCCCTTATCTCGATATCACTGGGTTTTATCTCCTTGAGGACGCGTTCGAGTATAATCTCTGCTTTCTTGAGCTTGCCCCTGTCCATGATAACGAATTAATATAAATCATCAATCTTATAAGCTTAAATGAGGGCTCGTAGCGCAGTGGTAGCGCGCATCGTTCGCAACGATGAGGTCGCGGGTTCAAATCCCGCCGAGTCCACCTACGTACATCGCACCCGGAGTGTGATTTACGCAAACTGCAATAGATTAGATTATTTTTTAGGTGAATTCTCTGTGTTTGCGCCATTTTCCTTTGAGGAAATTAGTAAGCTTTAAATATGAGAACTGATTGAATGTTTCCCTAGGTACATTATCTTTACTCTATGTACTATGTGACTTTTGGGAGAACGTGTTGTTATGACCGTTAGATTGCGGGACATGCATACTGAGTTAGATCGTTTTGTTGGCGATTTAGCAATATTTGGAAGACACCTTGCCCTTAAAGGCATAATCCCAGCCAATGCAGGAGATGTGAGCTCTGTTTTGAGTGCTGAAGCAAGCAAAGCCATTTCAAAACAATATTCTAAACAGACTGGAAAATTAAGATTTAGTAGACTTGCCGAACTTAGAAATATTAGGAGGGACGGACGTAACTACTATAACGCAGAATCAGTGCCTGATGAGCTAGTTCAACCACTCCTTACAGAAATTGCAAGCCGTGTGCTCGTTATTAGCGCAACTGGTGCTAAATTATGGGATGTTGAGAGACATCCAGAAAAACAACTGTGTTTAATAAGAGTTACACCAGACGGTAGAGGATTTCATATTTTATTTGGAAATGAAGAGTATGGCCTTATTCCATCAATCGAAGTGATTAGCCATCTCGTAGCTAATGCAACAAATCTTAGACAAGGGTTACAAACTTCTGCTGCATTGCATGTGCATCCTCCAAACTTAGTTGCAATCGAATCGCATTCAACAATTGATGGTTCGTATGTCGAGTTTAACAAGGTGCTTTACACTCAAAAGGAAGGGGTATTAACAAATGCATCAGATCTTATAGGACTTGTACCTTACCACCCTTCTGGGTCAAGGGCATTGTTTGAGAGTAGCGTTGATAGTATAGAAGCCCATAGGATTACTTTATGGGGCAAACACGGTGTTTTTATTAGAGAAAGGAGCATTGAACGTTGTGTGGACCTTTTGGAATATGCTGAAGATGCAGCAATTGCTTCTGTGCGTTCGCTTACAAATCCCGGTTCATTTAAGGGTTTAGAAATTGCCGCTTTAGAAAGGGCTATCGGCATGTATAGTATAAATCCTGCACTATTAGAATTACTGAGAGAACGAAAATAATAGTTATAATATTTCCTTTAAAGAAGATAGATTTTCTATAGTATATGTTGGATTACCAG
>JAKAVK010000020.1 GCA_021817325.1 Microcaldota archaeon | reverse complement strand
TCGTCTTCTCAAGAAGTTTGTTGTATAGCCTTTGGGACATCGAAATTGAGTCGTCTATGGCTGCCTGCCTCTTCGTGTCAGGATATATCCTGAACTTGTAAGCACGCATTGCTTCCATGTTCTCCTTTTTGTTTTCAATCCTTATATACCTTTACGCCCCTAACCCACCATTGAAATGATGGGTTTGCGGGGCGAATTATTTATCAAAAGAATTCTGTGTGCAGTAACCTTATCGCCCTAGCTGCGTCCTCCTGCCTTACTATGAAGCTTTCGCTCGTCTCTGAGCCGCCTACGGAGATGGCCTCTATGGGTATACTGCCCACCGCTGAGAGTATGCGGCCGGATATCCCCTCTATAGAAGTGATTGACTTGCCGACCAGCGATATCTTTGCCATGTTGGTCTTGACCGTAACGTCTCCGAGTTGCTCCAGCTCCTTTGCCACTGCCGAAATGTCGGCGCCGTTGCTCTGGTTAAGCGTCATTGTGACGCCTGACTTTGACGTCAGGATGAGGTCTATCCAGATGCCCTTCCGTTCGAGGACCCTTATGATCTTGAGGAGCATTCCGTTCTCCAGCAGCTTTCTCTGGTTCTTCACGCATATAACCTCGATTTCCTCCTTTGACGTTATCGATGCTATCCGCCTGTCTTCTTTGATATCCCTGCATATCAGCGTTCCTTCCTGTTCTGGCTGCATTGTATTTAGTATCCTTACAGGTATGCTATTTTCCATTGCAGGGCGTATGCCCTTGGGATGTAGCGTCTTTGAGCCGAGGAACTCGAGCTCGGCCTCCTCTTCGTATGATATCGATTCGATGTTGCGTGCATCATCGATCACCTTTGGGTCAGCGGTCATTATGCCATTGACATTTGTCCATATCTGTATCTCGTCTGCGCGCAGCGCTGCGCCGAGGATGCATGCGGTGTAATCGCTTCCACCGCGGCCGACAGTGGTTATGTTGCCCTCCTTGTCCTTTCCAATAAATCCGGTAACCACAGGTATGCATGATATCTGTCTGAATGCCGTGCGAAGTTTTGAGAACGCAACCGGCAGGATATCTGCATTCCCGAAGTTTGAGTCGGTGAGCATGCCAAGGTCATACGCGTCGTATGCCTTCGCCTCTGCGCCTGTTGAGTTGAGATATGCTGCGAAGATTCTCGCAGACAGGCGCTCACCGAAAGACATCGCCTTGTCCAGTGTGGCATGAGGTAGCGCTTTTGACTGTTCTATCTCCTCGCCGAATGCGGCAAGCTCGGTGAGCTCGTTTCCTATTATGCCGGCATCAAGACCGAGCTGCTTTACGATATCGTTATGCCAGGCTATTATCGCAGAGAGCTTCTGCCTGCTGCCTCCCTTGGCCGCCGAGCTTGCCGCCTCTATCAGCTTATCGGTTACCCCTCCGATGCCAGACACCACTACTACCGGCTTGTCGCCTGAATGTGACTTCACGATCTGTGCCGCCCTGCGAATTCTTTCGGCGTTACCAACGGAGCTTCCGCCGAATTTCATTACTATCATAGGCTTATCGCTTCGGATATGAAGAGTTGGTCCGCGCTGGAACTCCTTGTCTTACCTCCATCTCTGATTCTGGCCATCACGATCTGTGAGAGCCATAGGATCTATTCGAGGGCTTATGTATTAAAATTTTTCGTATTGCTTTTTTGTCTTGCGTAAATAGGTTGTTATTGTGATCAAGAACACACGCACGACATCCACGGCCTGGTCCTTCAGTAAATGAATGCCTCGACCGGCTTCTCGATGAATACCTCTCCGTCAAACCAGCCTATCTGCCTGGCTGCCTTTACGCACTCCCCGTAGCTTGCATATGAGGCGAAGACCGTCGGACCTTTGCCGGTGACCCCGGTCTCTACCGCGGTTGTGCGCTTGAGCTCCTTGAGTATCCTGTCTGTATCAGGGCAGAGCATGCATGCAATCTCGGTGAAGTCCTTTCCCGTCTTGTCATGTAGCTCGTACATCTCCCGCGTGCCCAGCTGCATGCGTGGCCTTGCCATAATGTAGTATAGGGATGGCACGTTCATCGGGCGTATTGCGTGCTTCTTTGCACCCTTTACCTGCGCCCTGCCGGCATATAGGAGGAAGGGTATGTCGTTCCCTACCCTCTCTGCGACCGTTGCCAGCGCAGAAGCACCCATCTGGAGATCGAATGCTTTGTCTGCAAGCCGCAGCGCTGCGGCCGCATCTGAGCTGCCTCCGCCAAGACCCGCAGCCACGGGTATGTTCTTTGGGGCATCGATCCTGCAATGCAGCTTCTTGCCAACAGCCCTTGACAATTCGTCTATGGCCTTGGTGATCACATTGTCATCGATAGACTGGCCTGTTATGCCGACCTGGGCGGCATCTACCACTTCTAGCGTTACATAGTCGTGCAGTGATATCGTCTGCATGACGCTTGAGATGTTGTGCATGCCGTCATCCTCCCTCTTCCCTATATCCAGCGTGATGTTGAGCTTTGCAGGCGCACACGCTGCGTATTTGCGCTCGCCGATCCTTACGACCCTCCTGTAATCCCTGTCAGGGAACTCGAGCATCATCGACCTTACCACAGCCATGTGATCAGACTACTACCTGCGCACAAGAGATACCTGCGCTATCGCGTATATGCCCAGTGCGCCTGTTCCGGTCCACGTTCCTTCGCCCCTGCTTGCGCCTATCCCTATCCTCTCCTGCCCAACCCCTAGAAGGTGCGCAAGGTTCTTCTTCATCTCTGGAATATGCTCGCTTATCTTTGGCTCTGACGCATTAAGCATCACCGTGGCATTGCTTACCCTATAGCCTGCGCCTTCGGCCAGACTCAGTGCTTCCCTGACAAACGACTCGCTGTTTGCCCCTGCGTATCTGGCATCGGTATCTGGAAAATGATACCCTATATCGCGCTCGCCTATGGCAAGGAGCAGGGCATTGGTCAGCGCATGGTATACCGCATCGCCATCGGAGTGGGACACAGCCGTATGTTCGGTAGAGACTATCGTACCTGCAAGGAGCAAAGGTTTTTCTCCCGCCCGCGCGGCTGTGGCCCTCTTGATTATATGGCTGTCAGAGCCGCACCCAACCAAATATACCGGTCTGTCGTCCATCGGCACATCCGTTGTTGGGTATTATGCACAGATCACGCGTGCTTCTTAGCGTATTCACCGAGGATGGGCAGGTTTATGTCCTCTCCCTGGTATGCCTTTATGCCTATAACTATGCCAGCCAGCCAGAGGAGTACCCCCAAGAACCATCCTATTACAGGGATGAAGGAGAGCACGGTCGCGAGTATGCCAAGGAATACGGCTTGCAGCGCATGGAATCTGAGGCGTTTTTCAGACTGCTTCGCCACCGCAAATACCACAATTCCGCTAAGCCATTCCAGAACGTATGCAACTATATAAAGAAAATTCTCGTCTTTCCTATTCGAATCAGCAACTTTCTTGTGTTTGCTTGCCATGAAGATCAGATATCATTTACATGCACTACTTAAAAGCTTTGCGCATTGGTCGTCTTTGAACGTTACCACGTTCCTGTACCGATGATCCCTTATCTCCTGCCCACCCTGCCGCTGAACTTGTTGTAGCCCGAATGCTGGTTGTCCCTACGGTGCTGTCTATCCATGAAATTATGTCTGCCGCGGTCGCTGTCCTTGAACCCCCTCCCGCCGCCGTTGAACGGCCTGCGGTTGAAGCGATCGTGCCTCTGGAATGCCCTTATGTTGGCGTATTGCGATGTGTTGAGTGTCAGCCTCTCCATTCTTATGTTTGTTGAATACTCGATGTCTCTTATTATGTTTGTCTGCTCGCCGTTCACTATTGTGAATGCCCTTCCGTCTGCCTCCATTCTGGCAGACCTGCCCACCCTGTGCACATAGATGTGTGGATCGTCAGGCACGTCGAAGTTTATTATGTCAGATATGCCCGCTATGTCTATCCCCCTGGCTGCCACGTTGGTTGCTATGAGGAATCTCGCCCTCCTCCTGAATTCCTGAAGCGAGTGCTCTCTCTTTGCCTGCGTGAGACCGCCGTGCAGGAGCACTGTATCTATGCCCTGCTTCTTGAGCGCATCGTGTATCGCGTCTGCGGCATACTGCGTCTGCACGAAGATCACGGCTTTCTTTGGATTGCACTGGTGTATGTAAGACATGAGCGTCGCGAACTTGAGCCTGTTATCGCAAACCGCATAGGAATGCTTTATCTGCGTGACTATTATCTCATCCTCGCTGCCTATCCTTATGAACTCGCTGTTATGCATATGCTTCCTGGCAACTCCCATTATCTTCTGAGGTATCGTCGCGGAGAAGAGCATCGTCTGCTTGGTGTCCGGTGTCTGGGAGAGTATGTACTCAACGTCGTCTATGAAGCCCATGTCGAGCATCGTGTCCGCCTCGTCAAGCACCATGTACCGGATCCTGTTAAGTCCAAGGGCGCCCCTCTCCATCAGGTCTATTATCCTGCCCGGCGTACCTATCACCATGCTGGGGTTCTTCCTGAGGTTCTGTATCTGCACGTTTATCGAGGCCCCTCCGTATACCACCGCTACGCTCTCCCTGTGATCCAGCCTTAGCTTGTTCGCAACCTCGTATATCTGAAGCGCGAGCTCACGCGTAGGCACGATCACCAGCGCCTCAGGCCCCCGCTGGGTCCCGCTGCCCTGTATGATCGGTATCAGGAACGCGCATGTCTTGCCCGTGCCTGTCTTCGCCCTCACTATGAGGTCCTTTCCGCCAATGGCCACTGGTATTACCTGTTCCTGTACCTCTGTGGCCTTTGTGAAATTCATTCTGTTCAACGCTGCAACTAACCCTGGTTTTAGGTTCATTTCCGAAAATAGCTTCAAATTTAGCACCTTTACTGAAAAGCAAAAGAAGTAGTATCGTTTTGGTTTGTAACAGGGATCTTCCTGCTTACTACCGCATCTGCTCAATTAATATTCTAACGTTACTGATATTTAAACGCGTTGGTTTTATGGTCAGCAAAGATCATGGCAGGCATATCGACCCGCACGTTCATTGCAGGGACTGGGAACAGGCATACAAGGCAACTATAGGTTCGGTCACAAAGCTCGCAAGAAGCCAGGGAATCGTGGCGTTTGTGGACATGCCAAACACCTCGCCGCCTATAACCACAGGCGAGCTTGCGGACAGGCGGATAGGAAGCGCAAGGGAGGAAGGATGCCTGGAAGGATACTATCTCAACATCGGAGCTACAAGGGATCCTGCGCAGGTGCGGCAGGCGGCAGGCGTAGCAAGCACCAACCCGAGAGTGGTAGGCATCAAGATGTACGCAGGCAAGTCCACAGGGGACCTGGAGATATCCGACGAGGAGGGGCAACGAAGCGTATACAGCGCACTTGTAGAGGCGGGATATGAAGGTGTGCTGGCATTGCACTGCGAGGACGAGAGCCTCTTTGACATGAGCCTGTGGGATCCGAACAGGCCTTATACCTGGGGGATTGCAAGGCCTCCTGCTGCCGAAGTCGAGTCGCTCAGGCGACAGCTTGCGCTTGCGCTGGAATACAACATAAAGGCGCACCTGCACATCTGCCACATCTCTGTACCGGAGGCTGTTGAACTTGTTGACAGCATGCGCGGCAAGATGCGCATAAGCTGCGGAGCGACACCGCATCACCTGAGCATCTCAACCGAGATGATGCAGGATCCGAAGGGCATAGTCTACAAGGTAAATCCCCCTATAAGGAGTGCTGAGAGCGTAAGGGAGATGAGGAAGCTGCTCAAGGAGGGCAGAATAGACATAATAGAGACTGACCACGCACCGCACTCTAGAGCTGAGAAGGAGTTTGCCCCGGGCAAGGCTGCTGCCAGCTACATGTCTGGCATACCAAGCATGGATATCTATTCAATGTTCCTTGAAGGCCTCAGGGCGGACGGCTTCACTGAAGATGAGATAGACAGGCTCACATATCGGAATGTGAAGAAGATATACCCCAAGATCAAGGAATGACCCTCATGCCGCGAGATATCGCCTGTCGACGTTTTTAGATTTAGTATGCAGAATAAGAGCATGCCGATGGGGATCGAAAACCGGGTTGGAAAGGCGGCTGGCAGTAGATGTATGGCAGGAGAGTACCTGGATGATGCCGTAAGCTTGGCAAAGGGTTTCAACAGCAGAGGCATGAGGGTGTCGATAGGCTTCATTGGCGAGGGTACATCTGGCAACTAGAGGATTGCTGGCACGGCAGGCACATTCCGGACGCCTGCTTGGCGCTAT
>JAKAVK010000030.1 GCA_021817325.1 Microcaldota archaeon | reverse complement strand
CATAAACGCATCAATAAACATACTCAAAAGAGCTACCCTCGGACAGAGGGGAAGTCACGCTCAGGGAGAGAACCGCCAATACATTTCAACAGGGAATGCAAACGGACTCGAAGAACTGAGAACAGACCCTGCAAATGCAGGGGAAGCCAACGACCTTTAGTCGTTGGAGGATGTCACTATGCGTACCAAGAAGTTGGGCAGGACAGGAGAGGAGATACCTGCTATAGGGCAGGGAACGTGGAAGATGGGACATGAGATGGCAGCCGATATCCTCGCTCTCAAGGCAGGGATTGAGGCAGGCATGAGATTCATTGACACGGCGGAGATGTACGGGTCGGAGCCGGTTGTCAGAGAGGCGGCACTAGGTGAGGATGTATTTATCGCAACAAAGGTGTCCCCCAGCCATTTCAGTCATGATGCAGTGATAAAAGCATGCGACCAGAGTCTTAAGAAACTTGGGGTAAAGAGGATAGACCTCTACCAGCTGCACTGGCCCAACCCTTCAATACCAATAGAAGAGACCATGGGCGCAATGGAAGAGCTTGTCAGTGACGGCAAGATAAGGTACATTGGCATCAGCAATTTTTCCGTGGACCAGACAATCGAGGCCCAGCATGCACTGAAGTCGAACGAGATCGTCTCTAACCAGGTTGAGTACAATCTCCTGTCCAGAGGTATAGAGGATGAGCTGCTGGATTACTGCCGCAAGGAGGGGATAACGCTAATCGCATACAGCCCGTTTGCACGCGGTGAGATGTTCGATGGCAGGTACAAGGCGCAGTTGAGGCTGCTGGCAGAGATAGGCAACAAGTACGGTGTCACCCCGGCGCAGGTAGCCCTGAACTGGCTGATAAGCAAGGCGCCTGTGGTTGCGATCCCAAAGGCGGCAAGCAGGGACCATGCAATGGAAAATGCCGCCGCAGCAGGCTTCGAGCTGACAAAAAACGAGGTAGACCGGATAGGAAGTGCATTTGAATAGCATTGCAGGGCAGATCGCATCGGGTAGCACAGTATCTGGAACTGCACCGCGCGCCACAAAAGCATATAAATTAGAAATGCTGATGTATTGCAAGTGGGGCAGAATGGCCACGGCATCTGTAAGAATAACTGTATATGTGATTGCGGTAGCGTTTGTGCTCGCATATGGCATAACCGGAACCTACGTCCTTGGAAAGGCTGGGGACTTTAACGGATTCAATCCAAAGAGCAATGGCATAATTACTGCTGCGTACTTCACTATAACCACGATATCCACTGTCGGATACGGTGACATAACCCCCTCCACACAGATAGCAAAGATATTCATAATCACGCTCATACTCGGAGGCCTCGGTGTCTTCTTCAGCGCCGCGGTCACCATAAGCGGTGAGTTTTTGACTGGTAGAATAGAAACACTAAGCGGGAGAATAGGTAGGGCTGAAAGCAAGCTTTTTGGGGATCACGTCGTGCTCATAGGCACTAACACGACTAACCTCTACCTTGCTGAGAGGCTTAAGGAGAACAAGGAGCGGTTCATAATCATCACATCAGACAAGGTGAAGGCGGACAAGCTGCGCTACAACAACAACTACATGTCGTATGTAGCCGATGCCACATCAGACACCGACATGCAGCGCTTCCAGCTCGACAAGGCAAGATCGATAGTCATAGACGTGAAGGACAGCTCAAGGACCATATATGTGCTACTGGTCGCAAAGGAGCTTGCAAAGGATAAGTCTATAATAGTGATAGCGCCCTCGGAGGAGGCGGAGAGGCACATACGGAGCCTTCACGTGACCAGCAGCATCGTAAATCCGTCATTCATAGCAGCCTCTGAAATAAGCAAGAACCTATTCAAAAAGTGAAACGGCTGCCATGCATATATAAGGTTTGCAGTATAGCTATCAATATCAATGGAGGTTAGATGAAGACGAAGGCGATCACAAGCATAAAATTGCCTGCCTCAGTCGCGTCATGCTTGTTAAAGGCGGAGCTGGGCATGAGGAGATTAAGGATTGACGAGTTCCTGAGCAGGGATCTGTACGACCCGTCGATGCACCTCCTCAAAAAGAAGGGCAAGCTCCTCAGGCCCGGATTGATATTCGTTGGCGCTTATGTCCTAGGGGAGAGGCCGTCGCACTTCGTCAATCTTGCCATTGCAGCTGAACTGCTTCACGTCTCGTCACTGATACACGATGACATAATAGACGGAGACATGAAGAGAAGGGACGCCGCAGCAGTCCATGTCAAGTATGGGCAGGAGGCTGCGATACTGGCCGGGGATGCGCTGATCTCAAAGGCCATAGCGCTTTCATCAGAGTACGGTGCCAAAGTGATGCAGGCGATAACCAGGTCCACAATGGAGATGTGCGCCGGAGAGACCATCGATTACGGCTACCAGAAGAGGAAGAAGGTGCCTAATGTAAGGGAGTACACGAACATAGCGGCATTGAAGAGTGCGTCGCTCATAGGCACGTGCTGCAACATAGCGGCGGTCTACAAGGGCAGCCCGCTTGCCGGAAGGATGTACAACATGGGCAGGGATCTGGGGATAGCGTTCCAGATCAGGGATGACATACTGGACTACGCAGCCCATGGAAAAGGTTCCTCTGGCGATGGCTTTAGGCCTAACATAGTAACAACTATAATGAGGCAGTCAGACATGGGGCATACTTCGGCGCTGACAAGGGCGATCAGGCTCAATAATTTCTATATAGACAGGGCCATAAACAGGATGGATGCCGGCAGGATAAGGTCCACAATGGCCGATTACGCAGGGTTCATACGCGTTGACCCTGCAGCTATCTTGAAGCAGTAACTATATAGGCTATGCCGCTGGCGAGCTGGCGCATGCGTACGTCCTTGAAGCCAGCCCCTCTGATCCTGGACACGAACTTCTTCTTGTCGAACTGCTCTATGCTGTCTACCAACCAATCATATGCCTCCTTGTCGACGAGCCTGCCAACCATCCTCATCACCGGGGCGTAGAGGCCGAATACAGCACGCTGCACGCCGCCGTCAGGCATCGCCATGTCCAGCAGGACCAGCTTCCCTCCGGGACATAGCACCCTGCCTGCGCCTTTGAGGAATGCATCTACATCATCAAAATTCCGTATTGCAAAGCCCGAGGTTACCAGGTCAAACGAGCCCCTGTCATAGCCGAGCTTCAATGCATCCATCTGCCGTACAGTAATGCCATCCATCCTATGCCTCTTTATGCGCTCTCTTGCTACCTCGAGCATACTGCTGTTGAAGTCTATGCCGACTATCTTCGTAGAAACGCCAGCTCTCAGCGCCTCCTTCCAGATGCTCATAGCCAGATCGCCGGTTCCCGTAGCCACATCCAGTATCCTTCCCGGCCTGTAGGAGACTATTTCCCTGGCAGCATCACTCCTCCACAGCGTGTCCACGCCAAAACTCAGGATGTGGTTCATTGGACCGTATATCTCATGTATTCTCGAGAAGTTGTCGTGTATCCTCTTGCTCACGTGCTCAACCTGGAATGAGATAGGCCATAGCTGCCTTTTATTGCTGATGGTATCTGCTGCGATCTGGCCTTCTGCGCGTACTTCCACTATTTGCCCTGATTTATTAATCTTGCCTGAAAGTTATAAGCATGGTCGACCTTCTTCCCCTCGCTGTTACGGTGTTTGCTCTCGGATTGGGCAGCATCATAGCACTGAAGTTCAAAATACCTCCTCTTGTGATTTTCCTGCTCATGGGGCTGGTAATAGGCACCTACGGCTTCCTGCGGCAGAATGAGATAGTCTCCTTTCTCGGCCAGCTGGGCAGCATACTGCTTCTCTTCGCAATAGGCACCGAGTTCTCTATATACAAACTGCTGCGGTCTGGAATGGTGAAGGAGATGGGGGTAGCACTGATCGAGCTGGCGATATCGATGTCGATAATCTTCGTCGTCTTCGCGATCTGGCTTCCAGCATTCGTCGCACTGCTCCTCGCCCTCGCATTCTCTATAACAAGCACAGGGATTACATTGAAGCTGCTTCAGGAGCTGAACCTATACAAGAAGGTCGATGTGCCGCTGGTAGTGAAGATAAGCGTAGTAGAGGACCTGCTTACGGTATTCGTGTTCACTATAATAAACTCACTGTCGACTGCGGGCGGCCAGCCGTTTCGTGCAGCTCTTGAATCGCTGGCAATCTCGCTTGTTCTCTTCATAGGCATCTCGTACGCGTTCTATGTCTTCTTCAACAAGTTCCTATTCAGGTACAGTATAAGGGAAGAGGATGTGCTTATGCTTGCATTCGGACTGCTGCTACTAATGGTATCCCTCTCAGGCATACTGAATCTCTCAACCTCTTTCGGGGCATATCTGTGCGGGAGCATAGTGAGCTCATGGAAGGACAAGTGGAAGACCCTAGATAACGATCTGCGCAAATTCTCATATATATTCATAGCATTCTTCTTCCTGACCGCAGGGCTCAGCGCTACGCTGCATAACGCCAACTATCTTGTGCTGTTGCTGCTCATCCCATTCGTCCTGATAGTCAAGTTTATAGGGGTGTATCTTGGAAGTTTCGCCGCGTACCGTTCTTCGAGAATTTCCCTATTTACATCCCTAGGGATGATGCCTAGAGGGGAGCTTACCTTGATAATAGTCAGCTCCGCAGTAACTGCAGGACTCCTCTCCCCTATCTACCTTGGCATGACTGCGATGGTAGTCTTCGTGATAGCATTCATATCCTACTTCATGCTTCGCGATTCAATGCGCATATACATGTACTTCAGGATGAAGTTCCCCAAGCTTATAGTACTTGGGCGAAGAGGATTTTCATAACTGTCATCTGATCACAAATACGCCGCTCCCAACTGGTACCGGACACCTCACCTTTATGCCCACGTCGTCTCCCTCGCCCGCTTCGACGACGTCAGCCCTGTCGATCTGCATGCTGGAGACTCTCTGTCTTATCGCTTCCTCGTCATCCCCTATCTCTACGATATCGCCAACTGCAAGCCTGCCGCTAAGTTTCACCGCGGCAACATTAATCCTGTCAAAGAACTGCTCGACAGTGCCTACAAGTATCTTTTCCCTGCCACCACCAGATGCGAAAGCACCCCTTTCCTTTGCCTCGGCAGCCTCCAGGGCGTCTATCGCATCATCAAGATCCTGCATGCTATAACTACAGGGCACATGCTTATAAACCGAATGCAAATTGACTCCGGCCAAGTCCTGCCGAGTTCATATAAGTCAAAAATATTTCTGTAAGGTATTTATGAAAGGGTGTCCAGCAATACTCTTTATACATCAGGCATAGGATTCTAAAATTTTCTGATTTTCCGGATACGGCAAACTCGTACTTACAAGCTTTACCGAAATTTGCCCCCGGCTATCCTCTGCCATGTACAGAGATAGACAAAATATAGGCTTCTATCTCCTAGGCAAATTTCGTATCACAAATATTTATAAAAGGTCGATTATCTTCACCCTGTATTATTATATACCAGTGCAGTTACAAGAAATTTGTAATAAAAGTGAGAAGATGGCGATGCCGGTCCAACACGAGATGGGAAGGCTAAGGTTAGTGCTTCCCAGATTCAAATTGGCGAACTCGCTAAGCTAGGCGTACTTATTTCAGAGGTACTTACAGAGAATCAGGTGCTTATCCTTCTTGAAGCAAGCAAGAAAGCAGAGCTAATAACCCCCCTCCTTCTTCGCATTTCAGTTGAACAACGGATACCATTATCCACATTGAAAAGTAGTGCAAAGACACTAAGGCAACTCGGTATATTGCGCTTCGGAAATTCAAATCCGGCCGAGCCTACAAATGTCGGGAGCCTGATCGTTAGAATAATGAGAATCAGCACTAATAGAGGTGAATTGAATGACTAAAATAACAAACGGTGGCCGACCCCATTGCAGAAAGGCTTGTAAGTGAGAATGAACCTGTGACCAGCAAGTTATTTTTGTTGGATGATGTGACACCATTCGGTGTGGATAGGGCGAGGGTAGACATCCTAACAAAGATGCTTAGGGATCCTCCAGTGGTTTTGGATGGACAGGCGCTTGCCAGCCAACTGGCCGGTCTGATTCCGCGAGCAGCAGTCGAAGCAGTAACTATAGGTTATGGCGGGGTACTTACGTACACTCTACTTGCAAGGAATGGATTAGATCTGCCATTTAAAATGTTGAATGTTGAACGCAAATACCTGTTTGTAGCAGGACAGAAGCGGCCTAAGATAACATGTACTGTATCTGGAGACCCTGATTTAAGCGGTCGTGTAACCCCTCTCTTAATTGACGATGTGATAGCTAGCGGGCAGACGATGTACAGATCCAGCCTTTATCTCCGCAATGACAGCGTATCCGCATCTGCATTGGTCATAAGTGGTGACACCAGGAACATCTGGAGGTCAAGTTCCGGTAGCTCGGTTAATTACATTGATACTGTTTATGCATCACAGATTGTCAATGGTGCTGCCGGATTCCCTGCGATACTATCATTGCGGTATGTGCTTTTGAAAACAAGAACCAAAGAAAGCCTGGACTACTTTATACAGAAATATGCAAAGGAAGAAGCTATGGAAGATTTGGGAAGATTCTTACGCAGGCCCGCTGGGGACGTTGAAGAAATGAGATTACTTTATAGCGACCCCGATGCGTTTGTGAAAAGGCAGTCCCAAGATAGGTGATACGATGGATAAAAAAATACAAATCGGAGTTATGGGGCCTGACGAAAGTGAGTATCCAGAAGAAGATGAAATGAAGAAAAGGATGGCCGAAACCGCAGAGCAACTGGGTAAGCTTATCGCAAAAAATAATGCAATATTGCTTACCGGGGGATGCGGCGGCGTTATGTTAGCCGCATCTAAGGGTGCAAAAGAGGCAGGGGGCATTACGGTAGGCAGTCCTGGAAGAATCAGAAATGCATCAAATCGGTATGTAGACATCGAGATAATAACTGATATTGATGCGGGTAGCTTCATCTTTGCAGGTCTTCTCGGCTGCGATGCAATAATATTCATTCCTGGCGGGGCAGGAACTTTAGCAGAACTCTGCTTTGCTTATAGAAACAAGAAGAAATGCATAATTATGAAAGGCTATGATCAATTTTATGATAAACTAGTGAATGGTTACCTTGATAGAGGAAAGTCTATCAAATTGCTTGGCGCAGAGACTTGTGGCGATGCGATAAGGTTAGCCATTGAAAAGTAGGGGATCAACATTCGAATTCAGAGCCTTTCTTATTCTACCACGATATTAGTCGCCTGCTATATTGGCGGTGGTATTGCAAAACCAGATAACTCCTTTAACCTATGTATGCCTGCT
>JAKAVK010000031.1 GCA_021817325.1 Microcaldota archaeon | reverse complement strand
TCCTGAACTTGTAAGCACGCATTGCTTCCATGTTCTCCTTTTTGTTTTCCATCCTTATATACCTTTACGCCCCTAACCCACCATTGAAATTATGGGTTTGCGGGGCGAATTATTTATCAATGACTGAACGCATGCGTTGGCTCTTTGTCATCAGCGTAGTTCCATAAGAAAGCGAGCCGTATGGCAGACTCCGATAGCGATGCAATCACGTACAATAAACCTTCCTGCCCAACTTCCTTGCCATGGCCAAAGATGCCTCTCCCATGCGGTAACTATGAAATTATAAATTCATAGCGGGAAAGAACCAGCGATCTTCAATCGTGAGAGTATGTTACAGAATCCATAGCAGAAAGCCCACCTCTTTTAAAGGTGGGATGAATGCGAATGAATATAAATTTTGTTGGTGAAATAATGATGTTGGTCTCGCGCATGTCTGAAATACGTCCTGAAAAGGACTATCCAGAATTGAGTGCGATATGCCCAAATGAGATGCACTACGGCACGAAATCCGTAGTTGGGAATGCGTCTGTTTCCATCCAAAGAAACAGGTATAACGACATATCCCGATTGCACGTAGACAGAGATGCGTGCAAAGGGAACACTGATATCCCTAAAAAGGCAACGCAAGGATGCTCTGCGACCTTGAACCCAGTAATGGTTCCGAAACCCACTCCGATGGCAACAAATGAGGATGGACAAAGACAGAAGCAAAGTGCAAGAGGAACTCCACGGAATTTATTCGCGGGAGGATGTCAGAGTTTCCCTCTCGCTGTAGAGCAGGTTCATCAGCGCTCCTACGGACCAGGCCTGCGGGATGCATGGTGCCTTCTCTAAGCGGGCACTTTGGAGCAGCTTATTCTTTCTCGACACGCAATAATATTCGGCGGCCACGCCAAGTTCCGAATGTGCAGCCAGCATGGAATCCCTGACCCTCAAATACTCCTCTTCGTAGCCCATCGACCTAAGCCCTTGGGCAATTATCCAGTTGTCATGCGGCCATACAGACCCGTTCTGGTAAGAGGCTTCATTGAAGTGTCTGTCCTCTGTGGACAAGGTCCGTATGCCATACGGCGTCCACAGGTCATTCTTAAACAGCCTCTTCACAACAGCCCTGGCCTTCTCCTTGGAGAGTATCCCGGTGAAGAGGAGATGGCCTGGATTGCTTGAAACATTCTTGAGCATCCTGCCTTTTCCGTCCAGCGCGATCGAGTAATAATCATTGTCATCGTTCCAGAACGCCTGGTCGAATGCGGCTTTAACCGCAGCGGCGCGTTCTCTCATCTCATGCGAAAGTTCGTCATCATGTACCGCGTCTGCAAGCTGCCCCGCAGCGTCGAGCGCTGCATAGAGGTACCCCTGCGCCTCGACAGCCGCAACAGGGCCGGCAATTTTTTCGAACAGGCTGCCGTTTCCGTCCTTCCAACTCTGCGAGAGCAATCCCTTGTCCTTGCTCTTAACTACATCATAGCGGAGGAATGAGTCGCGAATGCCGTACCTAAGCATCCACTTCACAGCTCTAAGCGCATGGGGCCAGATCTCCCTAACGAACCCGCTGTCACGGCTGGTCTTGTGATAATAAGAGAGCACTATCAGAAACAAGGGAGTGCTGTCAACAGAGAAATAAGCAGGCGAGCCATACTTTAGCCATTTCAGGTGGCTTTTGTACTTTCTAAACCACTTTTTCGAAGTACCCTTCGGATAGTACTCATTCAATATCTTTCCAGGCTCCTCACCGCTTGCCTTGTTCATCTCAGTTCCCTGCGCCCGCGCGAGCGCAGCAAGCGAGCACCTGGCAATAGAGGGATCGATCCGGAGCAACTGCCACGACGAGATAAGCGAATCCCTTCCATAAAGGCCCATGTATCTGGGATAGCCGGCATACAGGTAACCGTCGCTGCTCCTCAGCCTGTTCAGGCTGTCCTTCAAGCGTATCAGAACATCTCTATCATATGATAACGAGTCCACAAGTGCCACCCCTTACCAAATACAGAATATCCGATACAACTTTATTAAATTGTTGCGAAATGCGCATTTCGCACGAAAACTTTATTAAACGCCTGATAATTGATTCGCCCCGCAAACCCATCATTTCAATGGTGGGTTAGGGGCGTGAGAAAGTATATAAATGCAAACATCCAATAAAGATTCAACAGAAGGCGCGCGGATAGCGCGGACGCATAATGAGCGGGTGCCCATGGGCTGCGTTTCTGTTCGCTATAGCCCATGCGAAAGGTTCCGAGAGGAATGGTCGCGTTTACCGAATCGCCTTTGCGGCGAGGGAAGCCCACGACTGAAGTCGTGGGAGGATGTCACATCAGACAAATGCGGTTTATTTTGTGGCGGAACGATTTAAGAGAAGTGATGGGGAACAGGCCATGCGCGCCCTGTACAGAACCGCGGTGCTTGATGATTTTCCAGACACGGTCACAGTTGGGCTGGGGGACAAGCCGGCCATGAGGTTTAGGAAGGCTACATGGTCTGTCAACGGTGAGAAGCGGGGGCTAAGGTATGGAACAAATCCTTCACAGGCTGCAGCGCTTTACATACCAGAGGAGCATGCAGCCATACTCGAATCCCTCAGGTGGGTAAAATGGGGTAAAGGCGGGCCTTCTGTTACAAACATACAGGATGGCATTCGCGGAATGCAGATAGTGGGGCACTTCCCGCAAGATTCCATCTCGGCCGCCGCTGTGATGAAGCATCTCAACCCGTGCGGCGTAGCGATCTGGCATATTCCCAAGACAGACATCTACTCCCAGGCGAATCTTTATACCAGCGCCAGGGAGGCGGATCCGAGAGCGGCATTTGGCAGCGTTGTGGCCCTCAACTACCCTGTGACCGGGCTTGTCGCAGCAAGAATACTCGAATCGTTTGTCGAGGTGGTGTATTCACCAGCATACTCTCATCAGGCTCTTGCCATGCTCGAGGAGAAGAAGGACCTGCGCCTTGCCGAGGTTCCTGACATGCACGAGTACATACAAACCATTCCAAACATAACAATGATGGGCGGAGCGCTAATCATAGAGGAGCCGCTCAAGATAAAGATCCAGACACTGGAAGACATAAAACAGTGTGCGGTTCCCACCTCGCGCAAGCCTACAGAGCAGGAGTACAAGGACCTCATAGATGCCTGGTGGGTCGCTGCAAATATAAGGTCAAACGGCGTTGCATTCCAGAGGTATGGGATTGCACTTGCAATTGGCACCGGCAATCAGGATAGAATAGGCGCGATAGAAAGCTGCATAGCTGCGGCAAGGCGCACCGGTGGCCTGGAACGGAGCGTAATGGCATCTGACGGATTCATACCGAATATCGACAACGTGCAGGTCATAGCGCGTGAAGGTGTGACTGCCATAGTACAGCCGGGAGGCTCTGTATCTGACTGCAAAGTGATAGAAGAGTGCAACCTACACGGAATTGCCATGGTATTTACTGGAGAAAGGGCCTTTAGCCACTTCTGAAATGCGCTGCACCTGACATCCGTCGCAGAGCCCAGATACCTATATATCTGTTGCAGGCTTCTTAGTAAGCGTCGTGGAACAATGAAGACCGTCTTTGAAGAGATAGGAATAAGCACAAAGAAGGAGTTTGAGCTCGTGGATGTGACAGAGAGAGTAAGCGCAATAGTGGACAAGAGCGGAATACGCAACGGGATGGTGCTGGTCTATAGCCCGCACACCACCGGCCTTGTGAGGATAAGCGAGAGCGAACCAGGCCTGCTTGAGGATTACAAGGATGCATTCGACAATATGATTCCAAGATCCCTGAACTACAGACACAACAAGACCAATGTGGATTCCAGGCCCAACGCACACTCGCACCTAAGGTCGATGCTCGTCAATTCAAGCGAGGCGATCCCGCTGAGGAATGGCAAGATGATGCTGGGTATGTGGCAGACGATATTCTTCGTGGAATTCGACGGGGCCAGACCTGGGAGAAAATTGACTGTAGAGGTGATGGGCGAATGAAGGAGGAGAACAAGCCTTTTTTTGCAGATCCAGATTCCATCGAGAAGGAGAAGTACTGTGTCTTTACCTACTATTTCGAGACAAAGGCAGACATTGAAGACGCTGCCGCCCACCTGTGCAGGGAACAGAGCACCGCCCTCTGGAAGAGAGTGGACGTGGATGAGGACTTCAGGCCGCTCCACGGGGCGAAGGTCATAGAGCTGAGGCAGGCGGAGGGCTTCCCGCAGCCCGAGGACAAAGCGTTCAGGCAGGCGATAGTGAGGATAGCGCACCCGCATATCAACTTCGGCCCGAAGATACCAAACCTTCTTACCGCAGCGTGCGGCGAGGGTGCGTTTTTCACACCTGGCATACCGATAATAAAACTGCTCGATATCGAGTTTCCGCAGGGGTACCTCGGGAATTTCCAAGGGCCCAGATTCGGACTTGAAGGCATACGCAGCATGCTACAGGTGAGGGACAGGCCGCTGATCACTGGAGTTGTCAAGCCGAATATAGGGCTTAAGCCTAGGGATTTTGCAGAACTGGCTTACAAAGCTTATCTAGGCGGGGCGGACATAACAAAGGATGATGAGATGCTGTCCGACGTTGCCTACAGCAGGACTAAGGAACGCGTTACGGCAGTCATAGACATGATGCACAAGGCGCAGGACAGGCGAGAAAAAGATCTTCATAGCAAACATAACCGACGAGATAGACCGGATGATGGAGCTGCACGACGTCGTGGTAGAAGCCGGAGGGAACGCGGTAATGCTGAACTCTATGACGATAGGGCTTGCGGCAACGCGTATGCTGTCCAAGAAGACAAAGGTGCCGATCTTCTCGCACTTCGATATGATCGCGCCATTCACAAGGATCCCAAAGTTCGGCCTTACCACGCAGGTGATGACAAAGCTGCAGAGGCTAAGCGGATTCGACGCTATAATAATGCCAGGGCTAGGGGGCAGGATGAACACCACCGATCAGGAGGTAAAGGAGAACGTGGACATATGCCTTGGGCCATGGTCTGGCATCAGGACATGCTTGCCGGTGCCAGGGGGAAGCGACTGGGCAGGCAGCATGCTTCCAATGTACAAGACATTCGGCACAAAAGACTTCTCGATGGTTCCAGGGAGAGGCATCTTTGGCCATCCAATGGGCCCGGAAGGAGGCGCAAGGAGCATAAGACAGGCATGGGAAGCGATAGAGAAGGATGTACCTATGGAAGAGTATGCGAAGACGCATGCTGAACTGCGGCAGGCGATAGAAGCATTCGACAAGAGATAGGTTACGCCACTCTCGCTTTGCGGCTGTTGATTTCATTATTCGGGAGGTGGATGGCTTCCGAGAGGTCCTTGACAATTGTTATACCCCGCGCATCATCCCTATGTACTGTTTTGTTATAGCCAGTTCTTACCAAAAACAGGCGTTTGCCAGCAATTACGCTCATCTTACCGGCTAACGATGGAGCGTCATCTATGTATATGTCAAAAGGCAACGTAGCCTTGTCCACACCCTTTGGAACCGCAAGTATCTCAAGTTTTGTACTAGGATAATCGAGGGCCAGCCAATCCTTGAGCGGCTGCAAGGCGTTATCGTATCTGCTTGTAACCAAGGCAACGTCGTAGTCCTTGCAGAATTGCAATAGCTCGTCTTCACTCACAGTGCATCTTATCTGGCGCCACATATTCTGCCACATGTCATTATACATCGCCTCAAAGGAGTCATTGTCCAGTCCCAAGAATACTCCGCCATGCCCGGTATACTCGCCAGGGTTATCCCTGGTATAAATAAATCCAGCCTTCTTCCTGATCTCTAGCATGACTCCTAATACATTTGCCAGAACACCATTGACATCCAGAGCTACTCTCTGCTTCTTCACTGCGGTCATAATTTTATCTGGTTGCCTGCCTTCAAACATTTGCACGGGCCTGTTGAAGTGTGCAGGCGTGACAATATTTATATATATGGGAATCCACAAGTCTATGATGCCATGCCTAATGTTTCCACGTCCGTTGTGCCGATCAGATGGGATGACTCCAAAGGGGAGATAGTCTGGCTGGACAACGTGCAAATACCATGGAAAGAGGTGACCGTCTCCTCAAAGGACCCTGGCAGGCTGATAAAGGCGATACAGGCGCTTGAGATAAGGGGTGCACCAATACTCGGAGAGGCGGGCGCCTACGGAACAGCTATGATCGCAAACAACTCTTCAAATTCGTCAGAGGAAATTCTAAAGAACGTTATAGTCGATGGTCAGCGACTTGCTGATGCAAGGCCCACTGCAGTGAATCTGAGCTGGGGCGTAAAGCAGATACAATCAGTGATAAAAGCAGAGGTGGAAAATGGTGCAAGCCCATCAGAGGTAAAAATTGCAGCCATAGCCGCGGCGAAAAGAATACAGGAAGATAACATAGCTGCGACATACAGGATCGGCGAGCATGGCAAGAGCCTGATTCATGACGGCGATGTTCTGGTGACCATCTGCAACGCCGGTACACTGGCATGCGATGGCATAGGAACTTCCACGGCTCCGATGCGCGCCGCATGGGCCGACGGAGTGAGATTCAAGGTGCTTACAACTTATACTGCTCCTCTCTATCAGGGCGCGAGGCTTACTGCATGGGAGTTGCACAAGGACGGCATACCCGTGCAGGTGATAGCGGATAACATGGCAGGCCATCTGATGCGCGAGGAGAGGGCAACCGCGGTATGGGCCGGAGCGGACAGGATACTTGGCAACCTCTCCCAGGAAAGCGGAACCGTGTACAACAAGATAGGCACATTCGGGTTGTCGCTTCTGGCACACGAACTCGGCGCAAAAATGTACGTTGCGGCTCCGACCTCCACAATAGATCCAATACATCGTATCCGGGATGTGATAATAGAACAGAGGAAACCGCAGGAGGTGGAGACCCTGTTCAACGGAACAACCGTTGTACCTGGTGGCGTTGGTGTAATAAACCCGGCATTTGACAGGACCCCTCCGGATCGTGTTTCAGCAATAGTTACAGAGCTCGGCACCGTTACCGCACCGTATAACGTGTCGATACCAAAGCTGCTCTCAATGCAGGAGAGCATGGTAAGACTGACTGAGAACTCGCCCAGATGATGCGATGGACGCTGAGATAGGAATCATAGGGGGATCGGGATTCTACTCGCTTCTGAGCGGAGCACAGACTCAGGAGGTGACTACGCGTTACGGCAGCCCGAGCAGCATGATAAGCACAGGCTTACTCGGTGGAAAGAGAGTTGCATTCCTTGCAAGGCACGGCGAGAAGCATACGATACCACCACATAAGGTTCCGTATCGCGCAAATATAGACGCGCTGTCGAACCTCGGGGTAAAGCGCATACTCGCATCCAATGCTGTCGGATCTCTTAAGGAGGAGTACGCGCCAGGCGACTTCGTGTTCTTCGACCAGTTCGTAAATATGACACATGGAAGGCAGGACACGTTCTACGACGAGGGGGTGGTTGTGCATATCAGTACTGCGCATCCATACTGCGACTACCTTAGGAAGGAAGCGGCAGCGGTTGCAGATGAGATGGACATAAAATACCACGAGACCGGAACTGTGGTAGTGATAAACGGGCCCCGCTTCTCGACAAAGGCAGAGTCCCGCCAGTTCAGCACTCTGGGATTCGATGTAATCAACATGACCCAGTATCCAGAGGCTGCCTTGGCCAGGGAGAAGGCGCTATGCTATCTTGGCGTGGGGATAGTGACAGACTATGACGCGGGGCTGGAGGGCAGGGACGATATAAAGTTTGTCACAAACGCAGAGGTACTGCGCGTATTCGAGCAGAATATCGGCAGGGTGAAGGAGCTGATGCAGAAGCTAGTCCCAAGGATAAAGGAGGAGAGGGATTGCGCCTGCCCACACGCTCTTGAAGGCGCAATAATGACAAAACGATAAAAACCAAATAGGTAATGCCCTCCAAAAGCCCCGCTCACTTGCCCTTCTTGCCCTTGGCAGCTATCCTTTTCCTATAGATAAATACCGCCGCGACAACTATGATTGCTATTATCGCATACAGTGCATCCCCCTCAAGCAGCGATCCGCCAGAATACACCTGCATGGCGTAGTCATTCGAGCCGGAGTATTGCTGGTTTGTGGCCCCGTTGGGCTGCGTCCACTGCTCGTAGAGTGTCAGCGGATACTGTCCGGGATTGCCCTGGGAGTCGACGTTCACATAGAAGGTCACGGTTGTCGACTGGCCCGGATTCAGAAGGTTCACGTATGCATTAGTATTCACCGGAGATATAGGATAGATGGTCTGCAGGCTGAATGTTATGTGCTGCGCAGGCTCATTCCCTATGTTCTTTATAGTCACGTTCACCGGCACATACGTCTGCCCAGACTTGACCGAGTCGCTCACGCCAGTTATGTTGAATTGCGCAGAGTTCTGCAGATGTATGCCAAGGTATACTGTCTTGTTTGTCAGGTTCTCGTAATCCGCATTCGTATAGCTTACTTCTATAGGAAGCTTATAGTAGGTGCCGTTGTCGCCGCGGTTTGCTATTATGAAGACATTCTGCGTGAGCTGCTGGCCTGCAGCAATCGTCCCAAGGAAGACCCCCGCGGCAGAGCTGCTCACTGTTATATTGGAATTTGACGGGAAACTGAGGGTCACATTCTTGGCAGTTCCTGTGCCCACGTTCTGCAGTAGCACAGCGAGCGTCTGGTTAGAGCCAGAGTAGAGCTCCTGCGGGAATGCCCCTGCAATGCTTGCAACGATGTTGGGCTTATTTATGATTATGCTGACCGGCATTGAGACATTCTGTGTCACTACGCTGCCGTTTGCAAGCGAGTAGGCAAGAACAGCCGGTATCATGTTGTTTTCAGGCAGGAAGCTGCTATTGGTGTAGAGCGTAATGCTCTGCGTTACAGCTCCGTCCGGCTGTATCGTACCAAGATAGAAGTCGCCGGTTCCAACAACACTGAAGTTCCTTGAATTCTGCACCTTAAGTGTAGCGTTGTTTGCCTGGCCGGTGCCTGTATTTAGTATGTTTATGCTGGCCTCGAAGTTTTCCCCTGGCACAATCGCCGTGGTTGGATTTGCATTAAGGCCCATGTTCGGAATGCCGCTTATGTATACGCTTATAGGCATTGTTGATGTGCCAGTCACAGAGGATGTTCCGACCGTTGACTGATATGTGGCAACCACATCCATTGTATAGGTACCAGCCTGCACGTTCTTGGGCACTTTGATGTGATACTGGAAATAGGTGGTCCCACCATAGGTGCCCGTGCCTATCGAGGTGATGAGATTGGTTCCCGCAGGCGAGAAGTTGAGAAGTGGGTAGCTGCCCTGTAGGCTTAGGTCAACATTCTGCAGTGGATTGCCATACGAATTGTACAGTTGGAATGTGATGGTCATCGCCTCTCCGGCCACCACAGGCTGCGGGGATATCTGCAGGTTAGCTATGGAGAGCGCATCATTTGGGGACTGCGCGCCTGCCGTTCCAATCAGTAAAACGGATGCGATAGCGAAAACAAGTGCCGGTGCTGCGTATCTTCCTATAGTTCTCATTTTTTTCACCAATATTAATCTCATTAATCATTCTATTGTGGACTTGAAAGTCTTGAACGCGAGAAGCGCTAGTACCACGGTAAATATAACCAGAATGCCCATGTCCGTTATAAGCTGGCTGGTTGATATGAAGCCCTGCATTATGACTGCCCGCGTTATGTCGGTAGCGTACGTAAGTGGATCGAGTACGGCTGCGGGCTGCATCCATGTCGGCAGGCTTGCTATCGGGGTAATGCCTCCGGATATAAACCAGAGGGGCAGTCCCACAGCCTGCGCGAATATGGTATACGCATCAACCCTCCTAACCTTAGACGCCACCACCATTGAGAGTGCTCCGAATCCAAGTCCCATTATTGCAACAACTATCAATATGTACGCGATGGCTACTACTCCCATTGCGATCGTCACCCCGAAGGCAATGCCTATGAGCAGTGCAAGCATCGCTGATATTATGCCCTGCAGCGACGCAGAGAGCATCCTGCTTATCACTATCGCGTTCTTGTTTATCGGAGTTATCAGAAATGACTTCACTATGCCAAGCTGCTTGTCTGAGAGATACGCTACTCCTCCTCCGAAGAGGGCGGAAAAGACAACTACCATCGCAAGCAACCCTCCGGTCAGAAAGGTAAGGTAGCTGGAGGTCACCGAGTACAGCGCATTTGCAGAGACCTGGCTGCCTGTCTTCTGCTGGGACGCGGAGATGGAGCCGGCCTGAGGCTGCCCAGACTGGCTGGACTCCGCAATCCCGCTTCCGAAGTGGTTGGCATCGGCTGTTATTGACGGCAATACCTGCGCAATCACCGTCGGCTGTGTGTTAGAATAGTATATCTCAACTCCAGGAGTGCTGGGATTGCTGCTTGGAAAATTGGGCAGCACCACCACAACCAACTGCGCATTGCCTAACTGGAGCATGCTTAGCGCCTGCTGCTGGTTGGTCACCGACAATATGCGAACAAGCTGGTCCGACTGTATGTCATTTATGAACTGCATTGACTGCGCATTGTTTGCGTAATTGACAACCGCTACAGGCACATTCCTTACGCTTGTGCCTATGTTGCCAAAGAAGAGTATTATAACAAGGGGGAACATTACCGAGCGCAGGATTGTGGTCCGGAGGTTCGACTTGAGGATTAGCACCTCCCTCTTGAAAAGTGTCATAGATTCGCTCAGTATACTCATATGATTACCTCCTCATGAAGACCTGGGACCTTGCAGATACGTGTTCGCTGCTGGCGCTGTCCCTCAAGCCAGATCCGGTCAATTTTATAAAGACATCATCAAGCGTAGGGAGATGCACATTGACTGACACTACCTGTATATTCTTCTTCTCCAGTACTGACATCAGCTCGGTCAGCATTCTGGGATCCCAATCCTCTATCGATGCCGTGACCTCATCTCCGCTTACGGTAGGAGTCACCTTGAAGCGGCTCTTTACTATTGAAGCAGCCTGCTGCGCATCTTCCTGGTCATCGAGCAGCAGGTCAATTATCCTGCCTGTGCCAACCATCTTCTTCAACTCCGAAGCGGTGCCTATGGCCTTTATCTTGCCGTGGTCTATTATCGCTATCCTATCGCATAGCGTGTCAGCCTCCTCAAGGTATTGGGTGGTAAGTATCAGCGTTACACCGGCATCTGTCATCTTCTTTATATGCTCCCACATGCTGACCCTGTTCTGTATATCAAGGCCAGTGGTGGGCTCGTCTAGTATCAGCAGCTTTGGATCCTGTATCATTGCCCTGACCAATGCGAGGCGCCTCTGCATTCCACCTGAAAACGTGCCGGCTTTCTTGTCTGCAAAATCTTTCAGGTCAGCCTCCCCAAGCGCCTCCTTGATCTTCCCCTCTATCTTGTCCTTCGGGATATGATAAAGCTCCGCCGCTATCTCAAGATTTTCGTGTGCGGTAAGGTCGCCATCGACAACGGTTTCCTGCGTCATCAAACCCATCGCTCTCTTGATATCGTTGCCATGCCTTGCGGCGTCGAGTCCATTTATCGTTATAGAGCCAGAAGTTGGCTTTAGCAGCCCGAGTATCATATTTATCGTTGTTGTCTTCCCTGCCCCGTTAGGTCCGAGTATTCCGAATATCTCCCCCTCTTCGATATCAAAGCTTATGCCGTCTACAGCCGTGAAGTCCCCGAATTTCTTGACCAGTTTGTCTATCTTGACAGCAGCGTTAACCATTGAACTCCTCCTTGACTAGGCGTTTAATCTCCAGTATCATATTGCCAATTAGCCTGTCCTTATGCTTGACTATTCTCTCGCCCTTGGAAGTTATGGTATAAATCTTCTGAACCTTGTTTCCAGAGAGTTTTGTGCGGCTCTTTATGAAACCTCCCTTTTCAAGGGCCATAGTCATGTTGTATATGTCGTTTTTCGTTACGAAATCCGCTAGGTATCCGTTGCGCTTCCTGATATGCTTCAGTAACTCATACGGATACGTCTTTGTCTTCCTGATGTAGCTCAGTATTATTATCTTGGCCACGCCCCTCGCCACTGCCCTGTCAAATTGGGGCATGGAGTCGGGCGGACACCCCTTCTTATCCATGTGATTACACTGGTTTGAATCTAAACTATTTTAAATATATGAGCATCTTGTTATTAAAAGCTTTGCACATGATTCGATCGGCAAAGCGGATCCTGATTAAGGCACCTCTTATGGATAAGGATAATAAGGATTAGGCTCTATGATTTATTGAATATGCAGGTAGTGTGAAACATGATGAATTACGGCAGCATGGAGAGGAGATGGCAGGAGGAATGGGAAAAGGCCAAGATCTTCGAGGGCGACCCAAACAACAAGAACGCCTACATGGTAACCGCGGCTTATCCTTACGTCAACTCACCGCAGCACATAGGCCACATGCGCACGTTCGGCACTGCCGATGTTCTAGCTAGGTACAAGCGCATGAGAGGCTACAATGTACTCTACCCCATGGCCTTCCACGCGACCGGCACCCCAATACTCGCATTTGCAAAAAGGATCAAGAATAAGGACCCCGACCTCATAAAGGAGCTCAAGCTGTTTCACATTCCTGACGAGGATATCGCAAAGATGACGGACCCGCTCTATCTGGCAAACTACTTTGCCAGGGAGATAGAGAGGGGAATGCACCTTGCAGGGTTTGGCATAGACTGGAGGAGGAAATTCATATCAATAGAACCGAGGTACAGCAAGTTCATAGAGTGGCAGTTTGGTATCCTTAATGCCGGCAAGAGGCTGACGCAGGGAAGTCACCCTGTGGGCTGGTGCCCGAACGAAAATAATGCGGTAGGCATGCACGACACAAAGCACGATGTGGAACCAGAGATCGACAAGGAGACGTCGATAAAATTTGCCGTGGATGGGACAGACGCCTTCATGCTCTGCACCACCTACAGGCCAGAGACCATCTTCGGAGTTACGAATCTGTTTGTCGATGTCAATGCCAAATACGTCCTGTGCGAAATCGGAGGTGAGAGGTATTATATCTCAAAAGCCGCGGCAGACAACTTAAAGTACCAGATGAAGATGGAAGTGCTAGAAGAGCATGACGGGAAAGAGCTGCTCTCCAGGAGCGCAATAAATCCTGCAAATGGGACGAAAGTGCCCATCCTGCCAGGATATTTTGTCAAAGAGGACATAGGCACCGGCGTTGTGATGAGCGTGCCTGCTCACGCGCCGTTCGATTATGCCGCATTGGAAAGGCTTAGGGCAAGCAACTACCCTATACCAGAGATACGGCCCATAAAGGTAATAGATGTAGAGGTAGGCCATTCAATAGGAAGCAAGGATGCAAAACCAATATTTCACCCCGACATACCTGCGCTTGCGTATCTAGAGGTGCTTGGCACAAACGTAAATTCGGTGGACGACGCCCTGGAGTTCGCAACAAAGCTCGAATACAGGGAGGAAGCGCATTCAGGAAGGATGATAGTGCCTGGCTACGAAGGGATGAGCGAGCCTGAGGCACGCGAAAAGGTAAGGGCTGATCTAATCAGTGCAAAGAAGGGATTCGAGATATACGTGCTGACCAATAGCCCAGTCTACTGTAGGTGTGGGTTCAAGGTGGCCGTCAAGCTGGTCGAGAACCAGTGGTTTCTGAACTATGGGGACAGGGCATGGAAGGACGCCGCAAAGAAGGCATTTGTCGCAATGAGGATACTTCCCGAGAAGAGCAGGAAGGCATTCGAGTCAGCTCTGGACTGGATCGATCTGAGGGCTGTAGTGAGAGCCCAGGGCCTCGGAACGAGGTTTCCGCTCGACAATGACAAGATAATAGAATCGCTATCAGATTCGACTATATACATGGCGCTGTACACCATCTCCCACCTGATAAAGGAGCTCGATCCAGAAAAGCTGAAGCCCGAGTTCTTCGACTATGTATTCCTGTCCAAAGGCGACATAAGCGAGGTAGCAAAGAGCACCGGTATAGACTACGAGATTGTCAAGAAGGCCAAGGACTCTTTCGAGTACTGGTACACCTACACATCGAGGCATTCAGGCCCTGACCTAATATTCAACCATCTGACAATGTACGCCTACAACCACGTTGCCATCTTCCCGGACAAATACTGGCCAAAGCAGATAGTGGTCAATGGATCTGTGCTTAGCGAGGGGGAAAAGATGTCAAAGAGCCTTGGTAACATTGTGCCACTGATCGATGCGATGCAGAGCCACGGCGTCGACCCGCTGCGCTTCGTGATAATCGCAGGGGCTGACCTGTTCAGCGATTCAGAGTTCAGCTACGACGCTGTAAACGGGGTCAAGGAGAGGCTTGAATACCTATATAATGCAGTCTCCGGGCTGGAGAGCATGGGCAGTGAGGAACTCAAGCACATAGACTACTGGCTATATTCAAAGTTAAACAGGAAGATAGAAAGCGTCACAGAGTCAATGGAGCTGCTGGAACTGAGGGCTGCATCAACAGAGATGCTCTACAACTCGATACTCGAGCTGAAAAAGTATTTTGCAAGAGGGGGCAACAACGGTATGGTGGTGAAAGAGTACCTTTCCGCATCAGCGCTGCTCCTCTCCCCTATAGCGCCGCATTTCGCTGAGGAGCTGTGGCACATGCTAGGCAATGACAATTTCGCCTCGACCGAGAGGTGGCCTGAGAGCGACCAATCTATGATAAGCGACAAGGTGGAGAGCGAGGAGGATCTTGTAGATAAGGTAATAGCCGATGCACGGCAGGTCTCCGAAATGGTGAAGAGAAAGGGCGGCAAGGAGCCAGCCAAGCTCAAATTCATAGTGGCACAGGATTGGAAGAGGGTGCTATACAACATAGTGGCGCAGCAGAAGGCTCCGGGCAAGGTAATCGACTGGCTGAAGGCGGGGGAAATCAAAGAGATGGAACAGTATTCGGGGCAGGTGGATATTGGCACTGAAATAGAGTACATAACGGGCATATCAAAGAAGAGGGCAGAGCTCAGGCCGGTCGCGCTTACCCATGAAGAGGAGATGGAGCTGCTAAGCGAGGCGGGCACATACATGGCCGGCGTGCTCGGCTGCGAGGTCTCTGTAGAGAGCGAGTCAGAATCCAAGTCGGAGAAGGCAAAGCGAGCCTTGCCAGGCAAGCCTAGCATCGAGGCTGTATTCTGACTCATATGCCAAGCCCAACCCCCCTGTAGAAGAGGTTGAAGAAGGCAGCCAGTATGAGCATTATTACAAGCGATGGTATTATCGCATAGAACCTAAGCACGCCAACTATTATGGCGAATATGCTGCCTATGACGATCAGGAAGATTACTGGGTTCCATGCGAGCACCTTGCTGCCATCAAGCGGGAATATTGGTAGCATGTTGAAGAATGCCAGTATTATCGATATGTACAGGGTGAAGGCAAGCGTGTTCTCCACGTAGCTGCTCTTTGCGAGGTTGCCGCCTGAGAAAAGGCTGCCTGCAGTGGCTATGAAATGCGGATACAACACATATCCGACTGCCAAAAAGACCCCGAATACGGCAAAATTGGTAAGTGGCCCAGCCAGCGAGACAATGCCGTTCTCACGTTTTGTGAAGCTGTTGGTATAGATCACCGTTGCGCCAGGTATGCCTACAAGGAAGCCTACGAATGCGGTCACAATGGTTATCCCAAGGCCCATCTGCGACGTCCTAAAAGCTGCCAGAGCGCCGAAATGCTGTGCCGTGAACTTGTGCATGAGCTCATGCAGAACGAAGCTGCACGTAACGGCAACGAATGCTATAGGCACAAGATACAGGAAGGCGCCAAAATCGGCTGCGGCTCCGGTGAGTCCGCCCAAAAAGAGCATCGCGAATGCGACAGTAAGCACAGCATCGGCTAGGGCAAAGTCCTTAATCTCACGAGACAGTTCGAGGTGCTCCCTAACCTGCATGGTATGCAACATCTGATAGGGACAGATAACTATTTAAGGATAAAACAGGCAGTTAGTATTTGCAAATCATAGCCCTATAGTCTAGTGGTCAAGGATAGCGGGCTCTGAACCCGTTGACGCCAGTTCGAATCTGGCTAGGGCTACATCTTATTATGTTTTCAGTTATTGTATACAAACACTATATACAAATATTACTATGAAAACAAAGGAGACCAAAGTGCTTTCAGTGAGGCTGGACAAGAAACTGTGAGCAACCAGAAAGAAAAAGGGCAAGTTGCGTGATAGACAGCAAGCCTTGCTGCAAGGTCGCATCGTATGAGGAAGGAGTAATCCACCCGATGCACTGTGCGGTAGGGCCAGTCACCCCTCCCCCAACCTCCTGGCTAATACCTTAATTACGCATTTTCTATTATATAAAGCAGGTGGAAGGCTCCACGAATGTCGTAGATCTGGCCTCATGCTTGGCGCTTTACCTTCTGTATTATCGCCATATATTCCCCATTCTGTCTGAAGCCATCAGCATCGATGAATCTCTTGACCTGCCAGCCTGTGCCTTTGAGAAGCTCCTTCATCTCAGCCTTCGAGACTATGAGGTAGTCGTACCACGGCGTTGAATACTGCATGAAGCGTATCCTGATGCGGAGTTGACCGGGCATCCTACCCCGCTTTCTGTTCCACGCGTGATATCTGAAGTGGACGGGATTGTCAGTCATGTATGGTTCTCGTGTTTCGGCTATTATCACTGCGCTGTCCGATGTTATCCTGTGAAGCTTCGCAAGCAGCTTCTTGGCCTTCCATATGCTGCTTAAGAGGCCGAAGTTGTTTCCGAACATCAGTACGGTGTCGAATCTGTATCCCTTGAGCGCGGTGAGGTCACTGATATCCATAACCCTCACATGCTTTGCGCCGCGGAGCTTGCACACCTTCACACCCAGCGGCGACGTGTCTATGCCCAGCACATACAGCCCTCTCTCCTGCAGATATAGCATTACCCTACCAGCGCCGCAACCTAAGTCAATACACCTACCCTTTGCGTATCCGATTGCCTCCTTTTCATGCCTCTTCCAGTCCTTGTAATCGGAGAAGTATTGGGTGGCTCCTTCATCTATATTGATGTAGCCGTCCTCGCGCTCCACCACGTCAAAGCTGCGCTCCCTGTTGTAATATGCAAGTATTACGTGCCCGTGTGCATCCTCTATATCCTTCATGCATATACCTTACATTACCTAATTTTGGACAAAAGGCTTTAAAAGCGCAATAGCGATAGGTAATCAAGGTAAGAGGGTGTGCTTCCTGAGGGTTCATGCAGAAGCTAAGTTACGGGTCCAATTTACTAAAAGTCCATGAGGTGATAGGATGAATGGATCATACTAAGCGAGTGCAGATTGATGCCAGTCCGAGTTATATTTGATACCATGCGTTCTTGGCATTAATCATAGTCCTTTTTCTGCTGCAATTCAACCTTTTTCTGTCCAAGTAGTGATATATACTGCAAGGTGTGTGTCTTGTCGAATCTCCTGTAGCACAGTGACCCGGTAAGTGTCTTCGATATTATCATGCTGTTTAGCGTCGTGCCGTTTATTGAGCTGAGCGGCGCCAGTGCATCCTCTAGCTCATCCTTCTCGACAATAGGTATAAAAAGGGTGAGGCCCTCAGGCATGCTAGTGTTTCCTATCAGTGCATATTTATTGGCCATCGGCCCGTCCTCCAGCTCCTCATAGAGCAATCTATAGCGCTCTCCGCTCAGCTCTCCAGGATTCACAGTTTCGATGCGCAATATGCCTATATATCTCACAGGCATGTCTGTGATGGTCAGTGTTGCCCGAGTTATTATGCCTTTATCCCTTAGTTTCTGATATGTATATCTCGAAGCTCCCCTGCCGAGTCCAAACTTCCTGTCTAGGACCGAAAAATCAAGTGCAGCATTATTGTTAAGTTCATCAAGTATCATAAACTCCCTTTTCGTCAACATCGTCTTTGTGGGAGCCATGTCAGAGGGTTTCTTTCCATGCGTCTGCATCTCTGCCAGCACATCTTCTATGAATTCCTTGCGCAGAGGCACAAAAGAGTATACCTGACCGAAAGGAATCATGTTCCACTTGGCATTATATTTGGCAAGGCTGGTCCTCGACATTATGCTCCATAAGTCATCTTCCGCCTGTGCGGAATTTTCGGCAAGCATGTAAGCTATTACGTCGTAGTCTCCCTTCACCACAGCCGCAAACTGTACCTTGTGTTCACGCTTAAATGCATCTGTCAATTCCTCCACGGATGGCTTGTCATCTTCGAAGTTTACCAGTATCAGATAGGTTGTAAAGCCGAAGGCACTGGTATTAATCTCTAGTATATAACGTATCCCAAACCGTCTTTCAAGGGCCTTTATTCTGCTATATGCCGTCTGTTCGTTTATGTTTGCCATTTGCGCAGCCTTTGAAATAGGCATCCTAGAATTCATGCTTAGCGAAGTCAAGATGCTGATATCGACCTCATCTACATCGATATGGTGCGTATTTGTATCCGTTCTGACGTCTCTCTCCATGTTCCAGATCACCGAGCCGCCATGTTCCTCTATAAGTGCTCTTGCGCTCTCGAGATCGTTTTTAGCACGCATGGATTTCCTGATTAACACACCATTTTCGCTAATCCTGCCCAGATATTCGGAGATAGTCTTGTTACGGTGTGTTTCCTTCACCCATATGCCACGCTCCTTATAGACATAGTACCTTCCATTGATCACTTTCAATGCCAAGCGTGCTTTGCTCAGCTTTTTTAGCCTCTCAAATTCGCCAGCAACCCTATTTGGTAAACCCCTCATCAAATCATTACGTTATATAGTGATGGTCAATGGTATTTAATTATTACGTTATTATTGTGCATATAACGTAATTAAAATCATAAATAGATAATGAAATGCTGACACCACCTGCTAGTCCATGATGTCGATGCAAGAGAGGTTAGGTTGTTTTAAAATAGAGGGTAGGTCGTATCTTATACTCGGGTATTGGAGGTATAGGAAATGTACAATAGACTATTCTCACACGTCTTTTTACTGGTTAAAATAGTCGTCCCACCCTCAAAAGTATGCCTATACCTCCTCCCACCCCTTTCTGTTTAGATAATTATTGGATGATGAGATGAGCAATACTTTTGGGAAGCTCTTCGGTGCGAAGCCGCGGCAGATCTACAGCACTCCTGACGATAAGAGGCCTGTGAAGTTCGTCAGGGAGAGCAAGAATGTATGGAGAGTAGTTTACGCTGACTGAACGTAATGCAGCAGAGATAGTGCATGCATCAGGGGATTTGCATGGTGAATGGAAAAAGGACGCAAGGTAGAGTCAGGAATGCGAATGTTTCTTGCAGCTTGTTCTTTGTGAAGCCTGCGAGGAGCGCGAACGCGTACTTAACCGCGAGGAAGCTGGCATCGATATCAAAGGTGAAGGAGGTGCTGATAACCGAGGGAGAATACGGCTTTGTAGTAAGGACGGCAGGCGCATATGGAGATGCGGATGCAGTCGTAAAGATGATATCCAAGGTTGTGGGTGCAAATCCCAAGAAGGCAGTGAGCTACTGCCAGGTAAGACGGGATTAACGCGGCGTGTGTTATGCCTATAGGTGATCTGCGGTGGTCCGGAATCTGGCCCACCCTTCTGGACCGGACTGCCGCCAGATCAACAATCTTCAGCGCTGGAGTTCGTTGAGGATAGAGCCAGAAAGGGTGAAAGCTCCTTTGTCGTAGGTGATGAGGCCATAAGATATAATAAAGGATTATCAAGTGACTTTTTAACTGAGCTTGCAAGAAGTGAGCCTGAAGAAAGTATAAGAAAGAAGGCGCATAGAACACTTGACGAATTAAAAAGCCCGGGATAAAATGCTAATGTAGGGCAATACATAATTAAGTCAGAAGCCGCCCAGGCAAAGTATTATACAATTCTCTATTAGGCTACTTCCGCATTGACAGCAGCAGAAAAGCGAGAGGTCTTCATATTGGGCAGCCCCCCGGCCTGCTTGTGTTCAGCAGCATTGTGAAAGTTGCCGTTCCGTTCTGATTTATGCTTGTCAGCCTTGCCTCAGTATTGTCGCAGGCATATCCTACGCTTTCTCCAATGTGCAGCGTTGTCGGCACGCCAATACTGCTTGCAACAGGGTAGCGCACATAGATGAGACCGGTGACGGTTCCGTTTACCTGGCTGATGTTGCGGACCATGAAGTTGCTGACGTTATTTCCGGGACCTGCCACTACCAGGATGCCGTTACCACTGCCTGGCGTGGTGTTCCGGTTCTGGTTGCCTGCGCCTCCCTGCGATGCCCCAATCCCGAGCATGGCCCTTATTGCCGAGGAGATCGGCACCACGCCTCCTACGTTCAGATTGATGCTTACACTAGCATTGGAATTGATTACTATCGCCCTTGCAGAGGGAACAAGCACATACTCGCTCTTGCCATTCGCATTGACCGTAGGCGATATGTCTACCAGTACTGCAGAAGAGCCTGGGCCTATCTTCTGCGCCCCTGTCACTGCTACGGTCAACTGCCTGTTTGGAATCGATGCGTTGTATGCGGTTCCGTTTACGGTTACCTCTGCAGAAGTGATGTTAAACCTGACCAGGTTTATCGTTGAGTTCTGTGCAACGTAAGTCTTGGCTATTGTCTTTGAGCTATTCACCACGGCTAGCAGGTCTATGGTGCCGTTGCCTTGGGCGTTCACCCACCCTGACTGGTTGCTTCCCGCAACATGCACCTGCACCGCGGAATAGGTGACAAACAGCGCCTGGGTGCCTGGTGGCACGTTGGGTGGATCAGTCATCTGCACGGCGAGCGGAGTTACGCCCACCTGCGGGTTCACCGCATTGCCCTGCTGCTCCAACACCGAATACGCAAGTATTGCTATAATGATCACTACCACAAGCACAACAATATACAGCAATCCCCTCTGCACCATCCCTATCCAAACCTTCTTACCAACCAAAGCCTTATAAACATTCATATGGCCTCTGCTTTTATTCCGCGTTGCAAGGACGCTGCATTATCTCCAAAGAGCCTTTTGGCCTGCAAAAAATAAAAACAATGCTTAAAGCGGCCCGCATCCCAGATTATGCGATCTGATTAGATGGGGGCAATAGCAGCGGCCAGCGATAGATAGAAGGGGGAGGGTGCCAGCGCGGTCAAGGCAAGGAACAGTGCGCATTCTGCAATGTCATTGGTAAGGCGTTGTAGGGAAAAACCACACTGCAGACCGATATAGGCTGGAGGGATCTCGCACGGCTGTAATCAGCGCAATGCACCGGCCACCTGCCGCAGGACCTGCCACTTGCACCTTCCGAAGCTGCCTCCGCCACTGCTAGCGATATAAATATAAACATCTCAATCCATGCTATAGTGAAGGTAGATTGGGAGATGGCAGATCAACCTGTAACGACCAGTATAGATACGCTCATAAAGTACCTAAATGAGTCCGGCGAGATGGACAGCTATACCCTGGCCCACAAGCTGGGGGTGAGTGAGGAGACCCTCAAGGGCTGGAGCGACATCCTGGAGAAGGCGGGGATGATAAAAGTAAGCTACAAGGTGGGTAAGATGTATCTCTCCCCTGCAAAGGGAGCGGTCAGTGCCTCAGACATAAAGCTGACAAAGGCGATAGACGATGTCAGGAAGACCGACATACAGACGCAGACAGACATACAGGCCATGATGATAAGCAACATCTCCTCAAAGCTAGATTCCTACGGCAAGACCGCGGCAGCTGCGGATAAGATATTCAGGGAGAAGAGGAAGGAGACAAAGGAGGCGCTGGACAAGATCCTGCAGCTGGAGGACGAGGTCAACAGGACCTACAACTCTATAAACAGCAAGAGGGAGGCGGTAAATAAGTATGTCGACGAGCTCAAGAAGCAGTTCGAGTCGCTCAAAGCAGGCTCTTCCAACATAGCCGGCTTCAGCCTGGACAGTAGCGGCGCGAAGGTGCTAATAGATGACATAAACAGGAAAGCGGATACATTCAGGAGCAACATGCTGGAGCTAAGGAAGGAGTTCGAGAGCGGCATACTAGAATACAGGAAGACTGTGCAGGCGATGGAGGAGCATGCGCAGCAGGAGATAAAGGCGCTTAAGGAGATCGCTGCCAAGGAGTCGGAGGAGCTCACAAAGTACGAGAGGGAGATAGCGAAGTACAAGCGCCGCGAGGCGGAGATGAGGCGCAAGTCTGAGAAGGCCAGCAAACTGGTTCTTGACGATGCCATAAAATCCAGGGACGAGGTGGCAAGGCTGTACGCGGTAGCGGAGCGTGAGGCAAAGAACGCCAGCCTCACTATAAACAGTATCAAGGCAGGATGGGGAGAGCTGGCCACATTCAACGACCGGCTAAACGAGGTCAAGAAGGGCATAGAAGAGGTCTCAAAGGAGAATGATGCGGTGAAGCAGGAGCTGGACAGCATAAGGGCGGAGCTAAGGAGGATAAGCTCAAACAAGACGATAAAGTCAGCCGATGCGAATTCCCGCCTCGAATCGCTAACCGACAGGTCCAGGGCTACATTGGCGAGGCTGACCAAAAACGACAAGAAGCGTGAAGGCATAGAGAAGAAATTGAACGATGTTGGCAAGTGATTCTAGAAGGTGAGATGCAGCATATGGACAACTGGGATGGGAGCAAGGAAAAGGTGTACGAAACATACCAGCTCGATGCCCACGGGATAACTGCCGATGTGCGAATTCTTGACACCAGCGACTTCGTGCCAATATACGAGACTACTGTTCCGGGGATAGGCGAAGCTACAAAGGTGCTGCTTCTATCACTCAAACAGGAGCTGCTCTCGCTTGTGCCAATAGACATCAACAAGATCGAGGACAAGGAGTACCTTGCAGAGCTTAACTACAAATACACAAGCGCAGCAGAGCTCATAGTCAACAAGTACCTGCCCGGAACAACCGAGGGGGTCAAGCAGGTGCTGATCGCCTACATAATCAACATGATGCTGGGCCTTGGCGATCTCGAGGTACCGCTTGCAGATGACAACCTGGAAGAGATAGCCATAAACAGTGCCAAGGAAAACATCTGGGTCTTCCACAAAAAATACGGCTGGTGCAAGACCAACATGGTGCTGCACAGCGAGGACATAATATACGATGACGCCGAGCAGATAGGCAGGAAGGTCGGCAGGCAGATAAACAACCTCGCGCCGCTGATGGACGCCGAGCTGCCTGACGGCTCCAGAATAAACGCAACGCTGTATCCTGTCTCTCAGAATGGCAACACGATAACGATAAGAAAGTTCTCAAAGAATCCCTGGACAATGCCAATGCTCATAGGCAACAAGACGGTCTCGAGCAGGATAGCCGGGATGATCTGGCTCTGTCTCCAGAATGAGATAAGCGTCATAATAGCCGGCGGAACAGCAAGCGGAAAGACAAGCTTCCTGAATGCGATAGGTATATTCATACCGCCAAGCAGGAGGGTTATCTCAGTCGAAGAGACTAAGGAGCTTACGCTTCCAAAATTCCTGCAATGGGTGCCGATGCTGACAAGGCAGTCCAACCCTGAGGGCAAGGGCCAGATAACGCTTTACGATCTTATGATAAACACCCTGCGACAGAGACCTGACGTACTGCTTGTCGGAGAAATAAGGACCAAGAACGACGCGCAGACGCTGTTCGAGGCGATACACACGGGCCACGCGGTGTACGGCACCGTGCACGCAGATAACGCAGAGGACACCATAATACGGATGACAAACCCACCTATAGACACACCAAAGATAATGCTCAATGCAATAGGCGCAATAATAGTCATGTTCAGGCACAGGAGGCTTGGCATAAGGCGTGTATTCGAGTTTGCCGAGTTGCTGAACAGCGGCGATGCCAACGTGCTGACCAGATGGGACATCAGGAACGACAAGTTTGTAACCCTCTCAAGCATGACGAGGCTGGGCAGCACGATAGCGATGTACACCGGATATACGCAAAATGAGATAGAGGCAGACCTGGACGAGAAGGAGCACGTGCTGGACTGGATGGTTGAGAACAAACTGAGTACGGTGGATGATGCCGGATACGTGGTATCAAGCTATTACAAGGACAAGGAGAGGGTGCTGAAAGCGGTAAATGCACATACCCCATATAATAGGGACATGTTCAATTAGGTGCCACAATGGCAACTACGTATGAAGATGCTGTAGCCCTCATAGACGAGGCAGAGGCAGAGGAGCGTGACATACCTATAGTAACCATCAACTTCAACGACGCCACAGCCTTGCATGTCAAGGAGATACCTCACAGCGAGGCCGAGGCCGAGGAGTTCATTGCTTTCGCCGACAAACTGGTGCCGCCCTCAGTTGGCGCGGTGCAGGTGACAGGACCAGAGGAGGTCAAGCAATCCGGCCTATCTGGGATACTCAAGAGCATAGAGAAGGGGCACAAGGTGCCAAAGGGCAGAAAGAAGGGCAAGGCGCAGCAGCCTGCCCCCGCCCAACAGGCCAAGCAGCCCCAGCCAGCGCCCCAACCACAGCCTCAGCCTCCCACTTTGGGGCCGGCAAGCCAGCCAGCCAATGTGCAGGCTGTGAGCCAGCCTGCCGTGCGCCAGCAGGTGCAGAATCCTAAGCCAAGCGAGCCGGTGGTTACCGAGAGCGATATAAAGGCGGCCGCAGATGAGATGAGGAACATAAACAAAGCGCAGAAGGCGCCCAGCAAGCCGATCACTGAGGAGTATGATGCAGGCAACAACGAAGAGCTGGTGCTGCCCAAGCTCTCGCTAGCAGACCAGATATCGGAGCTCGAATCGATAAACGCAGGGATCGAGAGCAACGTGTTCGACAGCGGGCAGATTGACATCGTAAGGAAGGAGGTCGCAGGTCTATCAGAGGCGCTTGGCAGGAAGCCAGCGGAAAACGATCCGCAGAAAGACTTAATATCCTTGAGGAACGAGAGGTTAAGGATGGCGATCAAGAAGCTCGGCCTCGGCCAGCAGGGTTGATAAGATGGCGGGCAAGAAAGACGAGAAGAAGGCTGCCGACCAGCCGAAGCAGCGGAAGTTCCTCTTCTTCAGGCAAAAACCAAAGTCCGAGTACCCGGCGGGAGCCAAGCCGCAGTCAAAGCAGGAGCAGGCCAGTCAGGAGCAGCAGTCTCCTGACGTCATGAAAGCGGGACCGAGGAAGAGGAATCCATTCAACGACTACATAAACAAGCAGATCTCAAAGCGCAAGGACTTCGACTTGACGCTAAAAGAGCAGGGCATAAAGGGCGGCGCGTACCGCTTCGTAAAGCGCATGGTAATATACGCGATGATAATTGCAATAATCGTCGCAATCGCGCTTATAGCCATATTCTCGCAGCTGTTCAACGTAAACAACGGCACGGTGATATCGGTGCTGCTCGGTGCGGTGAGCGGAATTGCGGTATACATGATGCTCCTGCAACAGTTCATGAACTACCCTGCACAGAAGAACAAGAGCACCGGCAAGGAGATAGAGAGGGATATACTCTTTGCAGCAAGGGATATGGTCATAAGCATGCGCTCCGGAATGCCGCTCTTCAACGCCCTGGCTGCTGTCAGCGTCGGTTACGGCGCATCAAGCAAGGAATTCGAGAAGATAGTGGATCTTGTGCAGCTTGGGACCCCGATGGAGCAGGCGATAGACGAGGTCAGCAGCAAGTCCGCATCAAAGACGTTCAAGAGGCTCATGCTGCAGGCCAGCGTGAGCATAAAAGCAGGCGCAGACATAGTCCAGGCGCTGCAGGAGGTGGTCAATGAGGTAATGCAGGAGCGTACTATAGAGCTACGGAGATACGGCCAGCGACTCAATGCGCTCTCCATGTTCTACCTGCTCTTCGGCATAATCTTTCCAAGCATGGGGATAGCGGTTGCGGCAATACTTACTACTTTCATAAACATCTTCTCGATCAACGGAACAATACTGATACTGGTGCTTGTCTTCATAGCCATACTCCAGTTCGTGTTCCTGAATATAATGAGGTCGTCAAGGCCTAGTTTCTCACTATAGGTGCAACAATGAAGATAACATTCGAACGGTTGGTGTCCAGAAGCGTTGTAAGGTTCATATCCGCCGAGCTGGACCTCGCTGGCATGAAGATGACGCCCAACACCTTCTTCGGCATTGCGATAGTCGGCGGGCTGCTGTTCTTCATAGCCACTCCTGCCATAGCACTGCTAGTCATCAGCAAGCTCAATCCCGGCTTCGCGGCGATTGCAGGCATAGTCGCGGCAGTCATATTCGAGGTTGCGCTCTATTTCGTGCTAGAGTACAAGATAGACAAGCGCAAGAGCTTCGTAGAGGGGATCCTTCCGGAATATCTGCAGCTCACCGCGGCCAACATACGCAGCGGTGTGTCGCTGGACAGGTCGCTCATGCTCGCCACGAGGCCTGACTTCGGTTATTTCAATCAGGATATAGAGACCATAAACAGGCAGCTCTACAGCGGCGAAACGATACAGAACTCCCTGAACCTGCTGACCAAGAAGTACAGGTCCATACAGTTGCAGCATACTATCCGGATGATAGCCGAGGCAGTCAGGTACGGTGGCGGTCTTGCTGACCTGCTGAATCAGATAGCCAAGGATCTGAGGAACCAGCAGATAATACAGAAGGAGGTATCCGGCCAGCTCTTCATGTACACTATATTCATAGCCTTCGCGGTGCTCATAGGCGCGCCTGCGCTCTACGGCCTAACCAGCCAGATGATAAAGGTGACAAACTCAATCTGGGCAGGAATACTCTCGCAGAACCCCGGCGGGCTGCCTACCACGGGCCTCTCGTTCCTCAAGCCTAGCAAGCCCCAGATAACCACGAGCATGTACTACGACTTTGCACTCACAGCAATAATCCTGATAACCGGGTTCGGTGCTTTCATAGTCTCTGCAATAGCGTCAGGGTCGGTCGTCAAGGGCATAAAGTACCTGCCGGTCTTCCTGTTGGTGGGGCTTGCGGTCTACTTCATAGTCGGGATAGTTGTGGGCACGCTGTTTGGATCCATCAGCAATGCCTGACATGTTGCGCATTGCGTGCAGATAAGCCATCCGGGCAGGATGGGCCATCCGCGCCATTATATGGCATGGTACTGGGCACATCTGCGCAATCGTTAAAGCATCAGCTATCTGTGAATCCGAAGGCCTGCAGCTCCTTCTGGTAGTAGTTGACTGTTGACATTCCCCCTGCGGTGCTGTTGCCGGCTAGGTTTGTAAAGCCAACATTGTACGCTAGGCCGTTGATGCTGTGTCCAGAGTAGTCATTGAAATTGCCGTCAAGCGGATACCATTCTGTCAGGTTCTGCAGCTGCACAGGCTGCCCGAAAATGCCTTCGTTGTAGAGTCCCTGTATCTGGCCAGGCGATAGGGACGCGTTGTAGAACTGCACATTGGCTATATGTCCGATCAGCTGGAAGTTTGTTGCGCCTGTGCCGTAAGGCGCTATATTGAAGACCCCGCCGTTGAACGCGAAGATGCCGCAGCAGCCAGATGGAAGGCCGCTGAACGAGTGGCTATAGACGGCGTTTCCGTCTATATATCCTGTCACCTCCTGTGCAGGCGCGTTCCATGTGATGGCGAGCTGATGCCATGAATTGTCATCGACTGGGTTAACCGAGATGGTGTCAAATAGGCCAGTGCCCGCAGAGCTGCGCAGGTATAATACGAAATCACCTGCGTACGGCGGGCTCATCGCAAGAGTGCTCTCCCCGATCTCAAGATATACGAGAGACTCGCCGTTCTGCACCTGCAGGAGTATTGCGTTGCTGCTTGCGGTCTTTGCCCACAGCAGCGCGGTGAAGGACTGCACGTTGTTCGGCGGCACTCCGCCTGCAACATATCCGGGTAGCTGCGTAAAGTACGCAGCCTGTCCGTTATTCTGCATCTTAAGCGGCATCTGGCCCATATACTCATTGGAGAGCATGGAGTTGGAGCACATCGAGTTGTCCAGGCAATCAAGCACGCCAGGCAGCGGTTTATACGGCCCTGTCACAGGGTCCATGAATACGCTGTCTCCTCTGTAATTCCTCAAAGAGACGTACACGACATTTGCCGGCGAAAGCGCATACCCGTTGCCGCCTATGTCATTCGAATTGCCGTCAAGAGTCCACCATCCTGCAAGGTCTGCATCGCTTATGGGCAGGCCTTCTATTCCCTCTCCGTACAGCCTGCCGACCTGGGCAGAGCTCAGCGAGCTGTTGTACAGCTGCACATTTGACATCGCCCCTACGAATTGCCATCCGCATCCGCACGCACTTCCAAGCCACAGCGAGTTTGCCAGGCTGCCCTGCGCGTAGCTTATGCTGTTGTAAGCGACAAGGTTTCCATCAAGGTAAGTATCTTCAACGCCGCCAATGCCATTGTATGTGACTGCCAGGTGGTACCACGTATGTGGCTGCAGCTGCAACGGTTGCGACACTGAAAAGCCTGTAGTTACCCCGGCAGGTCCATACAAAAAGAGCAGTACGTTGCTGGAGGAGCCCCCATAATTCTGGAGGAACGATATCGACCAGATTCCACTGCAATTGAAGATGCCCTGCGGTATGCTGCCTGTCGACAGCGAATTGAATTCGATCCAGCCTGACGCAGAGAAGCCGTTCTCCCCATTCGTGCTGCTGCAAACGGTCTTTGACAGGCTAGTAAAGCCGCTGTCCTGCGCAGATGTGAAGTATGCTGCTTCCCTGTCATAGGTGCCAATCGTGAACAGGCCATCGGCCGACTGCGAGCTGAGGTTCTCCTGTGCCCTTGCAATGTACGAAGGCGCAAAGGGCGACGGATAGTAGCTCTCGTTGTTGACCTCGCCGTTTATGCCGCTCATGTTCAGCACCGAGAGGGTGGGTCCGTAGAGCATTACCTGCTGGCCAGTTTGCAGGTAATTGAGTATCGGAACATTGCCTGGAGCGAGCTGGTTGAATACCAGGTACGGTACATTGGCGCTGCCTGCCGTGGGGCCATTGTAAGTTATGATTCCTCCGTAGGCGTCGGCATTGCTGCACGATGAGAGTATCGCCTGCGCATCGCTCGTGGCGAGTATGAGTGTCTTGCTCAGCGGCGGCGTGCTGAAGAGCGCAACTGACGGAAGATTCTGGCAACTGGTTCCTCCTGGTATCACGTCAATTGTTCCATAGGCAAAGCCCACCGTATTGCCATAGCTTGCATGTCCGTTGGCTATCTGGACCGCTGGGTTGATCCCCGAAGGGGTTATTGGCCTGTAGACTCCCTGCTGCGCGTAGAAGAGGTCAGGCGTCCCGTTCAGCGAGACCGACGCGTTCACAGGTATGCTATAAGTGTATATGTTGCCGCTGGAGTTTATCCTTACGTTTTCAACATACCTGACCGAGAGGTTGTACGGCCCGCTCTGGAAGACCTGCGGCGTGCTCTCGTTAACCTCCACGTTCCTGAAGGAAATGTTGAGCAGGGTAAGCAGCTCTCCGTTGTAAGCATAGAATGTCATGTTGTTCATCGATGCGCGTATCGCGTCTCCAGTGGGCGAGGATGGCGGGATGCCGTACACAATGCCATTGGACATAAGCATGGCTATCGAGTTGCTCATGTTGGTTATGAACATGCCGCCTCTCATCGATGGCGTAGACTCTAACGTGGTCAAAGTCGTCAGCGCGTTCCTCAGGCTGCCCCTGGCGAAGACGCCTGCATCCGAACTGAGGATCTGGCCATAATTGGAGTTTCCGCTTGCTATTGCGACGCTCTGGGCCACATTGTTGTAGTTTATAGTGATATCGGTGTAGACGAGCATGATCGAGAACATAAGTATGAAGATCAGCAGCACGCTCAGCGTCATCAGCTGCCCCCTCTTACCACTGCGCCTAATTGCTATCTCCATGCCAGTACACCCACATTATACAATCCGAAGTTGCCTGCGCCGCTGTAGTTCCTGGCAGGCACAAGGGCGCTTGCCTTGTCAATTTCGTACGCGTTTACCAGCCCCTTGGGAAGATAGTCGGCCGCCTTGTATACCACATTGTACGGATAGCCGGAACCAGAAGCGTTGACGTAATCGTTCGCATCTCCGTCAAGCGGATACCAGGCTTCTACGCCTGCGTTGCCCAGCGGCCCTCCCTGAATCCCCTCCCTATAGAGCTGGGCGACCTTCTGCGGGCTGAGTGCTGTCGAATATATCTGCACGTCAGCCAGCATGCCGTTGTAGCTCGCGCCTCCGAACACGAGTGCGTTGACTGCACTGATAGTGCTACCTATAACGCTGCTGGAGTTGATCAGCGTGCCGTTCACGTAGAACTTGTACGCTGTGTTGAGATTGTTGTCCTGCGCTGTGAGTGTGATCATCTGCCAGCTATTGTACATTACGTTATACGGCTGCAAATTGCTGCTGCGTAAGACCAGTATGTTTGCGTGTGATCCAGGATCTATCATGAAGTTGTTCGAGGGGAGCACCGAGACCCTCCAGAGCCCGGCAGGGCTGCTGTCGAATGGAATCTGGGTGTTGGACGAGAAGCCAGCTGCATCCATCCAAAAGCTTATCGTGACCTCCGGCTGCGCCCCGTATCCTGCTCCCGTCTCTATGGTGCTGCTCTGCCCATTGAAGCTTGCTATATCGTTTGTAGGAAGAAGCCAGAAGGCGTTCTGGGTGCGCGAGCTGCCAAAGACGCTGTAATTGGCCATGGGCGACACGCCGTTTAGAAGTGCGTCAGCGCAGCTTCCATCGCCATTTAAGTAAAGTGTCTGGGCAACGCTCAGTATCGGGTAGTTTGGATTCGCGTTGCAGGCGCCGTAGCCAATCACCATGTCTCCTGCGGTTACGTACAGCCTGCCGTAGGCCAGTGTCAGGTTGTAGGAGAGCGGGCCGTACGGTATGTTGGTCTGCCACAGTAGCTTGCCAGTGCTGAGGTTCTGCGCCCTGAGTACGTTAGTGCCCCATATGGTGTACACCGTTGTCGCAGAGACTGCGGGTGTGGTATTGTACTCGACGGTGGCATCCGAACCGGTGTAGAATTGATTGGTCCAGGCAACTGCTCTAGTGCTCTTTATCATTGAGACCTGGTCTGCGGACTGGTATACTATGTACGGGCCATAGTATCCGACTCCCTGAATGTCGTAGTCTAGGCTGGCGGGTATGGCGTACGAGTAGTACACATTGCCGTCTATGCTAGTCTCGTTGTAGCATGAAGCACCTGCGTCGCAGCCGTCCACGCCATAAGCTATGATGTTTCCGGTTGAGATCATCTTCGTGATGGAGCCAAGAGGAGTCAGGTCGCTGCTCCAGATCATATTTGTGGTGTCCGCCAAGCCGGAGTTGTCGTACAGTGCAAGGACTCCGGAGCTGGACATGGCAAGCAGCGAGCCATCGGCAATTGCGAACGAGTCCGGCAGGAAGCCTCCCTGGTTTATCGACCATGCTATGCTGCCGTTGTTTGCATGGATGGAATAGATATTGTTCGAGGTTGATGAGGTGCCGGCTATTATCCTGCCACCGTACTCGAGCAGCGGCGCGCTGAGCTCTGATCCGCCGTTGTTCCAGATCGCATTCGTGCTCCACACAATCTCTCCATTGTGGGCATTTATAGCAGTTATGTTGACAGTATTGGCGAAGATCACCCATCCATTGTACAGCACCGGTGCGCCCATCACCTTGGTTATTGCATTATACGACCATGCTAACGGACCGCTTGCGTTGAATGCGTAGAGCACATTGCCCGCGCCGAAGAAGACATCGCCGTATCCAGCAACTACCGGCGTGCTGACTGGGCTGCCTACCTGGAATATTGTCGATATCGTCGGCCCCAGGGGACCACGCGCATTTCCCCCCATGTAATAGATATACTGCGGCGCCTGCTCTCCTGAGGCAAGGTTCTGGTTTACCATCGCAGCCACTGTCGGATTGCTATCTGCTACTGCGCTGGCATTGGACGACAGGAGCGTATTGAGGATGCCCTGCGCTTCTGTGAAGCTGGAGAGGTAAGGGGACTGGGGCACGTAACTGAAATAGAGCAGCAGAGCTATCGCCATGCTGGTCATTATGAGCGCGAACAGCGCGTCAAGCGTGAATGCGACAATCTTCATCAGCTAACCCCAAAACTTGTGTTAGTCCAGACTATGACCTGCATATGCGCTGCCCTTCCTCCCACAATCACAGGCCTGTCTACTACCTGCTCCGAGACGGCATTATAGTCACTAGGGTTCTCCCCGATGCGCATATACGTGCTGTTTGTCCTAATTGTTATATAATAATCGTATCCCACCCCGAGCATGCTCTTCGTTGCCTGATAATCGTAGTTTGACATCGCCTCCAGCGCGGCGACTTTCTGCATCGAGAGCTGGGTGCCGCTGCCGTTGCCAAGGCCAACAGTGACATTCGACCAACTGGCGACGCTATTGGCCGTTACAACCGAGCTCCAATCAGGCGGGCTGCCTTGCGAGAGAAGGTCGGATTGCAGCTGCTGCAGGTTCTGTTGCATCGCGTCGACCCCGCCTGACGAGACCGCGGCCGTCTGGCTGCTGAGATTGTACCATATCAACGCCAGCGTGCTGACCGAGATTATGAATATGACTATTGCGAATATAACGTCGAAAGACCAGAATTGCGCTCTCATGGTAACCACGCCATAGATACCGTTGCCTCTGCCACCGGCTGCGGCTGGCTCTTGTAGAGCTGATAGACCTGTGCCGGGGTGAATGCAGATCTATAAACCTGTACATCGGCAGCTGAGCCGTTGAGGTACTGCGATCCGGAGTTGCCATATCCTATCTGCAGGCCTACGCCCTGTCCGCTTATGGAGAGCGGGCCCGAGAGCACCTGCCGCCCGTTCACGTACACGGTCTCATTGCCGTTGCTTATGACTGCGGTCAGGTAATGCCAGCTGTCAGGAGTGAGCATCGTATTGGAGTCGTATTCGGTCCCGCTTCCCCAGTTGTAATAGCATACAACGAGCGAATTGCCGCATGCTCCCACGCCCCATGCATTCTGCTTGGCCGCGAGCCAGTTGAAGATGGCGTTATTCGGCGCAGGCCCTGCGTAATACACCCAGCCTGCAAGTGTCAGTGTGGAGAGCTGCAGCAGCGCATTATTTGGTATCTGCACGTATGCCTGCTGCCCGTCGAAATTGATGCCATCTGCGCCTGCCGAGGTGTACAGCGGGGCGCTGCCGCTCTCATTGGCTATGAATACCACGTTGTAGGCGCTGCCATCCAGAGCCTGCGAGCTGTAGTCATTGGCATTGCCGTCAAGCGGATACCATGCATCCAATCCTGCATTCTCCAGCGGGAGTCCTGACACCCCTTCCCTGTATAACTGCTGAATTTGTCCGCTGTCCAGGCTGGAGTTGTAGAGCTGCACCCCTGCAATATTGCCTTTGAAGTAGAATGCAGGACTGTAGCCGCTTCCGCTTGCGCCTACCCATCCTTCGGCCCATCCCTCGCCTATCGACCAGTTGTACGGGAAGACGCTCTGCGGTGCACCTGCGGACGTGGCCACAAGCTGCCCGTTCAGATACATCTGCTCTCCAGTGGAGTTCTGCACAACGGCAGCGAAATTCCATTTGCCGTTTGCAACGAAATCAGGAGTGATGAACGGCGGGCTCGCCCCGTTGCCATCGCCCCCGGAGAGGTAGCCTGTGTTGTTTACGTATATTATCGGCGAGTACTCGCTCGCCGATGCCGGTTGCGCACTATTCCCGTTCCACAGCACAACGCCATTCGATGTTGTGGAGAACCACGCCGCTGCGGTCATCTGCGTTGCAGGATACAAAGGCTTCCCCTGCGGCATGTCTATCACGCTATTTGCGCCATTGAAGCTGCCTACGAGTATTGACGATGCATTTGACGCCTTAAGTATCCCTGAAGGGTCGGTGAAGCTCACCCCGCCCATGAGCGAGCCGTTATTTGCCTCGGGAGAGCCGTCACTTGCATCTCCGTCAAGCTGCCACCATGCAACAGTATCGGGCAGCGGCAAAGGCTCTCCAGCAAGCCCTTCAGAGTACAGTGCCTCTACCTGGTTCGAGGTCAGTGCGTTAGAGTATATCTGCACGTCAGCGACCTGGCCGGTAAGGTAGGTGCCCTGCGATGGGAGATAACCCACCGAGAAGCCGTTGCCGTACATGTTCTGCACGACGCCGCCGGGCAGTTGCAGTACCGAAACCTCTGTGCCGTTGACATAAAGTGCCACGGTCTCGGTAACGCTGTTGAATACACCGGTTACCATGTGCCATGCCCCGGTACTTGCCTGGGCAGGCGCGACGGCCTCTTCAGCGCCGGTGTTTATAGCAAAAGCAAAGCAGCCGCAGCCTGAATTCACGAAGAGCATCGGAAACGCGTTTGACGGCGAGTCTGTGGCTATTATTGGCGTATTCTGCGCAGTGCTTAAGCTTGCCAGGTTCACCCAGGCGGATTCTGTCATAGAGCCCTGTATTGCATATTGCGGTATCTCCTTTGCATTCATACTGCCTGACCCGTCCATGCCCGCGACAAAATTAGGCATGCTCCATACCGAATTGAACGTTTCGCCATCAAGGCCGTTGCCCGTGATGTCGTATACGACGTTACCGCTTCCGGCTGCCATCGGCCACCAGCCTACGATGTTGGCCTGCGCCCATGAACCGCTGTCAAATGCGATGGCCTTGACCTTGGCAGTGCCGCCCTGCGTTCCCTGCGTCAGGAAGGTAGTTGCGATCCCGTTCTGGTTGGTGTACGCGGCAGCGCTCTGGCCGCCGCTGCTAAGCATGCCCAGACTGGTCAGGAAGCCCACAAGCACCCCGTTGAGAGGCACTCCTGCACCGTTCGTCACGTTTGCAGTAAGCTGCGCCGCAGTGATATACGGCACGTAGCCGACATCTGCGCCATTGTTTCCATTGCCGCTGAAGTCCTGCGCGGTGCCCTGCAGCGGCCACAGCCCAACAACGTTTCCGTTGACAACGTTGCCTGCAGGACCCTCGTTGTAGAGCTGGGATATCTGCGATGCCGTCAGGGTCAGATTGTAGAATTGCAGGTTTGTTATATACCCGTCGAAAGCGTCGCCGCCAGACACGCTTGCGCAGTAGCCGATGCTCGCACCCTGGCATGTCGGTATCGATGGCCCGCCGGTGGTGGGCAGCGATGTTCCGTTCACATACAGCGAGATTCCAGAGCTCGAATATGACGCCGCTATAAACGTCCACTCGTTCGTTGGGATCTGTACGCTGCTTGAGCTGCATGCCTCTGTGCCCGCAGCTTTGGCTGCAAAACAGAAGGAGTGGGCGCTGAAGCCATTAAGGTACAGCGTGAAATCGTTCGAGCCGAATATGGAATAGCTTACCGGAGGGTTGTACAGCACCAGAGGATAAATCCATGCCGAGATTGTGGCATACCTGGGCCTTGGAGTGGCAGGCAGGGAGATGTACACGCTGTTGCCAGCAAAGTAAGCTGCACGATACGCAGTGGAGCTGAGGCGAATGGCGGCTGACGATCCGGTAGCATTGGGGCATGCATAGTCTATGCAGACAGTGCCGTAGTAGTTGTCCAGGAAGAGCGTGCCGTTTGCTATCGGTAGCACATACACCCTGCTGCCTGCGGAGGGCAGGAAGGCGTTGTTTGAGTACACGCCTTTAGGCACATCTGCGAATGCAGCCGCGGTCACCACCTGCGTTACTATGTTTGTCGAAGCCACAACCTCTCCGCCCTGCGTCACCGAGAGATTATAATAGCTAAGGCCGCTGCCAAGCGGCAGCTGTACGACGGCGGTATAGCCGTTGCCACCTGTAGCTGCGCTGTCTATCTGCGATGCAACATCCTCTGCAACGAGCTGCAGCCGCGAGAACGTCTGCTGGTTTGAGACCAGTGCGCGCTGGCTCGCTATGGTCACGAACACAAGCAGGAAGACGAGCAATACAAACGAGAGCACAACCATATACTCCAGTGCGATCTGTAGCTTCATGGGAACACTAAACGACAGGTGTTATGTACACGCACGAGGCTGATGTCTGGCCAGGACAAGCTGACTGTGCACTGACATTGATAAGGTAAGTGCCTGTTGCTACTATGCCTCCAAGGTTCCCGCTGATGTTTACTGGTGTGTATGAGGTAATGTAGCTGAGCCCGTGCGGCGAGTTCACTTCAAATATTATCTCGTGTCCGACCCCGTTTCCGGTGGTGCCTACATAGATGTAGCGCACACCCTGCGGTATGGTTATCTCTATCAGTTGCTTTGCAGGAGGCCCTTCGCTGCCCACCAAGGTGGCTATGCTGGCCATCTTGCTGGCTCCCTGCTGCGCCTCGACCGCGGAGAGGGATGTCGTGGCACTGGAGAGCTGGACGAAGGCAAGGACGACGACGGGCAGCAGTACGGCCAAGCCTACAGATAAGGTTACGAGCAGTTCAAAGCTGGACTGCAATCTTAATCTAGTCATTGGTCGCATCGAGTTCCCTTCTTCCAGTCACAATCCTGTTCTTGAGCGAGCGTATTTCCTTGTAAAGCGTGCTTTCCAGCTCCTTGAGCGTGCGTTCGAGAGTGAAGCCGCTTGCGGCCGCGTAGATCTCCTTGCCCTTCCTTAGCTCCAGCCGGGCCCGTATCTCATATCCCCTCGTCCTGACCCTCTTGAAGTTTACCGAGACGTTGTCAACCTTGAGGGCCTTGAACCTATCCACTTTAGCTATCACACCAAGTATGGAATCGACTATGTCATCCTTGTACTCCTGGCTCTGTGCGTCCAGGCCAGATACTACTATATGCTCTTCCGGAGTGCCAATTCTTCCGAGCACCGATTCGAGTATGTCCCTGGCTGTCACTATGCCCACCGGCATTGTGTCCTTGGTAACCAGCAGTGAGGAGATATCGTGCTTCACAAGCTCCCTTATCGCATTGTCTACCGGCACCTCCCTATCTATTGAGATCACGTTCCTCTCGCAGACATCGCCTACCCTCACCCTGCCCTCCGGTGTCGACCTGCCGGTGGTGGTGCGCTTCTCCCTGGTCCTGGCAGAGTACTTGAGCATGTGCTTGTAAGTGAGCATGCCAAAGAGCTTGCCATCCGAAATGACGATAAGCCTGCCGACCCTCCCTTTTGCCATAGCGCGGCGTGCCTGCGCCAGGTTGTCATCATCGTCTACCGTGAGAAGCGGAGCCGACATGATCTCCTCGACCTTCGAGTCGGGTACGAGGTGCAGCGAGAGTATGGCTCTGAGTATCGCATTCCGCTTCACCACTCCTACTATCTTGCTTCCTTCCACGTAAGGCAATGCCTTCGTGGCCGAGCTGTGAAAATATGCTATGGCGTCCTGTATCGAGGTGTTCTGGTCAAGGACCGGAACAACCTTCGTGAACTTGCCGGTTGGAAACTGTGAGGTTACCTCTATCTTGCCCTTGTTTGCTACCTGCCTGTCATCTATTATGCCGTAATACTTCTTCCTCCTGGTTATCACAACTGCACCGTACCTCTGGACATCCGCCAGCACACCTGTCAAAGGCGCCTTATAATCCTCAACGCTGGTCTTGGAAACAAATTCTCTGGGTATTGTCTGGAACGCAACTGGCATGCAATCATTCTATAACAGAACCTTAATATTTAAATAGCTGACAATAGGATAGACGAATCCTAGTAACGTTAAGCGCCGGGATGGCAGATCGGCTATGCGTCCGCCTGCAGAGCGGAAAAGGGGGGTTCAATTCCCTCTCCCGGCTTTCAGCCTGTTTATAGAGAAAAACTCGTTAGATGTTTGATAAAATTAAGTTTTTTGACTCTGAGCAGCAGCTTATTGTCTGCTGTATAAAGAGTCTTACCCAACTGATTGGCAAATGCAACATACGTGGCATCATATGCTGTTATGCCATAATCCATTGAAAAATCTGCAGTCTTATTGATTACTAAATCACTAGGCTCAACAATCAGAAAGGCATAGTCCTTTATTACCTCAAGCGCATCTTTTATCTCTTCTTTTCCAAAACTCTTGTACTTTAATGCATTTATCAGTTCATATTTTGCTAGTGAAGGGGCTGCTATTTCTATCTTACCCTGTACATGGGCATCCTTTATCTTTATTGCTATATCTGACCATTCCTCCTCAATGAAAAGTTTTGCTATGACGCTTGTATCAAGGACTATTTGGTCCATATCTTTCATCCCTGAATTTCCTTATTATCTGGGTGCTATTCATGCCGCTAACATGCCTAAATAGCCTGGCTCGTAGCTTCTCGGCCCTTGCTGTGTTCCTCTTCCTGTTAAGTTCATTTTGTATAAATTCACGTATTAGCTCTGACCAATTGGCGTCAATCTCCTTCATCTTTCTCTTAGTGTCTTTATCTAATTTGATTAGTATCGTTTCTTCATAGGTCATCTTAATCACGTATATACCATATATACCAACACATATAAATACATTTAGTTTAGCGTAGTGGGTGGTTTGGAGGGTAAAAGAAACCTGCCCGCCTTTTAAGGCGGAGATGAATTTTATCCTCCAACGCAGAAAATAAACGCTTTCTTATCAATATTCTGTCAACGGCAGCGCCGGC
>JAKAVK010000022.1 GCA_021817325.1 Microcaldota archaeon | reverse complement strand
CTCCTGCTTTGTAGTGCTTATGTAGGTCAGCGTTACCGCTGTTGCCCTGTGGCGCGCGAACTTGGCTGTAAGTATGATATTGCCGTTTGTCTGCTTAGAGAAGCTTGTTATTGCATAGTGGCGCAGGCTATGTGTAGTAAGCCTATGCAAGCTTCTAGGAGCCCTATCGTAGTTGGTTTCATCGCTGCTGTCGTATACCTTGTCAAGCCCTGCACGCTGGACGTAGAACCTGAACCTGTTTCTAACGTAGTTCTTGCTCAGGTATTGCTCGTTCCTCTCGCTGTATTTACCCTCTTCCTTGAAGAACAGGTATCCAGCGGCGGACTCTATTTGTCTGTTGTTTGGTTTGATGTATTCAAGCGTCAGCCTGAATAGAGGTACTGGTATGATTAGTGTGTCTAATGTGTTTGATTTTTCGCTTTTGATCGTGAGTTCTCTCGTCTGAAAGTCAATGTCCTTTATGTTCAACCTTACGGCTTCTCCTACTCTTAGGCCAAGCTGCGCTTGATATGAGAAGAGCAGTCGAAGCTTCGGGTTGTCTATCGTCCTGAAGAACATCTGCACTTCCTGTTCGGTGAAGCCTTTGTTTAGGCTACCGTATTTAGGAGGCAGGTTCTTCGCGAACTTCTTTAGGAACTGTTTGTGGACGATTTTCTTCAATTTCTTGAATTGATGGTGAGTAAGAGTCGGGAGAACCGAATAAAGGCTGTTGATAAGCCTTTCGTATTCGGTCTGCTTTTCGGGTTTGAACCCATTTTCTCTTTTTTGCTTGGCTGCTTTTAAGGATTTGAACCCAGCTTTGTCGTCGTAATTTTCAAATGCTCCCACCGGGATTTGAACCCGAGTTGCGGGGTTGAAAGCCCCGCGTCCTTGGCCGGACTAGACGATAGGAGCGCAGTATAATATATTGCTTTATGTTTTATAAGTTCTCATTTGTGGATTCCGTGAAAGGATTTATCGTATGTTTTGATGGAATAGACGGTTCCGGCAAATGCACGCAATCAGGGCTTCTTCAGCAGCGGCTTGCTGGAGAAGGCATAGCGGCCAGAGTGCATTCGTATCCAGATTACTCGTCGCTTTATGGCTCGATACTTGGCAGCTTCCTGGCAGGAAAGGTGCAGCTTAGCGTTGACGAGCTCTTCCTGCTTTATCTCGCTGACATGGTGAGGGATCGCAGCACTGTAGAGAAGGAGCTCTCAGAGGGCATGGTTGTTATAATGGACAGGTACTATTTTGCTACGATAGCTTACCAGACTGCAGGAGGGTTTGCATATGAAAAGGCAAAGGCCATCGAGGAGCGCATCGGGCTTCCGATCCCTGAAATCACCTTCTATCTGGATGTTGACTCGGAGACCTCTGTTTCAAGGAAGACAAAGGAGAAGATGGGGATTGTTGACAGGTTTGAAGCCGATGCGAGGTTCCTGGAGAGGGTCAGGGTCGTGTATGACAGACTGTTTAGTGAGGGTTACCGATCTGGCAAGTGGGTCAAGATTGATGGCTCGCAGCCTCCTGATGCAATTGCCGACGAAGTGCTTGGCGCGGTACGTGAGCTGGCCGTTGATCGCCTGTAAAGTCTTAAAGCCTGCCTTTGAGGGCTTAGAGGAGCGTTTTGACGGTGAAAACGCTTGTTGAGCTTGAGGACAAAATAAACCCATTACAAAAGCTGGTTAATACCTTTCTCGCTATTTATTATTCTCCTCTTTCAGTAATAATATCAGCCGGGTTCTGAGTCTTAGGGTCCGGGCACTCTCCAATCTTAATATCGCCATTTCCACCAAAAATTACAGTTTTTGTATTATTAACACTTGATATTGTAGTTCGCATTGTTCTTTCATGCGGCAGTGGTTCAGACCTTTAGTACTATCGGGATGAGCCCCCACACGCACATATGCTACCTGTCGCGCTGGATGGGCGTCAAACCGTGTAGATGGTGGCTCGCTAGGCAATAATAGGTTTATTAACAGTTATCGTAGACGGTTGGGTGCAAAGCGCATTGTCTCTTTAAGCAGAAATCCGGCTTGACAATAATTTGCAAGGGACTTTGGTGAGGAGGCAACAAAGAAGATTTTGGAGATCTCATTATCTAACACGTCCCTAGGGAAAGACTTTTGCAGAAACGCCTTGGTAGAGAGATGACCAGTACAGGCTACGCTAGAGCCAGTGAGAGAATTTTAGCAGGAGGGCTATCTTGAAAGGTCTTCAGCTTCCTCTTTGCTCGCTTCGTTTGAAGAGCCGCCCTGCATCGGCGCTGATACAAGCACTACGTCTCCTACGTTCTTGACGTTCTTGTAAAGTACGCTCCTCTGCCGGAGTACCGACTTTGCGTCGCCCTTTGCGTTCTTCCAAGGAACCATGAGCAATCTGCTCACTTCCCCTTTCTCCAGGTCTACTATGACATCCTGGACCTCCCCCAAGTATGCTCCGCCATCGCTGTATATGTCCATGCGGTATATCTCTGAAATCTTCATAAGGTCACCAAATCATATCGGATAAGCAGGTATAAAAATCTTCCTTGGTTTGTGCCGATACCAGAATTGGGCGTTATCATCTGCCTTGGGCATCCTAATGCCCCCTCATGGTTGAATGCAGTGCGTCGTACAGGTTGACATCCGCCCGCGAGGCGCCTCTGCCTTTAAGGGCGTGCCTAACCAGTCCAAGCAGCACCAGGTCCTCTATTCCGGCTGTGGTGGCAAGCGTGTTCTGACCGGTTGCTGCACCGTATATTTCCATGCCCATGAAACAAGGGATATAGAATAATGCGCCTATCCTCAGTGCAGAGTCATATCTCAGGTACCTGCTTACCAATTTTGCCCTTTGCTGCGTCTCGCCTTCGACATGGTTTACCTCGGGGGAGACTATCCTTTTAAGACCTGGCATCTCATCTCTCCCTTATCTGCTTGGATCTTAAAAAACATTTTGTGCGTTTCCGTTCTCCCTTAAAGCGCACTGCGCGGGATGTTATGGCTGCAGCCAGTCTATCTCGTAGTATTCATGCCTGCTGCTGGGCAGCTTGATCTGCCTTATCCTGTAGTAGGTGACCGAAGTCTCTCTGTCCGCTATTGCAAGTATCAGCTCCAACTTCCTTGACTTGGCCTCCTTTATTGCACCTGCGAACTCCCTGCCCCCTATGTACTCCTCCTCACTGAGTGAGAGCATGGCATATCTGGGCGCGGAGTTCTCTGGATTCTCCACCTCCCCGCCGCCCTGCCTGTGGTAGAGCACATAGTCTATTTTGACTCTCTTGTCTGGCATGTTCCCAGGCACTGCAAGTATGAAGGTCTTTCTGACTGAGTGCGCCACCCTTATGACCCTCGCCCATTCAGATATCAGCAGCTTCGAATCCTTTGGAAAGACGTGGATCACGTGCTTTGAGTGCACCCAGTCCTTGTTCCCATCCCTTATCGGCCTTGCGCCAGGGAAGTATAGCCTGAAATGGGTGCCGAACTTGAACCCGGTCTTAACCACATATCCCTTCTCCCTCCAGTCCTTGTACACGTCATACAGCTTCATAAAGTCCTTCCTTCTTGAGGTGGCCCTTGCCACAAGCTGCTGCCTGCTTATGTTCTCCATCTTCAGCAGCCCGTGATCTACCAGGAAGAGGGTCTCGTAAACATCAAGCTTGTTGAGCTGGCCCCTGTCGGCAGCCTTGTATGCGCCGTACTGCCCAAACCAACCTTTCTCGTATAGTTCCAACCCTTTCTGCCTGTCGTCTACTATGGTGAGCAGGTCGGTCTGGAAGAAGACCCCCTTGAGCCCGCCTCCTGGGAGCTGAAGTGCGGATGCAGGATATTCCTTGATAGGGGTCTTGTCAGGCTCCTTGTACTGTATAGAAGGCTCCTTTATGATAAGACCACGATCCCTCCAGTCCTTGTACGTGAAGTACCTGGCAGTGAACTTGCTGCTCTTCCAGAATTTTATCGCAATGTCATTGAACGCGACCTCCCTTCCAGCCATGGTACATGATGCATTACGTACGTCGATAAGATATAATGCCTCCTCTATTGTGAGCTTGAGACTGCCCTTTTCCAAGCTTCCAATGAAGCCGCTCCTCAGTATGTCCTTTGTGGACTGGTCCTCTGCAACGATCCTGCCTTTTGAAATGAAGCTTATCTGGAGCATTAAAATCAGTAGTTTATCTTTGCACTCGGCAGATTAAAAATCTTCTTATATTGGCGTCTCGCGCCTAGGCGGCTTATTAATGAATTATTCATATAAGTTGTTTGTATGTGAGGGGATTAATAGAGGATGAGATAAGCGCCATTGTTAAGAGACAGTATGGCACGGCAACCGCACGCGATGGAGATTTTAATGCACAGGCGCTCCGAGAACCGGAGTCGTTGCCCCTGGCAGTCTTCTGATTTCGCATCTTGACACTCCTGAGAGCAGGGCGGCCTGCTTGGGAGGGGTATTCGCAGCTCCTTAGGGAATGGACCCAAGGATGCTTGGACAAGATATATAGATACTATCCGGTTTGGGGGGTGGATGCGATTTATGAAGGGACCGCCAGAATGACAAAGCAATAGCCATTATAACACCTTGACTTGTGCGCAGTGTATATAGGAAGTTGCCCTTTTTGAGCGCAGAAAGACTCTCTCTTTCCGGAGCATAGGTGCATATGGTAGCGCCAGCTGGACAAGACTGCGTAGCATTACTTACTGCGGCTACCCAACCTTATTTTAATATATACCTAGCATAAATCGTCATAAACGGTGATTCGGTGCAGAATGAGAAGGAAGTGACTATCCAAAAAGAGAAGGAAGGCCTTGAGCGTGGTAACCCGCACATGCCTGCAGAACTTGCCAGGGCTATGAAGAAGCAGGGCTACCATTTTGTGGGCAAGCATTCTGCGACAAAGGCATGCGGATACACGGTAAGCAGCCTCAAAGGCGGCGCGAGCTGCTACAAGCATAAGTTCTACGGGATAAAGAGCTGGAGGTGTATACAGGCAAGCCCAGCTATAGGGTGCAACCTTGCCTGCACGTTCTGCTGGCGTATGATACCTGAGGAAGAGGGCTTCAAGTGGAATGAGATAAATGCAATCCAGGAATGGGATGACCCTGCATTTATAGTGGAAGGCCTTATCGAGGAGCACAAGAAGCTTGTAAGCGGATTCAAGGGCAACGGCAAGGTCGATATGAAAAGATGGCTGGAGTCAAACGACCCTGCGCATGTGGCGCTCAGCCTGACTGGCGAACCTCTCTTCTACCCCAAGATGAACAAGCTTATCGAGGAGTTCCATAAGCGTAAGATAAGCACATTCTTGGTCACAAACGGCACCATGGCAAATGCGCTCAGGCACCTTACCACGCTGCCAACGCAGCTGTATGTCTCTGTACAGGCGCCCAACCGAGAGGTCTATGAGAAGATTACCAGGGCGAAGACGCTGAACGCATGGGAGAGCTTCCAGGAGTTCCTTGACATCTTTGCTGAAAAGGAGACCAGGAGGGTATTTAGGCTTACATTGATAAGGGATGTCAACATGCTTGATGCTAAAGGTTATGCTGCTTTGATAAGAAAGGGCAAACCGCATTATGTTGAGGTCAAGGGCTTCGTCTTCGTCGGTGGTGCAAGGAATGAAGAGCGCAACCTGTCTTATGAACAGATGCCCGCCAAGGAGGAGATTATCTCATTCGCAAGCGAGATCGCAAAGGAATCCGGATACAGGCTGGTTGACTATCACGAGCACAGCAAGGTTGCACTGCTATGCAGCAGCATGGAGACCGAGCGCGGGAGGATCATCAAATTCGAGAAGTAATAACCATGGCTGATGAACACAGGCTTAGCAGTTCATTAAACATAGTCGATGTAGAGGACATTGACAGCGGGGAGGCCTACCGCAAGCGCATCAAGCGTGCGAAGTATATAATATCGACAGTACTCGTCCTGAGCTTCATCGTGTTCGTTGTGATAGCCGCGGCTGCGGTGCTGAATGCAGGGATAGACAAGATAGTAGGTACCTTGGAGACCATAAACCTGTGGTACCTTCTTGCGGCATTTGCGGTGATCTTCGTGAGCTACGTCTTCAGGTTCCCTAAGTGGGAGCAGTATATGAAGAGGCTTAACGTGCACATCCCCAGGACTAAGAACTTCCTCATATACATGTCGATGTACTCTATGGACATAACACCGGGGCGCTGGGGCAGGGCGGTAGTGTCCTATACGATAAACAGGATAACAGGCATACGCTTTGCAAATACCTTTCCGGCTGTGGTGGCGGACATATTCACTGATTTTCTGGGCTTTGCGTTCCTTGCAGTGTTTATGGCATTCTTTGTGGGGCGCTTTCAGGTGCTCTCGGTAATAATAACAGCAATACTCCTGATACCTTTCGTATTCATATATACTAAGAGGCTGTTCAAGTTTTTCAAGAGGAAGATGCACAGAATAAGGCTGTTCAAGAGCCTATTCAAACACGGCGAGGTCTACTTCAGGTACAACAAGCTGCTCGACCGGGGAGTATATGCATACTCTATGCTCTATACGATACCGTCAATGTTCATAAACGGATTTGCCTTGTACCTGGTCATACTCAGCTTCGGGATAAGCCTTGATCCAGCATTCATACCTGCGGTTCTATTCATATACTCGTCGTCGCTTATGCTGGGGCTCATCACCGGCTTGCCGGCCACGATGGGAGTTACCGACGCTGCGCTTATAGGCTACCTCGTCCTCTTCTTCCCGACTCTGATAACCTTTGCGACGGCGTCTCTGATAACCATCTTCTTCAGGATAGCATCGGTCTGGTTTGTCGAGGGATTCGGATTCGCCGCACTTGCACATACGATGAAATACTGGAACGTAAAGTCTGCTGTAGAACGATAGTTTTATAATAATTACATACAATCTCTGGGATGTGGTTGGTGTGGTAGTAGCAGAGAGACTCGGGGAAGATAACAGGATGGTGCGCCTTGTGAGGGATGGGCCCGGGGCGCATGGAGTGCACGATGCGGATACGGAGCGGTCTTACGGCACGACAGCTACCGATGGCGTTGGTGCAGCGCGAGGCAGCAGTGCGTTCAAGCTGCACCTGGCTATTGAGGAGGCAAACTTCTCTAAGTTTCTGGATCTTATGAGAAGCGGCGCAGACCCGTTTGTCAGGGTTGATGAATCTACGGCGATGGAGTTTGCGTTGCGGGAAACTAAGAAGGCACTGATACGCAAGGATTTTGGCGGGGCGATGGATGAGCGCCTTGGCGCAATCATAAGGTTCGAAACGCTAAAGAGTATGGTCGGCATCCTTCTTGAACACGAGCTGACCAATACGCCCGAGTACCAGCGTGCACGGCAGACCTATGCGAAGCGGCGGATATCCTTATGAGCAGTGCTTGGTGCGGTGCCCAGTGGTTTCGTACGGCAGTTTTATAACTTTTATCATCTCACTTCCTGCGACTGGTCTATGACTGTTGGAGAGGAACAGGATGCATTATGCAATGATGTCCTTGCGCTTGTAAGGGACGGCAGGGCGCGGCTTGGAATAAACGCAGTGGTGCGGGTGCAGGAGCCTGTGGATGACCGTATCTTCAAAGCGATAGATGCACTGGATTATTGGGGGGTGGTACATCTGATACATGAGGGGATAAATCCGCATGCCAGGGTTAATAACGAGACCGCCCTTGAGCATGCGCGTGCGGTCGGGGCCGTGGTACGCCCTGAAGGCTGCACGCTGGATCGCATAACCAAGCGCCTTGAGAATTGGGAAGTGGCATACGATAGCGCGCATCGCGCCGCGGCAGGCAGACGCTTCCGCTTATTCTGAGATCACGCGAATTTTGAGAGCGCCTCTTCCTCTGCGAATGATGGCGTTGCAGGTATTATTATTGTCAGGATCTTGCCAGCGAACAGGCTTTCCACCTCCGCAGCCTCCACGATAGACACGTATTTTATGAGTTCTGACGGCTTGCCCACGTCGCCAAGCACAAGCAGCTTGAGGCTGTCGTCTATTATGCCATACTCCTTATCCTTCTCCGCCTTGCGCAGCAGCTCTACCGCATCCCCAAGGGTCATCATCCTGCCGGCAGGCTGGTCAATGTCCAATAGGAGCAGGCTGTGCTCGTCATTCCTTACGTTCTTGTCTATAACATCGAGAAATGAGGTGGGCTTGTACCTTTCAGACCAGAACGGCAGTGTCACCGGCGGCCCGAACTTGTAGACGTCAAGGCCACTCTCGCCTATCGCTGCAGTGTATATCGACGGCGCATGATATACCACGTAGCTTACGCCGGACTTGGTTGCGGTATCGAGCAGCGTGGCATGGTGCGTGGTTGCTATGAGAGGATCGCCAGGCACAAGGATGGCGATGCTTCCGCCTTTTGCGCCGGCCAGTGTCCGCAGCGCGTTCTCCTCGACTGCGGACCTATCCAGTGGGCGTATCTCCTTGCCCGTTTCCCGGCGCAGATAGGAAAGATAATCCTCAGATACAAAGGTCGTATACTGCTCGAGGTAGACTGCGTCCGATTTCTTTACGGCTTCCAGGGCCCTGACAGAAAGGTCCTTGACATCCATGCCTAGCCCTATCAAGAAAAGCATTGGTTCAGTCCTTTATTCCCATAGGGGTTATCTTTATGACCGCCTCCGCCTCAGGCATGTTAGGCGAGTCGACCAGCCTTACTATCCTCTTCTCCTCCTTGCTCTTTCGCATGTAAAGCCTTGTTGTAGCCGCATGGGCCACTATGTTTCCCCCCACAGGGGTTGTCGGGTCGCCGAAGAGTATCGCGGGGTTGTCCATCACCTGGTTGGTTATGTAAACCACAAGATGGTGCGTGTCCGCAAGGCTCTGCAGCTTGTGTATGTGGGCGTTGAGCTTCTGCTGCCTCTCCGCGAGTGCGCCCCTTCCCATATACTCGGACCTGAAGACCGACATCAGGGAATCGACAACTATGAGCTTGATATTGTTCTCCTTGATCAGCTTGTCTGCGCGCTCCGCAGTCAGTACCTGCTGGTCGCTTGTTGTCGCCCTGACCACGAATATGTTGTCGAGCACCTTCTTTGGGTCAAGGCCGGCGGACTTAGCTATGCCTTCTATCCTGTCTGGCCTGAACGTGCCCTCAGTATCTATGAACAGGACTGCACCTTCAAGGCCCCCCTGGTCGTGCGGCAGCTGAACGTTTACGGAGAGTTGGAAGCCCAGCTGCGTCTTGCCTGATGCGAACTTGCCGTATACCTCTGTAATGCCGCCTGTCTCAACGCCTCCTCCGAGTATCTCGTCTAGTGAGGCTGCCCCGGTCTTTATCGCGCCAAGGCTCTTCCTCCGCTCGTATACGTCAGACGCGGTGCTGAACTCCAGGGTTGTTGACTGTTTTGCGGCATCTACAGCCTTCTTGGCAGCCTCCAGGCTCATCCCGGTCACCTCCGCTATAGCTGCGGGCGCGGCCGCGGCTATGCTGTCGAGTGTCTCGTACCCCGCGGCCTTGAGCTTCTCAGAACTTGTAGGGCCTATTCCTGGCAGGTCCTCTATCACCTTTATGCCTTTCTCCTTTGCCATGATTATCACGAGTTGCTAGGAATGGAGCGGAGTGCTCTGGCTGTCTGGCTGCTATCCAGCAATTTACCCTTGTAGTTATATTTCTACTAAGGCATATAAATGTTTATTGGCCTATCTCCCATATCGGGTTAGCGGTTACACTGGTTGACGATATAGAGGAAGAGGCCAGCAACGTGCTATGCACGTGCTGGCAAGGCGACCAGTTTTTCCCTTCCTACAATAGAGAATTCGTAATCATTTATAAGAGTTTAAGCTTTTAAACCTTTGTTATTAGTGGAATATTTCATAAACATGGAATTCATATGTCTGGTTTTCTGACGCTGGATCGCTCCGGTATAGTACTCGCTCTGCTGCTGGGCCTACTAATCCTGCTGCTTGGGGGGGTTTACTTCCTTACAGTAATGCTTCTCTTCCTCTGCCTCTCGGCCATTGTCACCGCGGCTGGACGGAGGGAGAAGGGCAGGATCGGGCTGTATGAGAGCAGCAGGAGCTGGAAGAACGTTGCAGCTAACGGGATTGTGCCGCTGGTTGTTGCGCTGCTCTACCGCGTATCGGTTATCACAGCACACCCAGGGATCAGCTGGCTGCTCCTGCTTGTGTACGTAGCAGGTGTCGCGGCCATCACCTCTGATAAGTTTGCCAGCGAGATAGGGGTCCTGGATGGCACGCCCACCATGCTGCTGACCCTCAAGAAGGTAAAGAAAGGCAGGTCAGGAGCAGTAACCTGGCTTGGCCTTGCAGCCAGTCTCTCAGGTGCGGTGGTCCTGGGCGTCTTCTCACTCTTCGCTCTTGCAATGTCAAATGGAGCGTATGTTGAGATCATAGGGATAATCGCCGTCTCTGGTTTCCTTGGCAATCTTGTTGACTCGGCTTTTGGATACTATGAGGAGAGGGGCATAGGCAACAAGTATACTTCGAATATCTTGTGCGCAGTGGCCGGATGCCTGATAGGTGCCCTTCTGATCTACCTGCTAATCTAGGGGCTGTAGCGTAGGGCCAGTATGCTGCCTATTATTGCCAGTATGAAACCGACAACCAGACCGCCGAGAGTCGTCAGGCTGAGCAGGGAGAAGACCACACCGACTATGCCAAGCATTCTTGATCTTGCAGGGTTCAGGTACAAAAGTATGCCGCAGGCTGCAAGGACCAGCCCAGAGACCAAGCTGATGAACGCCAGTAGCTCGAGGGAGGATATGGAACTGCGGATCACGCTGAGGGTCGTGGCATTTATCGAAGCGTTGCCCGCATACCTTGAGATCGCAGTGGTATTGAGTGATGAGACCACCGATGCACTGTACAAGTAGAGTGCAGCGACTATGAATATCACTATGCCGCCTATGATAAACAGCAACACTGCGGCTGTCGGCTTCTTCTGATATGCTGGGGCTTGTGGCCCTTCCTGCCCTTGCCTTCCTTGCTGACCCTGGATGCTCTGCCTTCCTGGCCGTTTCTTTCCCTTTGCACCTTGCGCCATAGCACTTATTGATATCTGAAAGGTATAAAAGGGTGTGTTGGCGCCCTATTGCGCTGGTGGATGCACAGGCTGCTGGACTGCGCCTTGAATGTCAGGCGGCGGCTGGTGGCCCGCAGGTGGAGGGGCTACTGGCGGCTCTGGCTCCTCTGGTGGGGCTCTTTGTTTTCTATTACGGTATATAAGATACGTAACCGCAACAACTACGATGACAGCTGCTGCCAGCGCGTATGGCAGTATTGGATACGGGTTTTGATGCTTTGCTACTGTTGCGGTGGCATTTGCAGCGGTATTGTTATAAGAATGCTTAGTGGTGTTGATGCTGTTGGTCGGGACAGTGTTCACTGGTTTTATTGTATTTGCCACCACAGTGTTATTGGCTTTAGGTGGGCTGGATATGGATTCATATATCTCTATATTTACTAGGTTTATTATAGGCAGGTATGAGATGTTCAGGAGGCCAAGGTGGTAGCCTGGATGCCCGGTCAATGATACAATCTCGCCATCGGAGAGCGTGTAGGAATCCCCGTTTACCGAGATGCCTGCCTGATCCGGGGAGATGAAGTTCTCCACTATGGTGAAGATCGTTCCGTTTATCCCGACCTTCTCCTGATTATCCTGAGTGAAATTGTATATCTTGTAACCAGTCTCGTTTGATGTGTTGAACTTGACTACAGTAGGTAGGAACTGGCCGCCGCCTCCGCCGCCAACTCCTCCTCCGCCGCCTCCACTTCCGCCGCCTCCGCTTCCGCCGCCTGCGCTTCCGCCGCTGCTTTGGGCCGACTGGAATATGCCGATGACCGGGTCCGCAGGTATGCTAAATTCTACTGTGCAGGCAGACGATGAGACGTTGTAGGCAGACACCTTGGTCCATGAGCCGTTGGTCAGTACGTATGGGGCTATCTCGCCGGCAGGTGCGCTGCATGGATACCTTACAGTAGCGGATATGGTGATGTTGAGGCTCTTGTTGTATGGCGAGGTTGTATAGAAGTTCAACGCAACAAGCCTTGTCAGTCCTGCGATCGGCGGCAGGCTTGCTGATGTTAAGTTGTATACGGCAACCCGGATTGGTATGGTGTTACTTACATTGGTGGAGAAACGCAGCATTGTTCCATCGCCAGACAAGTTCACCTGTGAGCTCTTGGTCGACGATGCATTCAGCAGTGACACTGCGGAGGATTGAGTTATGGAGTTGTATGCTATCCCATAGGTCACATTGTTTAGGGTGACGTTTTTCACGACGATTGTTGATTCGTTCTTTAGGTATGAGAACCCTTCCCCGACCCCTATTGCACTGACAGTCGGATCGTAGCCTAATGACTGGAGCATATGGCTCCAGTAATAGAGCGAGTGCGGCGTGGAGTTGATGCTTTGCAACGGCGCAGTTATTCTTCCGTTGTCATAAAGGGTGACTATCCATGAGTCTTCCGCTGGCGTACCAATAAACATCCCGTTGCCTGCACTGTAAAGATCGGTGCTGAGCGGCCGCAGTATGACCGGGTGCGCGGCACCTATGTTGATTATCAGAATCGGAAACAGAGTGGTTGAAACGTCACCCGAGATACCGCCCAGTTCTTCGGTGCTGTTGGAATAGAAGGCATAAGACATCGAACTCACGTTGCTCAGGGAGCCAACCGCACTCGCATTGAATAGCACATCAGTGCCTATCACCGTCGCAGGAGTTGTGGCGTTGCTCGGTGACACGCCGATCGAGAGCTCGTCCAGGTATGGGAGCACGTCCAGATATGATGCTGTGGCGTTAAATGAATTTGAAGTACTCTCATTGCCGAAGAACTTTATGCCATCTGTTGTGCCTACGATTGTGCCGCTCTCGGTCCTAAACCGGCTTGCGGCTGCAAGAGTTGTTGATTGCGAGCTCTGATAGGCGAACGGGGACGCAAATCCGGAGCTGTAGTTGAGCAGGTATGGATTTAGGGCATCGATAGGATGGGATGAATTTGTAAGCTGTAGTATTATGTTTGCCCCAGGTAGGTTTGTGCCCGGCAGCACTGGCTGTGACAGGGTCAGGGTATAATACGCAGACCTTGCAGTATTTGAGGTAGTTGGCCTGGAGAGGGCGAGTATGCCGTTGTCAGGATAGCTTGGATTATATACCACGTTTGCTGACATGGCGTTCTCTGTGCTGAAGTACGGATATAGCCTGTCTGACGTTTTGTTTGTGGCATAGTACATCAGATATGGGCCGGCATATGTAAGCTTGCCAAGGAGTATGCTGTTACCTGCCGGTGAAAGAACGTTTGAAGTGTCGTAGACTTCAACGGTGATGCCCGGATATGGAGGTGCGTTGTCGCCCGGCGGTAAGAAATCATTGCCAAGTAGAATCTCTGAAACATTCTGGAGAACTACATACCTCTCAGTCGCGTTCGTATTGAAGGCATTGAAGGCGACTACGGCAACCGCTTGGCTGGATGCCGCGTCTATTGTAATGTTGCCCCCGGTACTTGACAGATAATTGGCACTGAGCCCATTGTTTAGCAGGCGGATTACGACCCCGGCATTTATGTCAGCACTCAGGTTTATGGCAGCGCTCTGGCTAAGCGCATTGTATGTGGACAGCTCATATGTATCGAGGTTGTAAAGCACGTAGTTTGGAGGGGTTGGGTAGATTGTGCGACCGGATTCCACAGGGGTTACGTTGAAGTTGTAGTCGCTGATCACGTCCAGCAGATTCTGCGGCTCAACTATTGCGGTAGTATTGAGCAGCTCGTTTGATCCAGTAGCGGCAAAGCCCAATGCATTATAGTTATACACGTTTGCGACTGCGTAGGCGAGGCCCTTCTGAGCAGGATTCTGGTACGGGTAGAAGAACTCTAGGAACCCTGATATGTTGTATGTAGAAAAACTCATGTTGGAGTAGGGCCCTGACAACTGATCTATTAGGTCGTTGCTCTCCAGCTTGACCTTCCAGCCTGGAGTGTCTCCGATAAAGTTGAAACTCTGCCCCGGTAGCAGCGATGTGGGTGATTCATTCCATACGACTAGGCCCGCAAGCGCATGGGATGTGCCGCCGGATGAGGAGGTGTTGGTCCACATTAGGTTGACATTCCAGCCCGGGTCCCTCGTCTGGTTGAATGACTTGCCATTGGTCAGGTTGAAGAGGTTGCTAAATAGCTGTATTTGGGCCCACGCCGGGGATGCAAGGGTCTGGTTGATCCTCACAAAGACCGCATTGCCCGACACATCGAACTTGCGTATCGTATAAGGCTGCATCTGGGTGGTGTTTGTAAGCGTACCTTTATAGAAGACCTCTATCGAGGCATTCGACAGGCCATTGACAGGCGTACCGATGCCGGTCAATTCGACGTTGAACCCGTCTACAGAGGAGTTGGTCACGTTATGGTCCAGGTATACTGTTGCCATGGGCAGGAGCTGGTCCGCAAGCGTTATCCCCCCTCCATATGTGACGCTGGTTGGCACTATGTTTGCCGTAGGCGCGTTTTCGCTAAGGACCGCTACATTCTGGCCGAGCATCTTTATCAGCATGTCCAGGTTCCTGCTGCCTGCGCTTGAGTACTCCTGTATAGGAGTGTTGAACGTTGCTTCGTACGCGCCTCCGGCATCTGCTACGGAGAAGTTGTTTACGCCTGACGCCTGGTCGAATACAGGGAAACCAGTAAGCCAGAGGCTTTCTGACTCCCCAGAACTGCCGTAGCTGCTCGTAAGCCCGGGCAACTGGGTGTGCGTCAGCCTGAGCAGATTGTCACTGCTGCCATTCGAGAAACTTGCGAATGATACCCCTCCGCCATCCAGACCGGATACGATCGAAGTAGACATTGGAACGGAGCCTGCTGCAGAGTATGGAGATGCATTGACTGATGCTGAAATGGAGTTGGTTTCGGGGAACGCGTACCCTGTCGCGTAGGTCTGCAGCGACTTAGTCGCTGCAGGGGTGTTCCGCAGGATTGCGCCGTTAAGCACCGAGCCTATGAGTGCATAGAATGTAAAGTTGCCGCTTGATGTGTAGTTGGTTGGCAGCAGCGTAAGTTGCACGCCGTTCCAGCCGAGACTGTTGTTGAGTTCCGCCCATCCGCCGGGCGACAGCCCGTTTGATGTGATTATGGGCACCTCGTTCCTTGATGAAGGAGGTATTGGGACATATGACCTGTCATTTATCACCACGTTTCCCAGATAGATCGTACCAGAAGACGCATTATTGTTGAAACCGTACTCTATACCGGCTGCGATCACATTAGCGGCCATGTAGTTTGCGTTGAATATATCTGCCCATTGCTGCAGACCTTGGACAACACCGCCATCGATGCTCGCATTGCCTTCGTACCATGATGCCTCCCATCCTGTCTGCGGAGTGCCCGTATATACGTTTCCCGAATAGCTGAAGAGCGTGTTGGAGGACGTCAGCTGCACTATGATCCCATTGGCGGTAGAAGATCCGACTTGCACTAGCAATACGGCTACCGGGCTCTGGGCGGCGGTCCCAGATACGCCGTTGAAGCCTATTATGTTGCTCTGCTGCGATGTTGTTATAGTGAATGACTCAGATGCCAAATCCCCCAGCGGTATGGTGGGTGCTATGGAGAACAGGGTTTCCACTCCGCTTGTGGAGAGATTAAGCGCATTGACCGGCACGGTCATCGAGACTGTGTTCTGGACGGCGAACGATATCCAGTTCCCAAGAGGCGAATGCGGTGAGACCTGGAATGACGGAACCCTATAAAGAGGGTTTATTGCTATTTCACTCTGCACGGAATTGAATGTAAATGGAACTGAGGTGCCCGTATCTGTCGCAACCGCGTTATAAGTCAGTATGCTGCCGTATTTGGAAGAGACATTGAACGAGATCGTATTTGTGCCTCCCGAGGCAATTATCATGTTGCTGCCAAGTTGGAGGCCATTGCCCACATTATATAACCCAACAATAAACGGACCTACCCCGTTATACACAGTGATTGTGTATGTCTCATTCTGTCCGTTTTGGAGCGTGAGGCTGTTTGGGATTAAGGATATTGAAGGTGCGTTGAAGATTGTGAACTCATTAGAGCTGGCCGATACGCTGTTTTCAGGAAGGTCTGAACTGTCCGTTACCACCACGTTTGCACGGTATGTGCCAGGCGAAAGTTTGACAAAAGCCTGGCTTGTACTACTGTTTTGCACGTAGGCAGATGAACTCGCAAGGATACTGTTAACAACAGAATTAGTCACAGCATTTGATACGATGAAGTTGTACGTATAGGGGGATGTGCCGCCGGTTTCAGTGGAGTTTACGTATATATACTGGCCGTAATCCAATTTGCTCGCATTTATATGCGAGGACGAGTATTCACCAGTATTGCTCGCCATGACCATTATCGTGGGTTTTGCAAGCGCAGGGTTAACTATCGTGTAATTGTATGAGTATAGGTAGTAAGGTGAGGTTGTTCCGGTGTCTGTGGCCTCGCTGATAAGGGAGTATGTGCCAATGGAGTTAACGTTCAGATCGTAGTTGGCTTCTCCGCCAATGGGCAGCAGGCTATTGCTCTGCAATACGTTAAAGCCGCCGTTCAAGAAATTTATCGTATACGGACCCGTGCCACCGCGCACCGTTGCAGTGTAGTTTATTGTGTTTACTTCCCCTTCATCGATATAGGAGAGGTACTGGGTTTGCATATTGAGCGCACTCACATAAAGTGTTGGCTGCCGGTTTATATGTATGATATTTGTATCCTGAGAGCTCCTTACCGCGGCAGGCGAGGCTGAATCGGATACTACCACGTTGGCAAAATAATTGCCAGGAGGGTATATTATGGCATATACTGATATTGTATTGTATCCGTAGAACGCGCCGTTTAAGAACGGTTGTGTGCTGCTTGTGCTGTATATCGTGAAGTTGTAGAGATACGGCGGCGTGCCTCCTGAGTCTGTGGCGTTAATGAAGAAGAATTGTCCTGCGTCAACGACATTTGCGCTGGAGGTTATATTTGGCGTGGCCATGGGACTGTTCTGCATCACGGTGTCATTAAGGGACCTTGCTACCAGGGCGTTGGTAGTATAGTTCAGCACGTCAACATATACGTAGTTTGTGGACGCGTTTGTCGATGCGTTCCAGTTGAACCTCAGTACGTCGGAGTTCGCCCCCACCCCATTCCCGTTTACATACCAGCGGTAGGAATACGGACCGCCTCCGGCGGTGGCGGTCAGGTTGATGTAACGTACGCCGCTGTCTGACGCCGCTGGCGATGGGGCTATTATGGGCCCAAACATCATCTCGAAGCTTGTGTTGTCGCTGCTCATGTTTAGTGGTGTGGCGAAGTACTGCGTGCCGGAGCTTGTCAGCATTGACACTTTTTTATAATTGAAAGCGCCGATCGGCTTGGAGATGCCGTTCATTGCCACGTATATTGTATTACCCACCTTGCTGTAATCATTGCCAAATCGGGCGATGCCGAAATCAGAGAGATTGGTCAGGGAGCAGAAAAAGTAGCATATCTCCGGTCTCTCATCTATCATCTCTGCAGACAACTTTGACGAATTGTATACCACCACTTTTGAATAGGTCCAATTCTTGGTCTTGTTGTGATCCCTGATCGTTATGTTCCACGTGTTGCCACTTATGAGGTGTATGCTGGTGTTTATTATATCGTTAGGCGCTACCGGGTAACTTGTTGTCGACAGTTCGACTGAGCCCTGTGGCAGCAGTTCATACCATGCGTAGTAGGAGGGTTTCCCTGAAGTTGAGGTGTCGTATTCCGAACTGGTTCCATCCTGTATCAGAGTATAATCTGAGAAGTTGCCGTAATCGAAGAACCCCCCGATCCCAATCCATTGCGATGAGTACACGGGGCTGTTGCTGGGCGCTGCAGTCTGAACCACCCAAGATCCGTTTATTGCTGTGATGTTGGGCTGTGGGTTGCTGAAATTGGTTGCAACCACGTATCCACCCCAATTGTATGTGGCTAGATTCCCAGATGCGCCGTTCTGCAGGCCTGTTCTCACTAGCATGAGAGGGCAGTGAAATATCTGCGTTGCGTTTGTTTTGGCACCTGCAGTGACAAGGGCCTCAGGACCTGCCCCTGAAAGGCTATTTGTTGCCCAAGTGCCAGTATAATACGATGACCGCAGACCGCACGGGGTCGATGTGTTCTCCAGCTGGCTTGCCTGCCATTCTCCCGCGCTTGAGTTTCTCGCAAGGGCTGCGGCGGCAATGAACTTGGTTGCTTTGTATGTGGAGTTTGGGAATATCCGGCTTACCCCGTACTGCGTACTATTGGCAAGGCCTCCGCTGCGCGCAGAGCTCGTGAGCACGTTCCCGTATGCAGCCTCAGCTCTGGTGCGGTTGAGTATTGTTGAATTCGCGTGCGGAATTGAGGCTGGGTTTTGGATATAGTGCAGCGGCAGGGACGAGAACAGCATCAGTAATGACGGGATTAAAGCAGCGAGGAAGAAGCTTCTAGTTTTCATACGCATGCACAGTTGTATTAGATGAGCTTGCTATATCTTCAGATACTTGGTATTTATAGTCTTTTGCTCGTGAATGGTGTTATGGCATCCGGCAAGTCGGCACGGGTCCTGTTTGCTAAGGGAGACGGGATAGGCGCTGAGGTGATAGGCAGTTCGATCGCAGTGATTGACTCGGCTGTAGAAGCAGCGTACAGCGGTCGCAGGATAGTCTGGGAAGAGGTCTTCCTTGGCGATAGCGCGGTCGAGGAATTCGGCAAGCGCCTCCCTGAGGAATCGCTAAGCAAGGTGAGGGAGAGGGGGCTTCTCCTTAAAGGGCCGCTGCGCACGCCAGTAGGCGGTGGGGAGAGGTCGCTCAACGTCGCATTGAGGATGGAACTTGATCTATATGCAAACATACGGCCGGTCAGGTACTTTGCCGGGGTCGACAGCCCCTTGAAGAGACCAGAGGCAGTAGACCTAGTCATAATGCGCGAGAATACCGATGATCTATACACAGGGATAGAGTGGCGGCACGCTAGCCGCGAGGCCGCGGCACTTCGGGCATTCCTTAAGAAGGACCTTGGCGTTGTCTTGCCTAGTGATGCCGGCATCGGCATTAAGCTTATCAGCAGGTTTAAGACGCGGCGGGTGGCCAGGATGGCAGCGGCATATGCGCTGTCTAATTCGAGGAGGTCGATAACCATAATGCACAAGGGCAACATAATGAAGTATACTGAAGGCGCATTTAGGGAGTGGGCATACGAGGCGGTGCTTGAGAGGCTGGGCACAAAGGCCGTGACAGAGGAGCAGCTTGCCGAGCGGGGCGCGGTCAAGGCGCCGAAGGGCAGGATACTTGTGAATGACAGGATAGCGGACAATATGTTCCAGCAGCTCATAGCAAAGCCGGGGAGTTATGATATCATCCTTGCGCCGAACCTGAATGGCGATTACATCTCAGACGCTGCAGGCGCGCTGGTTGGCAACATAGGCGTGCTTGGCAGCGCGGAGATTGGTGATAGTGCGGCAATGTTCGAGGCAGTCCATGGCACGGCACCGAAATATGCAGGGAGGAACGTCGCAGACCCTATAGGCGAGATCATGGCCGGTGCGATGATGCTCGAGCATCTCGGATGGAAGGAAGCTGCAGGAACCATAAGGGATGCGGTAGACAGGGTGGTCAAAAGCGGCATAGTGACACAAGATCTTGCACGAGGGCTTGTCGGAGTGAAGACCGTTGGGACCAAAGAATTCACCCGGGCAGTGCAGAAAGCGATCGACTCCTGATTATCTTCTCTTGCTTATAGGCACGTACTCGAGATCCAGTGGGCCTGTGTAAAGCTCCAGAGGGCGCAGCAGCCTGTTGTTCTGCCAGTATTCCAGCATGTGGGAGCACCATCCCGGAACCCTGCTTACCGCAAACAGCGGCGTGAACAGGTCAGGGTGTATCCCCATCTCTGTGTATATTGGGCCTGCGAAGAAATCTATGTTTGGCCATATCCCTCGGCTCTGGCCTAGTTTGTCTATCATAAGCTTCTCGACCCTCAGCGCTATCGCTGTAAGATCCCTTATCTCTTCCGATGCGCTGCTCTGCAGCGCCTCCAAGTCCGCCTTTATTATCCTTGCGCGTGGGTCGTATGTTTTGTAGATGCGATGGCCGAATCCCATTATCCTCTGCTTGTCTTCCAGCGCGTGCTCCACGTATGCCTCTGTATTTTCTGGCTTGCCTATCGCACGTAGCATTAGAAGGGCCGCCTCGTCAGCGCCGCCGTGCAGGGGCCCCTTCAACGCTGCTATGCCGGAGGTGATGGCAGCGTACAGGTCGGCGAGAGTCGATCCGGTCACCAATGTTGCGAAGGTCGAGGCATTGGTGCTGTGCTCTGCATGCAGTATCATCATTGTATCAAGCAGCTTCGCCTGTTTCTCTTCGGGGGCCTTTCCGGTGAGCATGTACAGGAAGTTTGCCGAATGGCTCAGCTTTCTTTTAGGGTATACATACTTGCCGCCGCACATGAATCTGCCTATCGTCGCCGTTATGCTCGCCATCTTGGATATTAGGCGCACACTCTTGCGCAGGTTTGCATCCTGCGACTTTTCATATGCCTCCGGATCGTAGGTTGGCAGTGAAGAGACCGCGGTACGCAGTATGTCTGTCGGATGCGCCTTGCCGGTCATCTCTGCGATAGTCTTTACTATGTGTCTTGGCAGCTTGCGTTCGGCTTTCATGTGCGACTCGAATGCCCTTAACTGCTTTTTGGTTGGTAGTGCCCCGTTCAATAGGAGATAGCATACCTCTTCGAAGGAGGAGTTGGCGGCAAGCGCGCCTATCGGATACCCCCTGTAGTATAGCTTGCCCAGTGTGCCGTCCACCTTGCATATCTTCGATTCTGTGAAGTACACCCCTTCAAGACCATGTATTATATGCGGCGCTTCTCCTTCCATTCCAAAACACACAATACCTCACCATTCACCTTTTTAAATTTTTAGCGCCATTTTGTTACGATGGCAACCAAGAGGAATGGGAATTTCAGGTCTTCTGACTTTATATCGCAACTCATCCTGTCGACGGGCAAGCGGGTGAACTACTTCTCTTTGAAGCGGCTGCAGAAAGCGGGATTCGGAAATATTGATAGGCTGCCCTTCTCCATAAGGGTCGTGCTTGAATCCCTGTTGAGAAACTGCGACGGCAGGCATGTGAGAGTAGAGGATGTTGCAGCACTTTCCAGATGGAACCCCAAGAAGCCTAGAGATGCCGAGGTGCCTTTCAAGGTAGCGAGAATCCTCATGCAGGACTTTACAGGCGTTCCTGCAGTGGTTGACCTCGCCGCAATGAGGAGCTACATTGCAGGAAAAGGGCATGATGCGGGAATGGTGCGGCCGCGTATACCTGTGGATCTTGTGATAGACCACTCGGTGCAGGTGGATGCATTCAATGCCGCAGGCGCTCTTGAGAAGAACCAGTCGGTGGAATTTGGCAGGAACAAGGAGAGATACCACCTGCTGAAATGGGCCCATTCTGCTTTTTCCGAGTTTACCGTGTTTCCTCCCTCGGCCGGGATATGCCACCAGATAAATCTTGAATTCCTCTCGCCGTGCGTGAGGCTGCAGGAGACTGCCGCAGGTGTGATGGCTTTCCCAGATACACTAGTTGGCACCGACTCACATACCACGATGATAAATGGCCTTGGGGTGGTTGGCTTTGGCGTGGGGGGCATAGAAGCCGAAGCGGCAGTACTGGGAGAGCCGGTGCCTTTCCTCACACCGAAGGTGCTTGGAGTGCGCCTTGAGGGAAGGCTGCGGGAAGGGGTAACGGCTACGGACTTTGCACTTACGCTCACGCGGATCCTGAGGGAGAGGGGGGTCGTCAACAACTTTGTTGAATTCTTTGGCCCGGGGCTGCGCAGCCTCTCCCTTCCTGATAGGGCTACGCTGTCCAATATGTGCCCAGAATACGGAGCGACTGTGGCGATCTTCCCTGTTGATGATGAGACGCTGAGGTATATGAGGCAGACGGGGAGGAGCGGGGAGCAGATTGAGCTGGTGAAGCGCTATTATGAGGCACAGGGCATATTTGGTGCGGGTGACAAGACCATCCAATATAGCGATGTGCTGGAGGTCGAACTTGGAGATATAGTGCCTGCAGTCTCAGGGCCAAGCCAGCCTAAACAGGAGGTGCCGCTATGGGGCATAGCGGAGAGTTTCTACGATGCATTCATGTTGAAGTCTGCCGGTCAGGCGGGCTATGCCCACCATAAACTCAGCAGCAGCGACTATACTAGGTGGTCGTCGGAGAGCCTTGCCGTTGAGAACGGAAGGATAAAGGGCGCACCGAAGAGAAAGGGGATAAGGTCGGTCAGGATGCGTCATGGCGGCAGCGATTATGTGTTATCCGACGGGGATGTCGTAATAGCATCCATAACAAGCTGCACCAATACCAGCAACCCCGCAGTGATGGTCGCCGCTGGTCTCCTTGCAAAGAAGGCACTTGAACGCGGATTGCGTGTCAATACAGATAAGGTGAAGACGAGCCTTGGACCAGGCTCTAGGGTGGTGATGGATTACCTCGAACGTGCGCACCTCATAGAGCCTCTTGCCAAGATGGGCTTTGGGTTGGTCGGTTTTGGGTGCATAACGTGCATAGGCAACAGCGGGCCACTCATAGAGGGGCAGAGTGATGCAATAAATAAACATGATCTGGCGGTGGCGGCGGTTCTGTCCGGAAACAGGAATTACGAGGCCCGCATACATAGGGATGTCAGGGCGAATTACCTTATGTCCCCACCGCTTGTTATCGCATTTGCGATAGCAGGGACCGTGTTGATAGACCTTGAGCGCGAGCCTCTAGGCAGGGATGGGCAGGGAAGGCAGGTATTCCTTAGGGATATATGGCCTTCCTCATCTGAGATACATGAGGTCATCAATGCGGATATCGACAGGCAGATGTTCAGGAAGGCCTATGGCAATGAATTATACAAGGTGAATCCCTACTGGAACAAACTTAGGGATGCTGAGAGCATACTGTACAAGTGGGATCGCAGCAGCACCTACATAGAATTGCCACCCTTCTTCGGAGAGGAAGGGAGGAGGAATATTGGAGGTATACGTGGTGCCGCAGTACTTGCAGTCTTCGGCGACTCTGTGTCTACGGACCATATCTCACCGGCAGGTGCAATAGGGGTAGACAGCCCCGCAGGGAGGTATCTGGAGCATAAGGGAATCGGGCCGGCAGACTTCAACACCTATGGGTCGCGCAGGGGAAATCACGAGGTAATGATGCGCGGTACCTTTGCAAATAACAGGATAAAGAACCTGCTTATGAAAGGCGATGAGGGCGGATTTACGCTGCATTATCCAGACGGGAAGAGGATGAGCATCTTCGATGCCTCGGTCAGGTACCGCAGGGAGGGGAGGCCGCTTGTGGTCATAGCAGGCAAGGAGTACGGCTCGGGCAGCTCGAGGGACTGGGCCGCGAAGGGGCCGATGATGCTTGGGGTGAGGGCCGTACTGGCGCAGAGTTTTGAAAGGATACACCGGAGCAATCTTGTCGGGATGGGTATAATGCCGCTGCAGTTCAGGGATGGGGAGGGTTATGACAATCTGCAGATCGACCCCTCGCTGGGCTTAGACATACTGGCTGACGCAAAGCTGGAGCCCATGCAGGAAGTGCAGTTTGGATATTATAAGCGCGGCTCTGGAAAGCGTAGTATAGGCAATGCGGTCCTAAGGATTGACACCCCGCTGGAAATGGAGTACTATGAGGATGGGGGCGTACTGCAACATGTTGCGGCACGGCTGATGAAAGAGAACAGATGATACTATGACGGATATCTACGATGTCGTGATAATCGGTGGGGGCATTACGGGAACTTCATTGCTCTATGCCATAAGCGAGTATTCTGACATAAAAAGCGTGCTGCTGCTGGAGAAGTATGACGGGCTTGCAAGACTGAATTCGAACAGCAGGAACAATGCGCAGACACTGCACTTTGGCGACGTGGAGACCAATTACACGCCACAGACTGCGAAGAGAACAAAGGAGGCTGCGGAGCTTGTGCTGAGATATACCGATTCACTGCCCGATGCAGAGCGCAGGAGGATAATACAACGATGCCAGAAGATGGTTCTCGCATCTGGCGACTTCGAGCTTGGAATTTTAGAGAAGACGTACAAGAGCATCAGGCCTCTATTCCCAGGATTGAAGCGCGTAGGAAGGAAGCAGCTTGCAGCCCTGGAGCCGAACGTGGTAAAAGGAAGGGACAAGGACGATGAAATTGCAGCACTCCTGTCCGACAACGGGCACATGGTGGATTTTGGCAGGCTCACGAAATCTTTCGCGAACAAGGCCATGAGGCATATGAGAAAGCGCATCCATATCAAGTTCAACACCGCAGTACTGCGCGCAGAGCACGATGGCGACAACTTTAGGGTTGTCACTGCAGGCAAAGAATACCGAGCGCGGTTCGTAGTCTTCTCCGCAGGAGCCTACAGCCTGTACTTTGCCAAGAAGATGGGATATGACAAGAACCTTTCGGCGCTTGCGGTAGCGGGCAACTTTTACTATTCTAAGAGGGTGCTGAATGGCAAGGTGTACAGAGTGCAGCTAGGCGGTATACCGTTTGCAGCCATACATGGAGATCCGGAGATAACAAATCCGGGGCTGACGCGGTTTGGCCCCACGGTTACGCTCCCTCCGGAGCTGGAGAGAGGCCACTTCGAGACGTTCGGGGATTACCTTAGGACGTTCGATTTCGACTTGCCAACGGCAATAAGCCTGAAGAGGATCCTCTTCAACAAGGATATAAGCCGCATACTTAGGGCAAATATCGCGTACCTTGTGCCTATTTCAGGAAAGATGGAGTTTGTAAAGCACGAGGCCGCAAGGATCGTGCCGTCGCTTAAGAACAGGGACTTGTGGCTAGCCAAGGGTATCGGGGGTATCAGGCCCCAGATCATAGACGAGAACAAGAAGGCTCTGATCCTTGGAGAAGCAAAACTCAAAGAGGATGGAATAATATTCAACGTGACTCCGTCCCCGGGGGCGTCGTCCTGCCTGCAGGGCGCGGTGGCCGATCTGAGGGTTATAACAGAATATTTGGATAAGGAATTCGACGAGGGCAGGTTTGAGCGCGAGTTGGGGGAAGTCAAGCACCACCTTAGACATTTCTGACGCGCTTGCCGCCCGGTGAAGCTTTATCTCTATGCAGCACTGTACCGTAGGCAGGGTTGGCGCGCAGGGCAGGATTGCGTCTGCCGGGATTTGAACCCGGGCCGATGCCTTGGGAAGGCATAGTCCTACCAGGCTAGACTACAGACGCGTATTCCGCTTCAACTTCGGTGTGCTATCTTATATAAGACAGGTGCTGTTTTCCGCCGTTGCCTCCTGACGCCTGCGATGGATCGGTGTTGCCCGCCGCTGCACCCTCGAGCTCCTTTAGCAGCTTCTCTGTCTCGTTCTTTATCTTGTCTATGTTGTCCAAATTAACGTCCAGGTTTAACACTCCCTTCAACACCTCTAGCACGGCCTTTGCTGCGTTTGCATCCACCTCAAGCATGCCCGTCTCGCCCATTATGCACGCGCCGTGCATCTTGTACCTCTTTGAGAACGCAATTATCAGCCCTGCAGAGCCCCATATCGCTCCAGCAGCCTTTCCGAATATTATTCCGTGCTTGCTGAGCTGGAGGCGGGTTTCTTTGTCTGTTGCGACGCCGAAGACTCGCGGATGGTGGACGTACTGGTTGCCGATATTGTATCCGCCTATGGTGTATATTGTTCTGCCCCCGAGTGACTTGAAGAAGCGCACCACCTTGTCATTTATCTCATATTGGCCTTCTGGGGAACCAGATTGCATGTCGCCAACCAGTATGAGTATCGACCTGCCTGTCTTCTTGTTTTCGAACACGTAGAATCTGTTGCTTACAAGCCTTACGCCGCCGTTCTTGAGCATTATGGCCTGATGCAGAAAATGAGGCGAGTAGAGGGTTGCGAACTTCTTCGCTTTGAGTTCGTTGCGCAGGTGCTCCCCCACAAGGCTGCCGACCGTCCCTATTCCTGGAAGGCCTACTATCAGTATCGGATCCCTCAGCGCGTTCTTCTTGTTGTAAAATATCTTCGTGTTCTTCATTCTATTCCCCTTTGTTGGACTTCATCGAGTACGAGATGCGCTTGCTGTACTTGTTGAGTATTGTCTGTGCTTCTTTTATTCTGCCTTCGGCTTTTGGGTAGCTTGTATCTTCGGACAGCAGACGGTAATGCGGCGCGCCCAGATACAGGACTTCTACGCCTGTCTGCTCCACCGCGCCAAGCGCCTCTTTTATCAGCTTTACCCCGCTCCTTGTGTCCAGGGTTGTCAGTTCAACAGTATATGAAACAGTATATTTCTTCGGCTTGATGCTCTTGAACACTAAGTCGTACAGCGTTTGCTTGAACTCCTTTTCCTCAATGCCTGACAGAGGATCCTTGTTGTTGTATATGTCGTTGATCAGATCCGCGTAGGTTGACTCCACCTTCGAGATCTTCCCGATCATCTCATCCTTTCTGGATTCCATCTTGGCACTGGCCAGGGCCTTTGTAAACATCCCCTCCGCCCTCTTCTCGGAGTTGTATTCGTCTATCTTGTTTTTCTTCTCTGCGTTGGTTGCCTTCTTGAATGAGATATCTATGGCATTCTTCTCGGTGTCTACGAATATTACTTTTGCAACATCCTTCTGCCCCTCCCTTATGAACTCGTGGATGTTCTTTATCCAGCCGGAGGCTATCTCGGAAATGGGCAGATATGCGTCGGCGTTATACTCGATCAGTGTGCAGTATGCCCCATACGGCATTATCTTGCTCACCCTCACCATGACCAGTTCTCCAGTTTCCGGAAGCTTCTTGGGTTGTATCATGTTATATCATCAGCGCTTTATCTCCATCTTCTTCTTTGTCCTTTTTCCGAATACCCTCTCTGTTACCTTCTTGCACTCGACGCACTGAAGCATCGCCTTCTGGCGCTTGCCCAGTTTCTTAGGGTGTATCTTGGGTTCTATGCTGCCTACATATCCTCTAATTGCCCTTTCGTGCCGCCTGGTACCTAGGCTGAGCCCCGACGTCTGTTTTTTGGTGTATACCTTTACAGTGTGCTTTGTGTGCTTGTTGCAGAACTTGCAATATGTCGATATCTCTTTCTCTATCTTCATGCTCTCACTGTTCTATATGATTTCTCCAAGTTTGTTGTTGATTATGAATTCTATGTCCTTTGCTTTTTCCGATGTTATTATCTCGCCGCTTTCAAAAGGGCCTATTTTATGCCCCGACGTGGTTATTATTTCAGGGATTTTCGCTATTATTCTTATTTTTGTGGTTTTTTGCAGCGGTATTTCTTTGTTTAGTATTCTCTTTATCTCATTATATATGTTTTCCTCTTCCACGGGCATGGGCTGCGGGGGCGTTTTTCCATACGCCAGGTATATAAGTATCTTCTGTATCCGTTTCGCCTTGAGTGTTTCCAGCGTCTTCTTCGTGTTTTGTGTCTGTTTTCCGTTTTCTACTTCGGGTACGTTTGCTATGCTTCCGTGTTCGCTGTAGAAATCCCTAGGCAACTGGAGCAGTTCTCCTGTCTTTCTCTCCGCGTCAAGCTTCGCAAACAACACCTCAGCACTGTTTTCTCCCGCCATCAATTCAACTCTACACCACACTTCCACTAATAACCTGTGTTTTTGCTGTCTCCGCGTTTCTTTTTTGGTTCTATGGCGTAGTTGTTGTGTATATATTATACTAAACAACGCGAATAGTGGAAGTGTGGGGTTATAGCGAGGGATGGATTTGAACCACCGATCTCCGGGTTATGAGCCCGGCGGGCACTCCGTGCTACCCTACCTCGCTTTGTTTAAAATAAGCACAGCCAAAGTTTATAATGCCTTTATCTTGCTTTATGACAAGGCAAGCGCGTTCTCTTCTTTGAAAAGCGCGGTTGCCTCTTCCTTGCTAAGTACGGAGAGCGGAGCGCCGCATTCGCACTTGAACGATATTTCGAACGCGGCATCGAAGGGTAAAATCACTTTCTGATCTTTGTAGCAGGACTTGCAGAAGAAGAAATCGTTGCAGTTGTCCTGTAGCTTGAAGTTTTCAGCGTGCTCTTTCTCGTTTAGTATTATATTAAACCCGCGCAGCTTGTCTCTGTCCAGATACCACTTGAAAGTCAGCCAACCTTTGCTGTCCTTGTTGATGTCGTATCTGGTTATGCTGTAGCTGTTAAGCACATTGAGCATTCTCCTTACCTCGTTGACCTTCACGCTGAGTTTCAAGGCAAGTTTGTCATCTGTCTGCGCCGTCTCGTTCAGGCACTGGACCATGTCTATCGACCTCCTGCCCACATTCTTGGACATATAGTCAACGAAGACGGAGTTGCTTATCACATCCTCTATGTTTTTCCTGACGTCGCCAAGTACATCTGCCTGGTACTGTGAAGCAGCCTTGAGGGACACCGCCCCGCTCGCGGGTCTCTTCGGGGTCGAAACGCCACGCGCCTGAGCGGCACCGTGTGCCGCACCCTTCACACTGCTCTTCGCTGCCGTAGCTTTCCTGGTTTTTTTGTTTTTCAACGCACTCTGTCTAGCTTTTTTAGAAGTCTTCACACGATCGCCTGGATAGGTAAATATTATTCTGTCTGAACCTGTATAAATAACCTGTCTCCGCAACGCGCCGGAGTGGATATTTATCCATAAAGTATATACTCAGTTAGTATATTTATATGTGCTCTTTAGCGACAGTTCGCCACAAACCCTTGCCATTATGGCACCAGCTACCACGGTATGCTTATTGCGCCTGAACTGAAGCCTGGCACCGCAGGGAAAGCGGCGGACGCTAACCGGCGCACGGCCCTGCACCGTATCAAAATGGAGTGGGCCCGGGGGGATTTGAACCCTCGACTTGCTGGTTAAGAGCCAGCCACTCTGACCAAACTGAGTTACGGACCCGCAGAACAAGATATTTATCCTATTTTCTTTCTTTTATAGCTTTCTTAGCGAAAGACCTTAGCACCGAATCAAATCGCCCGCCTATCGGTCTGAGCTCATAACCTATTTGCACGATCGGTTTATTAACAGTTATCACATTTCTCAGGTTTGTGGGCGTCGCAGAGACTACAATATCGCAGTCGATGCTGTTTATCGTATTCTCAAGGTCTTTTATCTGCCTCGTGCTGTAGCCTACCGCAGGCAGCTCCTTGCCCAACCCCGGATACTTCTCGTACACTTCCTTAATGCTTCCGACGGCATAGCTCTTGGCATTGACCACCTCCCCCACACCATATTCCTTTGCGGCTACAGACGCGGCTCCAAAACGCATGCCCCCGTGCGTTATAGTAGGTCCATCCTCAACAAGCACTGCACGCTTGCCCTTCATGGCCTTTGGGTTGTCCGGGGTGACCACAGAGTCCGCCATCACCATCACCGCGCGGTTGTTTATGCTCTCAAGATCCCTCTTCACCCTGGCCACTTCCTCCTTGCTTGCCGAATTGACCTTATTTATGATAAGCACATCGGCTGTCCTGGCTACCGTCTCTCCTGGATAATAGGTCAATTCGTTCCCAGCACGGAGCGGGTCAGCGATAGCTATTGCCAGATCCGGCTTAAAGAACGGCGTGTCGTTGTTGCCTCCGTCCCATATTATCACATCAGCCTCCTTCTCGGCCTCCCTAAGGATTTTCTCGTAATCCACCCCTGCATACACTACAAAACCGTTGCGTATATGTGGTTCGTAGTCTTCCCTCTCCTCTATGGTGGTCTTGTATTTGTCAAGATCCCTAAGCCTCTCGAACCTCTCTACCATCTGGTCCTTCAGTATGCCGTACGGCATTGGATGTCTGACCACGACAACCCTAAGTCCTTCAGACTTGAGAAAGGAGGCTACATATCTTGAAGTCTGGCTCTTTCCTACCCCCGTCCTGACCCCACACACAGATACTACCGGCTTTTTTGATTTTATCATGGTATGCTCCGGTGAGAGCAGCCAGAAATCTGCCCCGGCGCCATTTACCTTACTGGCCTTCTCCATAACCGTGTCATAAGGCAAGTCGCTATATGCCATTACGCAGATGTCGACAGCAAGCTCGTCAATGAGTTCCTCAAGCTTTGATTCATCATATATCTGTATACCATTCGGATATCGTGGCCCGCTGAGCTCCTTCGGATATAACCTATTGGATATATACGGGATCTGATTTGCGGTAAAAGCCACTACATCGTACTCTTCCGAGTTTTTGAAGAAGACATTGAAGTTGTGAAAGTCCCTGCCAGCCGCACCAATTATTATGACCTTTTTTCTCGTATCTGCCATTTAAACCGCCTGCTAACCAAATCAACCTGAATATTATTAACCTTATTCGGGCATCTATAACACGGTAATGTAGTGAGCAACTGCCCGTTCTGCGAGTCCAGAGCCGATGAAAACACGCATCTCTATCAGGATGAGGTGTGTTATATAATACTGGACAAATACCCTGCATCAGAAGGGCATCTGCTCATAGTGTCAAACGGCCACTACAAGAACATGATGGAAGCACCCGACGAAGTGGTAAAGCACATGTTCGTTGTGGCCAAGAACTATTTCAGGCGCATGTGGGATCGTATGGAGCCGGTAGGGGGCAGTGTCGTCACTAATACAGGGCCAGAGCACATAAGTCATTTTCACATCCACATAATCCCGAGATACGGAAATACCAAAACAGTAGCACTCCCAAGGCATAGCCTGACTCCGGAGGAAGAGGCCTCAACCCGGAAGAAGTTATCTTTATAAAACCCGCAATGTGCGTTTTGTCGATATCAATTTTCCGACGTCAAAATGCGCCAAGAAGGTTTATATTCCTTTAAACGCTATTGATAAGCGCACAAAGACCAGTTGATGCAAAATGCCGGCCGAAACGGAGGTGTACGATGCCTCAAAGATAGTAGTTCTCGAAGGTCCGTTAGGGATACGCAAGAGGCCTGCAATGTATATAGGCTCCACGGGAAGTTCAGGCGTAGTCCATCTGCTGTTCGAAGTGGTAGACAATTCTGTAGACGAATCGCTGGCCGGCTACTGCAGGAACATAAACATAGTGCTCACGCAGGATAAAGACGGCATAAACATTGCCGAGGTTTCCGATGATGGAAGAGGGATCCCTGTAGGGATGATAGAGAAATACAACAAGAGCGCCCTAGAGGTGGTGATGACAACCCTGCACAAAGGGGCAAAATTCAACCACGACACGTACAAGGTGTCAGGGGGGCTCCACGGGGTGGGGCTTACTGTGGTGAATGCACTTTCAGAATTCACCGAGGTGACAGTCAAGAGGGATGGAAAGATATACAGGCAGACGTTCGCTAAAGGCTTCGCAACGTCACCTCTTCAGGAGATCGGCGAGTCTAAGGAGACCGGGACAACAATACGATTCAAACCGGACAAGGAGATATTTCCAGGGCCGTCGTTCGATTCTGCATTGCTTAAGGATCGGCTCAGATACACGAGTTTTCTCAATCCAAAGCTACGGATAAGTCTCTCAGATAGGCGATTTGACCCCGCAGAGGATGAAGTATTTCATTCGCAGGAAGGAGTTGTTGACTTTATAAAGTACTTGAACAAGGACAACGGGGCGTTGACCAGCATAATATCCCAGAAGTTCCAGGAAGACCAGGTGACTATAGAGTTTGCGGTACAGTACAATAACACCTACGATGAGAAGATAGAGTCATTCGTCAATAACATACGCACCACCGAGGGCGGAACCCACGTAGTCGGATTCCATTCCGGCCTGACAAGGGCGATACTCAACTACATCACAAGAAACAAGACGAACGGAAAGCAGGAGACAAGGATAACCGGGGAGGATGTGAGGGAGGGGTTAATCGTAGTGCTCAGCGTAATGCTGCCCAATCCCGAGTTCGAGGGGCAGACGAAAGAGAAACTGGGAAATACGCAGATAAAGAACATAGTGGAAACAAGCGTGTACTCGCACGTATCCCGATATCTCGAAGAGCATCCATCCGACGCACGGGCCATATTGGAGAAAGCCACCAGCGCAGCTGCCGCACGCGAAAGCTCGAGAAAGGCAAGAGATCTTGCAAGGAAGAAGAGCCTGTTCGACGGGTCGGTGCTTCCCGGAAAACTGGCGGATTGCATACTGGCAGACCCGGAGAAGATAGAGCTGTTCATAGTGGAGGGGCAGAGCGCAGGCGGCTCCGGAAAGGATGGCAGGGACAAGAATACACAGGCGATATTGCCATTGAGGGGCAAGATACTGAACGTGGAGAAGGCAAACTTCGAAAGAATATTCGACAATGCAGAGATAAAGGCACTCGTTACGGCATTCGGCACTGGGATAAACGAGACGTTCAACCCGGATAACCTGCGCTACCATAAAATAATACTGATGACCGATGCAGATGTCGATGGAAGCCACATAAGGACGCTGCTGCTGACCTTCATATACCGCTACATGAAACGGATAATAGAAGAAGGCTACGTGTACATAGCGCAACCCCCCCTTTACAAGATAACACAGGGAAAGAACGTCTACTACTGCTACAGCGACGCCGAGCTCGCGTCAAAGACAAAGGAGATAGGCAGCAAATACGATCTCCAAAGATACAAGGGACTTGGAGAGATGAACCCCGAGCAACTGTGGGAGACCACAATGGACCCTGCAAGAAGGGTGCTTAAGAGGGTTGGCATAACGGATGCAACAAGGACCGATGAACTGTTCACGATACTCATGGGGCTGGACGTGCAGCAGAGGCGCAAGTTCCTGCATGAACACGCCCAAGAAGTGAAATTCCTAGATGTGTAAAGACATGGCCGAAATATCGCAAGTAGCCCTCGATCAAGAACTGCAATCCAGCTACATAGACTATGCCATGAGTGTAATCATAGGAAGGGCCATACCGGATGCCAGGGATGGCCTGAAACCAGTGCAGAGAAGGATCCTCTTCGGCATGTACTCCCTAAAGAATTTTCACAACCAGCCGACAAAGAAGAGCGCAAGGATAGCAGGGGAGGTCATGGGTAAGCTGCATCCACACGGGGACGCAGCTATATATGATACCCTGGTGAGGATGGCGCAGAGTTTCTCACTGCTGCACCCGCTCATAGAAGGGCAGGGCAATTTCGGCTCGGTAGACGGAGACCCCCCGGCAGCAATGCGTTACACCGAGGTAAGGCTTACAAAGCTCGCCGAGGAGATGCTCCAAGACCTTGAGAAGGATACGGTAGATTTCGTACCGAATTTCGACAACACTGAAAACGAGCCCATCCTGCTCCCGTCAAAGGTGCCCAACCTTCTGGTTAACGGCGCGTCTGGGATAGCCGTCGGCGTCGCAACTAACATGCCCCCCCACAACATGAACGAGGTGTGCGATGCCATTGCATACGCTCTGGACCACAAGGAAACTACTGTTGAGGACATGCTCAATATAGTACAGGGACCGGACTTCCCCACCGGCGGCACGGTAATAATGTCGCAGGCCGCCTACAACGGATACAGGCATGGAAGAGGACAGGCGAGAATAAGGGCGAAAACAGAGGTAGACGAGAAGAAGAACAGACTACTCGTAAAGGAGATACCATACAATGTAAACAAGGCATCGCTGATTCAAACTATCGCTGAACTCGTAAGGGACAAGCGTGTTGTGGGTATAAAGGATCTGAGGGATGAGAGCGACAAGCAGGGAATCAACATAGTGATTGATCTGCGGGATGATGCAAACCCACAGCAGGTGCTAAACAGCCTCTACAGGTATACACAGATGGAGGTCACACTGCCCATAATAAATCTTGCCGTAGTCGGGACCAGCCTGCGCAGCATGAACTTGCTTCAGCTGGTAAACACATTCATAGACCACCGGAGGGAGGTCGTGCAGCGCAGGAGCAAGTACGAGCTAAATGTTGCTAAAGACAGGCTGCACATAGTCGAGGGCCTCCTGATAGCGATAGACCACATAGAGAAGATCATACGGGATATCCGCGCTAGCGATGAGGTAAACCAGGCGAGGAAAAAGCTAATGGACGACTACACACTCAGCGAGAAGCAGGCAAACGCGATACTGGATATGAAGCTATCCAGGCTTACCCATCTAGAGAGCGACACGCTCAAGAGGGAGGGCACCGAGCTTCGCGGGAAGATAAACTACTATGCCGATGTGATAAGCAACCCAGAAAAGATAGACAAGATAATCAAGGAAGAGACACTCGAGATAAAGAAGCAATATGGGAAGCCGCGTAAGACGGAAGTTATAAAAACCGACGAGATATCCCAGATAACCGACGAAGACGTGATAAGTGATGAGAGGGTCATGGTCATACTAACAAATTCAGGTTATGTTAAGAGGCAGCCCATAACTGCTTACAAGGAGCAGGGCAGAGGCGGCAAGGGGATGATAGCCATAAACTTAAAGGAGGGGGATTATGTCAGGCAGATACTTGCATGCAATAACAAGGACTACCTGATCTGCATCTCTAACGCCGGCAGGGCGTACTGGCTCAAAGCATACAACATACCGGAAAGCGGCAGGTATGCCGAGGGCAAGGCCATAGTCAATCTACTGAATATAAGGGATGAGAAGATAGTGCAGGTACTTAACATAAAGGACTTCTCAGTTACGAAGGTCATATTCCTGACGACCCGCGGTCTTGTCAAGAAGACTGCTGCATCACATTTTTCACATCCAAGGTCAACCGGCATCCGGGCCATAACGCTGAGGCAGGGTGATGAGCTTGCGGATGCGATACTGACATCCGCAGACAGGTATCTCAACATCACCACAAGAAACGGCAAGGCAATAAAATTCAACGAGCAGGATCTTAGGGAGACGGGCAGATCAGCTGCAGGCGTAAGGGGCATAAGGCTGTCTCATGGAGACGGCGCGCAAAACATAATAGCCGAAAGCGATATAGGCAGTATCCTTACCATAACAGAGAACGGGTTCGGCAAGCTTACTGATGTCAACAAGTATCGGCTCCAGGGCAGAGGCGGCAAGGGGGTGCTCAACATCAAAATATCAGAGAAGACGGGCGGCGTGGCAAAGTCCATCTTCGTGAGCGGAGAGCAGCATGTTCTGCTGATCAATTCTAAGGGAATCAGCATCACAATACCGATAGACTCGATACGCGTTACTGGAAGGGCGGCTAGCGGGGTAAGGCTGATGAGGGTGGAGAATGGGGCAAAGGTGGTTGATGCAAGGCTAATTGATGAGAGCATAGAGCCCCGTCAAAGCGCACCTGAGGGGAGAAACGGCGATTGAATGTACTTTTACACATATCGGAGCATAGCCCTTTCAGGAAGCCCGGCTTCTGGAAAGAGCTCCCTTGCTAAGGGGCTGAGCGAGAAGCTGGGCTGGCCAGTGCGATCCGCAGGTGGGTTGTGGCGCATAAAGTATGCCCAACAGTATCCACAAAAGGAGGTGCCATTTGACGAATATTGGGGCTCAACCTCACTCGAGGAGAATAGGAGCGTGAATCACCATATTAAGGTGATTCTCGAGAACAGCAACGCAATAGGCGACTTGAGATACGTGTCGCATATCAATTCTTCGAAGTGCCTTAAGGTCTTTTTAGAAGCCGATATCGACACTAGGGCCAAGCGGGCATCAAAGCGCGGTGATTATGCCGGCATGCGTATAAACGAGGTCAAGAAGAAGTTGCAGGAAAGGGAAAAGGCGGAGCTGAAGATGGGGTACGACCTTCTAGGCGTAGACTACCGGAACCCAAAGCAATACCATGTTGTCTTAAATTCAGCAAAGATGGATGTCGGCGAGGAAGTAGAGATGATAAGCAATATACTGAAGGAGGCGAGATAGCCTTCCCTAAGCTTTCCAGAATTTCTTAGTCCTCACGAAGTTCTTCTGCGCTTCTATAAGGTCAAAATAGAACTCCTTGTAGTCCTTCCTCATGTACTTGAGCAGCCTGGCAGCGGTAGACCTGCCGATCCCATATGTCGCAAGCGCGATCACCGCCCGGTTACCATACGCGGATATCAGGCCAGCTTCTCCAACCATCTCATAGTATAAGGTGCTCTCTTTCCTAGTCAGCCTTCCTCCAGAAAGCCTTTTTGCGAGGACGTCGTTGTATTCATCACTGTACATCGCCAGCATCGGGCTCTTGCATCTCCTGCATGCGAATGACGAGTCGCCCTCAACCCCTACCTCCTGCACAAAGGAGAATCCGCAGAATGTGCATAGCAGACGTATCTCCTTCTCGCCAAACTTCCGCTTGAAATTAGCTACATCGGTCTCATCTGGGGCGCTGGGCATCAGGAGCTCCTTGTAGTGGTAAGCGGCCCTGAGTATCTCCTCAGAAATCGGGGAGCCATTGGACCTGAACTCTTCAATTTGTATCTCGCCCCTCTTTATGCCGCCTATGAAGCTTGAGACGGCCTCCATATCAAAATAGTTCTTGCCCAGCTCGCGCATTGCCTCCTCTGCAACCGGCGAGTCCCTGTAGAAGCTTATCAGTTTTGTTGCCCCTGACTTGGTTATTGTCGCCTTCTTCTCCACGATGCCGAAGAGCTTGGCCACCTGCACGAATTTATACCTGAAGAGCTCGGACCCCATTATCAGGTCGTTTTTCTTGTAAAAGTCGAAATTTGCCACAGCGGCAAGAACCCTCCTCATATCCGCCCTCCTGGCGGTGTTCTCATAGCTGACAATGATCGCATAAGGTGTGGCGCGTATGCTGATGCCTCCGCCTACCTCGGAATACAGCACTGCGCCTACGATCTTTGCCAGGAATTCGTTGGCCAGCTTGCCGAGTGGAGCGTATATGAGTGTGTAGTCGTCCAGGTCTTCTACGAACAGCTTGCCGGCATCAGGCGCGAAGAAGCCGTGCTGCTTTGAGATGAATGCAGCGACCTTCCCGCGTGCAGCATCGTCAAGAAATCTGCCGATGTCATCAGCACCAGCCAACCTCAGGAAAACCTCCCGCGCCACCTGCCTGGAAACCGGTATATCCTCCCCGTCCCAGTCTGGGATCGCAGCTTCCACATCGCGGCTTGGTTCAACGAATATCGCTTCCTCATCGATGCTCACAACCTTCCACGGGATTCCCCTTGTTATGAACGACGAACCGCTGTCAATGTAGTTGTAGACAAATTTCTCGTCGAGTGTCGAGACTACTTTATTGGTTATTATGTTCTTCACTAAGAAACGGGCATTATCTGGTATCACGCTGATGTTGCTTATAAAGTACTCAAGGCCCCTGCCTCCCATGCCCACCATGCCTTCCCTGATGCTGACCAGCCTTGCATCAGCGGCAAAAAGAAGCAGCCTGTCGAAGGTGCTTCTCTCAAGCCCCGCATAAGGCGCTGCCTTCCTCACTATGTCAAAGATCCTTTCAGCGCTTATGCTTCTGTGTTCGACTGCCATTGCGCATATCTGGTTGACGAGCACATCGAGGGCCCCATATTCTATTGCCGGCTTCTCCAGAGTGCCTTCAGAAGCGAATTTTGATATCACAGCGGCCTCTATCGCATCAATAGTGCTTGCAACTATGATATTGCCGCTTACCGAGACCTTCTCCCTATGCCCTCCCCTCCCCATGCGCTGCACCAGCCTTATCGCCTGCTTTGGGGAGCCGTACTGCACCACTCTATCGACCCTTCCTATGTCGATGCCTAATTCAAGTGAGCTTGTAGCCACTATCACCTTCAGCTTCCCATCCTTGAATGCGTTCTCCACACGTATCCTCTCCTCCTTGTCAATGGAGCTGTGGTGTATGCCTACTTCGCCAAAATGCTCTGCCTTGTTCAAGCTTATCAGCTTGCTGCCAAGCGACTCTGCCACGGATCTAGTATTTACGAAGACAATGGTCGCATTCGCACTCCCTATCAGGGCCGCCACCCTCTCTATCCGGGCAAGGGACTGGTCATCAAGCGAGTATGTTTTTCTGAAGTCTGCATGCTCCGCCACCGGTTTTTCAGGGAACTCGACCAAAAGGTTATACTGTTTTCTTGTAGATGCCCGGACAACCTCGTGCGGTCTGCCATTGAACATGAAGCGCTCCACGGCATGCGGATCGCCAACAGTTGCGCTTATCCCAATGCGCTTGAATCCACCGGCAAGTTCGGATATGCGCTCCAGGGCGATCGACAGCTGCGCGCCGCGTTTGTTGTAGTATAGCTCGTGGACCTCATCGACTATGACTGTGTCCAGTGCCTTCAGAGCTGACTTCAGTGCCTTTGAGAGGAGCAGATTCTGCAGGCTCTCAGGGGTGGTTATGAGCACGTTGGGCGGAGCTGCCAGCTGTTTCCTCCTCTCCGACGCCATCGTGTCCCCATGCCTGACGCCTGCCGTAAGGCCGACCTCAGCGCACATCGAGACCAGGCGCTTGACCAAGTCCCTGTTCAACGCGCGCAGCGGCGTTATATAAAGCACCATTATGCCTTTCCCTCTCCCGCCCTTAAGGAGCCTGGCCAGGACGGGGAGCATTGCCGCTTCCGTCTTGCCGCTGCCGGTGGGCGCGATGATCAGGCAGTCCTTGCCGCCCTCCACTGGCGCTATCGCTAGTCTCTGTATCTCTGTAAAGGAGCCTACCTTGCCAAGGAATAACTTATACGGATCTTCCATCCTGGCACCCGCAAAGCCACGCTCAGATTACAAACGCCTTGCCAGGCGTGGCATGCGTGGTCTTGTTGAGCGTGTAATTGAGCTGCAGGTTGAGCGTAAGGCCGAGCGGGATCTCGCTTATGGTGTTCCCATAGGAATAGCACTCCGTGCTCACCTCCGCAGCCGAGTTGGCTGCAACGCTTGCATTGAGCGGTGTTGCCTTGCCAATGCTTCCGTACCAGCATCTCGCGGAGTTCAGCCTTACTGTCCTATTGTCCAGGTTTCTTACGATGAAGCTGATACTACTGTTCCCATACGTAAGATTATAACAGCCGAACGTCTCGTTGAAACTGCACGTATTCCTCACCTCAGATACGAAAGGGACGGAGTTGCCTGATATCCCAAGACCCTTGATTATACCTATGCTCACGGGAACGTAAGCGGAGAACTCAGAGGTGTTCACAAGCGAAAGCGCGGTAAGGTTGTACCCTCCTATGTATGCTGTGGTCCGCATCATCGAGATGGGCCCAAAAGCTTCCGCCGCATTTGCCGGGAAGATGTACGAGGAGCAATAACTCACATTATCCGCAGTGACCACCCTCCCGTAGCAGGCGCTGTACGGTATCGCATTTGTGGTTACCGAGGTGAGGGTGAGGGAGCTGTTCGCAAACAGCTCCAGCCCTGCCACGCTTGCGTTGTTATTATATATACGGGTGTAGTTGGCCACCACGTCACTGCCGTTGAATGCGGTGTTGTTGTTTATCTGGTAGCTTATCGGGGCGGATAGGTTTGCAGCGCTGCCGTTCAGCAGGTAGAGGCAGGTGTAAGGCCCTTCTACGGTAAGTGTCCTGAGCCAACCTCCCGAATACCATCCGCACAGGGTCTGGTTCGGCGTGATCTGCACTTCAGTGACATTTCGCCCCCCTACTGTGAGATTAGAGAAGCTAAAGTTCCTGCCCTCAGCAGCCACGCCCAGCAGGCGGGGGGTCACATAACCATCCATCCAGACCGAGTACACCGTTGCGTTGCCATAGAATGCGTACGCCACAGAAATCCTGTCAACCTCACTTGCCGCAACACCCAGCAGTGGAAGCATGAAATTATCCAAGCCGTTTATTTTCGAGAAATTGAATATGCTCAGGTTATACTGCGCGCCCACATAATCCGACAGCAGCAGTCCCGATATACCGTAGTTGCTAGCCCCCCTGGCCACTATGCCATTAGCGGGGATCAGCGTGTATGGCGCGGCGGCTGCGGCCTTCTCCACGTTGAGCGTTACGCTCCTGGAGGCAAAGGCCCTGTCCGATATGTCATACAGTCTGTTCGGATCCACAACTGCCGTGATGTTATAGGCGCCGCTGCGCGCTGGCGTGTAATTGTATCTGATTCTTGCACTCTTTCCAGGGGGTACGGTAACTCCGTATACATAGGTGTTGTTACCGTTAACGTATATGCCGACACCAACGTCCCTCATGAGTGTACTGCCCGTATTATTTATCTCAAACTCCAGCACTGCCTTCTGGTAGGGATAAACGCTGCCGAGGGCCGTCGACGCGCTGGAGTTGAAACCAACATAGACGCTCAGCGCAGGCGCGTAGTAGAAACGCAGGTAAAGTGCAGCGGCCAAGATACCGGCCACTATGACTATCCAAAAATAAATTTCCTTCTTCATTCAGCATCACAAACTACTGGCTCCTGCTCCGTATTGCCTTTATTACTTCCTCTATCTTCTGCGCTATCTCTTTATAATCTGACTGGAAAAGATTTAAAGACCATACAGCCGCATCGTACCTGTCTCCTACACTGGGCGGCTTGAAGTAGAACCTCCCCTGGCTGTTCTCTATGAGTCCCATCTTCTTCATGCGCAGCAGATGATACCTGAGCGTCTTCTCGTTGATAGCCTCCCAGTTGCGGTTAATATATTCAATAAGCTCCTTTACCTCGGGGTCGGCCTTCTTTACGAACTGAAAGTATACCAGTGCATCCAGTATCGCCACTGCACTGAGCCGTGATTCACCAGGGTTAAGCAACCCTAGCGAGAGCGCAAGCCATCTTATCGATGAGCGCCGTGTCTCAAGCACTTCGCTCGTGAGCCTGACATTCCTAAGCGTTATCTCTTTCTGTATCAGTTCGGATTCGTTAATCTTCATGGCAACCCATCGACAAGTCACAATACGTATCATGACTTGCGTATATTACAAAGCGCACATTATCTATTAAAACCCGCACGCTACAGCCTAAGCCCAGAAAGCAAGCCGGCGCAAGCCGGCCTGTTTTTCACTGCGCTACCTTGCTCCGCTTGTCCCGCGGCCTCTTCACGACAAAGTAGTATATCAATGGCCCGATAAGCCCAACAAGGACTATTATCAGTACCCAGAGCACCTTGTTATCCTTCTGATTCTGCAAGCAGTCAATAAGCATCCAGATAAACAGGACAAAGGCCGCTATCGCAAAGACTATCCACAGTACTATGACCACACCGACCGCCGCCGCAGCTCCAGAAGAATACTGCGCTCCAACTGCCGGGAGTGCCAATAAGGTGGCAACAGCCGCAAGCGCCACAAAGCCCGTCATGCCGTTCTTCATTGTATTACCACAGTACCTATCCATGGAAGGATTTATAAACCAATACCGCTGCCAGACAGGTTGGTAGAAAAGAGCGGCATAATGTTAAGGTATTTATTTGCCAGTGTCGTATACTGTTTAGGAAAAGCTGATCATATGGCAACGAATGCAAGCCAGCCAAGCGAAGAGGACATAGAGAAGCTAGTGAGGGACTACCAGATGCTTCAGGAACAGATGAGAACGGCAGCGCTGCAGCTGGACCAGTTGCAGAACCTGAAGGCGGACCTGGAGAGGGCCAAGGCGGAACTCGACAAGGCGACCGGAAAGGTGTATCTGACCATAGGCAACGTAATAGTCGAGACTACAAAGGAGAAGGCGCTGGCCGACATAAAGGACAGGGCAGAGCTGACAGATGCCAGGATGCAGTCCGCAAACAAGCAGTATACCGAATTGAAGTCCAAGGAGAAATCCGCGGGCGACAGGCTAACCCAGCTTTACAAGCAGGGTCAGGGCGGAGCAGTGTGACCGAGTTCATCAGCCTTGAAAGACTCACTGACTTGATAAAAGATAATAGGGACAGGAAGGTCGTACTCACTTTCCATACTGTGGGTGACAGGGACGGAGTGGGGGCTGCGGTTGCGCTGTCTAGGTATTTCAGCAACGCGACTGTTGTGAATCCCGATTTCATAACAAACAATGCGCGACGGATGCTTGAAGAGAGCGGTAACGGGCAGAAGATAAAGGGCAAGCTGCCCCCCGAATACGACCTGCTTGTCGTGCTTGATACGAATACCACCAAGCAGCTCGGGAAGCTGAAGAAGGCCGCAAGAGAAGCTATGCCAAAGCTCATATTCATAGATCACCATCTCAAGCCCAGGGAGCTAGAGAACGCGATATACTTCGATTCCGAGGGATACAACTCTGCGTCAAGCATCGTGTACGAGCTGCTGAAAAGGCTCAACTTCGGAATTGATGCACATGCTGCCAGGCTGCTGCTGAATGGCATCATATCTGATTCCGCCGATTTCAAGAACTCCACCCCGCTTACCTTCAGGCAGGTTGCAGAGCTGCTCACAATAGCACGCGTGAGCTATCCGGAGGTGATGGAACAGTTTGCAGACAACTCCAAGCCAGAGGAGAAATTCAGGCTGATAAGCAACCTGCTCTCTTCGGAGATAGAACTGGTAAACGGCTATCTGCTGATGTATGGTGAGGTAGAGATACACGCCAATGCAGTTGCAGATGCCGCGATAAAGCTCGGGGCCGACGCGGCACTTTACTGGCTGGTAGGAAACGAGGTATCCATATCTGCCAGGCTGCGGCCCCCGCTGGATCTTAAGCTCTCGCTGCACCTCGGTACGATAATGCAGAACGTCGGCGAGCTGCTTGGCGGCACCGGCGGAGGCCATCCGTGCGCCGCAGGCGCATACGGGCCAAACAAGGCACATTGCACAAAGGCTGTCGAGGAGGCAAAAACGCTTATTAAGGCAAAGCTCGTGTGACAATCAAAAAGTGTTCAGATGCAGTATTTTGACATCATAGTAAAGGACATTGCAGACCAGGCCCTGGTCAGGCGCCTGGGATACAGGCGCATCTTCGTGGCAGGTAAGGATATAGATGTGTCCGGCAGCCTGTCCGGAGATCCCAGAAGGAAGATGGTGATAGTTAGCAGGGACCCGGGCGTGCTGATAAGGGCAACACGCGAGAGAAGGGTCCTCGGTATAATGTTTGAAGGAAATGAGCTAATAGCAAAGGCAATGATGGCCGCCAGAGAGAATGGCAAGCTGGTCATGCTCTCTACCGAGGGCCTGAGCGGCAGCGGCACAGGCATGCGCCTAAGCACGATCTACAAGCTGCGCAGGATGGTGGCAGAGCTGCGCAAGGCGCACGTCAAGACTGTATTAGTGACGATGGCAGGCAGCAGGGAGATGCTCCAGTCACGCGCGCAGATGATCCAACTTGCAAGGTTCCTCGGGGCCGCGGAAGCGCAGTCCAGGGAGATGGTCTCGTCATTGGGTGACGCGTATGATAATTAGGAGGAAGATAAGGTACGTGCTTGTCGAGGCTTCGAGGGAGATAAATCTCGGTGACAAGGCGACAGTCGACGGCTTCCAGCGTGGCCTGGGCAAGGTCCTGGGGGACCTGCATTATGCTGATGCGGGACCGAAGGTCGTTGCGCAGTACTCGGACAGGTCATTTGTGGTGAGGGTCAACCGCGGCACAGAGGACATGGTAGTGCTTGCCATGGCGTTCATGAAGGAGATCAACGGCCAGCCCATAGGCTTCTATACTATAAGGACATCTGGAACGATAGCGACCCTTGCAAAGCTCCACACGCGGCTCTACTCCTGATCCTGCGCGGCACGGGGTATGGGCGGAGGGAGGAAGGACACACAACCGCCCTGTTCACAGAATAAGTTTATAAAAGGTGCAGAGAGATAGGGTATTGCAAGACCAGTGAAGAACATGCAGCTGCGGCGTCCTAGCGGGAGGTTTTCAAGTGATTTCGATGTGTCAGCAGCCTCGCCGCTGGCAGAGCTCAGGCGGACGGAGGTCGGTGTACAGCGTGCGCCTGCAAAAGAGCAGCCAAAACCAATTGAGACGGGGCGGTATCTGGCAAGTTACCTTGCAGGGATGATGTGCCTGGATCCTGAGCTCACAGCAGAGCGCATAGAAAAGTTACCTGTCGCCAAGGCGGGCGAATTAGAGCAGGCCGCAAACACCTTCATACTCACCGGCTCAGAAAAAGCACACGAACACCTGCTAGACCTATACCTGCAGCTGCAAAAGACGTGAGATGCCATGGGTGCATAGCGCACATAGTCCATACTCTGGGCGCCGGCAAAGCCCATTGGCAATCAATCGCAAAGCATTCTGCTGATAGACAAAGCTTAATATATCTATTCAATATCTATCATAAGTTGCTAATTATGGTGATTTAGTGAAGATAAGCGAGCTAAAGGCTGGCGCTAGCAGCGTAGAATTGGAAGCCACGGTAGCAGAGAAATCAGAGCCAAGAGAGGTCATAACGAAGTACGGAAAGAGGCTTAATGTGGCTAACGCCACACTCAAGGACGACACAGGAAGCATTGTCATATCCCTATGGGGCAAGGACATAGATGCAATAGGAGTTGGTGACAAGGTAAAGGTAACCAATGGCTACGTAGGCGAGTTCAGAGGCACACCACAGCTTTCCACAGGAAAGTATGGGAAGATAGAAGTGGTAGAGAAGGGAAGCGGCGAGGCTGCTGAAAGCAACGAGCCTTCTGAAGAAGCGTCAGACGAGTACAACGAGTAATCAGATGTCTATTCTTAATCTCTCTCCGACTAGCGGAGCGTGAGCGTCGAATCCTTCAAGCTTCAGTGCCTCGGCCATATCCCTGCTGTTATCCCGGTCCCCATGCACGCATAGAACTTTCTGCGGTGACACCTCTCTTACAAACCTGTAAAGGTCGTTCTTGTCCGCATGCGCCGAGAAGTCGTAGAATGCCCACGGGGTATTTATCCTGTGCTTCTGCCCATCTATCTCAACCGGCCTGCCCTCCATAAGCTTCCTGCCATTGGTCGTCTCGACCTGGTAGCCTGTAAGAAAGATCTTCGATGCAGGGCCAAGTTTCAGTATGTAATTAAGAATGGGGCCCCCGTTCAGCATGCCCGCAGTTGTAACTATAATGTTGCCTCCAGCCAAGGCATTGCCTCTGCCCTCATGGTCGCCTACCCTGTTTACCCTGTCCATTGCCCCGCGCAGCAGAGATTCATTATCGATATAACCAGGATACTGCATCGCTATGTCCGATGCCTTCTTCGCCATGCCGTCAACATATGTGAAGTCTATGAGCCTGTTGTTATAAAGCAGCGCAAGAAGCTCCTGCGCCCTGCCAACCGCAAACACAGCCACAAGGGCCGTTCCCTTGTTCTCTATGGTCTGCTTGACATCATCTATGAAGGCCTTCTCCAGCGTGCGCCTGTCAGGGTGCTCGCTTGTTGCATATGTGGATTCCGTGATGAGGACATCCGCCTTGACTATCTCGGCCCCGTGTCTGAGCAGCTGCGGCGAGAGCTTGAAGTCGCCAGTGTAAAGCAGCCTCTTTCCACTGTGCGCGTCCTCTATAAGGGGCATGCTGCTGCCGCTTATATGGCCCGCATCATGCAGGCTTATCTGATACTCTCCAAAATCTATCGGAACCTTGTAATCATACGAAACGTACTTTCTCTGGAAATTCCTGTAGTCCCTTTTCGAAAACCTGTGCGCAACACGGTTCTTCCTGCTGATCTTCATGGAGTCCTCTAGAAGCAGTTCGCTTAGCTTCAATGTCGGCGGAGTCCCGAACGATACAGGCGATCCGGAGCTGTAGAGTGCAGGTGCATTGCCACTATGGTCGAGATGCGCATGGCTGAGTATGAACGCATCCACCCTGCCCGCATTCATAGGATACTCTATCTTGGTATCAAGCTTCACTCCGTAGTCCAGCAGCATGTTTTTCTTTCCTTTTAGCAAGATGCCGGATCTGCCAACTTCGCCTGCACCGCCCAAAAACTGAACATCCAAAAAATCACAGCAGTAATCAATTGCAGACTAAAGCTTTTATTTATTCTTATCCACTATTACTTGGATTCGAATGGCTGACGAGGTCGGTTTCTTGGAACTGGCGTGCCTCATGAAGGTCACGCCAAACACAGTGCTTGAAAAGTTCGGAAGCGCAATAAATGCGAGCATCTTTGATGCATCTAATATCGCAGGGACCATGAAGCAGGAAGGTCTCATTGATTTCACTGCGTACTATCCCGGCCCAAACGAGATGGTGGTGACAGAGAATGGCAAACGCCTCCTATCGGAGGCTGATGCGAAGGCCAGCGAGCCTTTCGACAAGCTTGACGAGACAATACTCAATCAATTGTCAGGGGGCAAGAAGGTGCCACTGGACCTGCAGAATAACCTGAACCTGCGTCCGAAGGATCTTGCACTGAGGCTCTATAAGCTCTTCAAGCAGAATTTCCTAATATACGAGCTGCGTAGCGGAAACGTCGACATAATGCTTACGGAGACTGGGTTCCTCAAAGCAAGTGCAACGCACGCCAGCACAAAGCAGACGCAACCGCAGCCCCCGCGCCAGCAACAGGCCCAGGTCCAACAGCAGTCAGATACGCATTCGGAGCAGACACAGGCCGCCGCCCCCCCTCCGCAGTTGCAGCAGGAGTCAGAACAGAACATAAGCGCGGTGCTCGCAAAAATACACGCCAAGAGGAAAGGCAGCAGGATGGCGATGTATGTGGCCGTAGCTGTGGTCATAGCCGCAGCCGTCCTCTACCTGCTCTACTACCGCGGCGTCATATGAGTGAGTGCAATGCAGCTGCTTGACTATATGGAAGCAAAGAAGCTCTTGGACAAATACGGCATAGGTAGCGTAGAGAGCAGGTACGTGTCAACGAGCGCAGAGGCGGTAAGCTTTTCATACGGCAATCCGATCGTGCTCAAGGTAATATCAGACAAGGCGCTGCACAAGGCCAAGGCAGGCTTGGTAAAACCAGGGCTTGCTACGAAGGCCGAGATAACCGGAGCATTCAGGGAGTTGACCTCAAAAGCAGTGAAACTCAAACCCTACAAGATAATAGCACAGAAAATGGCGCATAGCGGCGTAGAGATAATAGTAGGGGGGAGGGCAGACCCGCAATTCGGGAAATTCATCCTAATTGGGTTAGGTGGCATATACGTGGAGGCGTTCAAGGATTTTGCATTGCGGCTATGCCCGATAACCAAAGCCGATTCGATGGAGATGCTGGGGCAGCTGCGTTCAAAAGACATAATTACGCATAACGGAAAGATGGCTGGCACATTGTCTGCCATACTGATGAAGGTATCGAGGCTGCTGATCGAGAACGATGGAATAAGCGAGCTTGACCTCAATCCGATAATAGTCAGCGAGACCGGCTACACTGCCGTGGACATACGCATACTCAAATAGGTTTTCCAAATGCGAGAGCTTGATCTGAAGCCGATGTTGAAGCCAAAAAGCGTAGTGATAATAGGCGCGTCACGGGAGCCGGAGAAGGTGGGTCACGTCATACTCCAGAACTACATAAATGCCGGATACGATGGCAAGCTTTACGTGGTGAACAAGAACGCCGGCGAGATAATGGGATTCAAATCCTACAAGAGCGTGCTTGACATAGGAGACAGGATCGACCTTGCGGTCATAGCCATACCTGCCCGTTTCGTTCCCCAGGCGCTTGAGGAGTGCGGCAAGGCTAAGGTAAAAAGTGCAGTGGTAGTCAGCGGCGGATTCGCTGAGATAGGGAACAATGAGCTCCAGGATGCGCTGACCAGGGTGGCGGAGAAGTACAACCTGCCTACACTGGGCCCCAACTGCCTTGGCGTCATGGATCCAAGATCGCGCAACGATACTCTCTTCCTGCCTACATACAAACTGAGCAAGCCACAAGTTGGCGGAGTCAGCTTTGTCGCGCAAAGCGGCGCGGTAGGCAGCACCATACTCGACCTAATCGGCGGAGAAGGGTTCGGCCTGTCCAAGTTCATTTCATACGGAAATGCGGCCCATGTAGACGAGGTTGACATACTAAACTATCTGATGAATGATGCCGAGACAAAAGTGATTGTACTATACATAGAAGGCATAAAGCGCGGAAAGGATTTCGTCGAGATTGCCAGGCGAATAAGCAAGGTCAAGCCGGTCATAGTTCTGAAAGCCGGCAGGACCTCTGCAGGGGCGGCGGCCGCGCATTCGCACACAGCAGCTCTTGCCGGCGATTACCAGTTGCAGGAAGCAATATTCAAACAGTTTGGCTTCATAGTGGCGAATGACCTCAGTGAACTGCTGTACTACGCAAAGATATTTGTCACCGAACAACGGCCGAAAGGCAACAGGGTTGCCATAATAACCAACGGCGGTGGCGCGGGTGTGCTCACTACTGATGCGATCGCCTCCTCGGGAGTGCTTGAGCTGGCAGAGCTCAGCGCAGCGACCAAGAAGGTGCTGCAGAAATCGATGCCTGTACTGGTAAACGTAAGAAATCCACTGGACTTGGCAGGAGATGCCGGCAGCGAAAGGTACAGTGCCGCACTAGAGGCATTGGGTACCGATCCAAACATCGACATGCTCATAGCGATAGTACTGTTCCAGACTCCTGGTGCAGATTCAAAGGTGGCTGCAAAAATGGTAGAGTACAAGGACAAGACCGATAAGCCGGTAATAGTTTTGAGCATAGGCGCGGAGTATACGCAGATGCACCGGATCATGATGGAGAGCGCGGGCCTTCCGGTATACGACTCGCCAATGTCAGCTGCGCAGTCCCTTGCCGCGCTGTACACCTACTCCAAGTACTGCGCTACGCACAAGTAATCAGGTGCGGATCGGCTGCCTCTTTGTACGGAATCCCACTTCATGTATCCGGCGCAGCGTAGATTCGCTGAGCGGATGGTCGCCGGTGTGGCACGCGCTACAGAGATCATTCCTTCCTAGGACCCTCTTGTACTCTTCCTCCTCAGGGAAGATGAGTGTGGTCGACTTGATCATTTCCCTCACGTCGTCAACCGTACGTTCTGCGGCTATCAGCTCCCCTGCTCCATGGAATGCGATGCCCTCATAGCAAGGATATCTCACTGCCCAGTAGCCCACCAGCATATGCACCTCCTTGGCTTGTGCTTCCCAAAGCATCTCAACAATGGCCGTTGAGGTATCGCCCCTCACTATCGAATCGTCAGTAACCACGACTCTCTTGCCGCGTACCAGCTCGTTTAACACATTGTGCACCGTTCTCGCGATCGCTGCCCGTTTTGAGGCATCCGGGCCTATGAACACACGCTCGTCGCTGTTCTTGATCAGCGCCTTCACCAGCGGCAGCCTGCTCCTGCTCGCGTATCCCTTTGCGTACTCCTCTCCCGACCCTAGCACCGGTACTACGATGTCGGCTGCTACGCCTTCCTTGGCAGCTTTGTCCGCGAGCAACTCCCCCATCCTGTAGCGGAAATCGCCTACCGATACGCCGTCTATCTCAGTCTCCTTCCTCGCGAAATATGCATACTCGAAAGCACAGGTTGTCACGCGCTTACCCTCAACCAAGGTCTTCTTTGACAGATTGCCCCTCCTGTCAACCCAGGCCATCTCTCCTGGTTTTACATGGAAGAGCACCTCCGCGTCCCGTCTAGGAGCCCATCCCACGGCGCTGTTAGTGTGCGTTATCCCTACAGTCTCTGAAGCTACGACTATGTTCTGGCCGATACGGCCTACGCATAGAGGCTTAAATCCCTGCGGATCCCTCGCCGCAACTATGGTACCGTCCTTCAAGAGGCCAGTTATCGAGTAAGCTCCATCGGCCACGCTCATCAGCCAGTGCAAAGCTTCGACTATGTTATGGCCCTTGCGCATTTGGTCCTCCACTACGGAATGAACAATCGTGGAATCGCTTACGCCATGCCCTAGGAAATTTGGCACGTCGCCGTTATGACCCACCACCCATTCATTGTGCCCCCCTCCTATCGGCTGCGCATGTTCAATCGATGATTCCGCAGCAGTGCTGTATCTAGAGTGGCCTATTGCTACCTGCGCACTGTGCGGTATCATTGCAATGTCGATCGCCTTATCCAGGGTTCCCATGCCCACCTCCTTGAAAAAGCGGCCTGCCGCAGTGTACCCTGCAATCCCGGCCGATTCGCGCCCCCTATGCTGCAAGCCCTTCAGTACATCCAAGGCGACATGCCCTGCATCTGGGCCCCATGCTGCCACAACCCCACAGTGATCCTTAGCGCCAGTCATCTCCAAAACCGAAAAGCAGCGCTATTATCACAGCGTCATCGTTTATATCACATGCCCTGCAGAGTTGATAGCGAGATATTAGCCGTTGAATAATGAGTCCATTGCGCCCTTCACAATCTTCTCTCTGCTTCCCTCGCTGCTCAGCAGCTCGAAGAGTTGGGTGGGATTTGCCGACATATCATATTCGTTATGCCGCAGTCTTTCCAGGAAGATGCCAAGCCCGTAATCCTTGACCGAGACGTTATCGAATGCCTGTCGTTTCGAGTCCGCAGCTATTATCCCAGCATTCTCCACGCCCTTCCTGCTGATCTCAACTATGGCCTTGTCCTCGTAATCCTTGGCCAGGCCAGAGAGGTTCAGATCAACATTCTTGAACCCTTTCTTCAACTTTCCATCAACTTCTATCCTAATGATCGGCCTGTCCCCCTTCGCCGAAGCCTCCTCTATCACCTTGCGTATCTCCTCCTCCACGCGCGCAGGTTCGGCTGCCTCTATCTCTATCTTCCTGTGCACAAACCTCCTGCAGTTTATCCTGTTATAATTATAACTCATGGTAGACGTATCGAACACGAAGAAGCCCTTCTGCTCCTGCTCTCCCTCCTTGAGCTGCGTGAGCACTGTACTGCCAGATATAAGAAACGGCTTTCCATGCACCCTCCCCTCGAACCTGCTGTGTATATGACCGTTGACATAGAGATCAAAGCCATCCGGAAGCTCATCGGCCCTTATGAAATCCTGGCTGAAAGGCAGCAGTTCGTAGACTGACTGGTGGAACATGAAGACATTGAATGCGCCATCAACCGGCCTGGGGTCCTCAGCCTTCAGTACCTCCTTGAATCTCTCCTCCGATATGCCTCCGATCCCCCTTATGGCCACTCTCTCCCCGTCCTTCTCAACTACGGCGCACGCCTGGCTGACGTCAACGAGCAGGCCTGCCAGTCCCAGAAGGTCCACAGGATCCTCAACGTTCTGTGCCCTTCTCTCATGGGTGCCGGGTATTGCTATGACAGGTATTTCGGTATGGGTCTCTCCCTTGCCGTCGAATTTCACCACCCTCGCCTTCCACTGCCTCTTTGACAGTTCCCTGAAGATGTTTATCGCCTCTGCAAGTACGTCTGGTGATGGGGATCTGTTGTCGAATATGTCGCCCGGTATCAAAAGTACATCCGCAAGCTGCGATGCGAGTTCCAGTGCCTCCTCCGCCTGCCTCCTAGCGTCTTCCCGAAACCGGTCATAGCCGAGGTGAAAATCAGACAGAAGAGCTATCCTCATGAAATCATGCCAATTCGTAATCAACATTTATTCTAAGCATTCATATATGGTTATGCATCATGCCTTGTCACTGATGTTACCAATAAGGCAGCGGCTCTGCAAATTGCGGGCGCTTCCAACCCATCGCAATACCGGCAAACGGCACCGCATACTCCTGTGCCCTGGTGTCATATATCTAAGTGCACCTGCATCCTGCGGCAATAGACACGGCGTGCCTGGCTCATTTCTGTCGCGCTGGCACGGTACGGCGTGACGTCATAGGAGTGTATTCTCCCCTGCACCCTAAGGTTGTCAAGTGCCTTTACAATGCTATGATCGACCCTGGGATCGGTTGCGATAAGGCCTATGTCCGTAACGCCCTGTGCAAGAATATCCTCCATTCGTACCCTAATCATCTCGCCGTAAAGCCCCATTCTCCTGAATGCAGGCTCTATGCCACAATGGTCGAACGACGCAGAGCGCTCACCATTCCTGTGCATCATGGCGTAGCCAATCGTAGCCGTGGCATCTGCAAGCGCAAAATAATAAGTATACATGTCTTCGCTACCTCTGCCCGGAAAGACGGTAAATTCCTGCGTCTTATTCTCGTGCACCCTGCTCCAAGAATCAGAAAAGGCGCGCCTCCAGCCTGCGTTAATTGCACCAAGAAAGGAGACTATTACGATGTTCGAGCCCTCGTTCTTCCTCTGCAGCTCTGTCAGCGCCACATTATCACCATCGCCGCGCCTGAGTTGGAAGACAGACTTAACCACCGTGCGTTCCATAGACTGCATCATTCCTGTTCACCTCCAGACCAATTGCCCTTAGGCGTATAAATTTCACCGGCACTATTCTTTTACATTATGTTTGGCGCAGCGCAAAGGATCCAAGCTATATCGCCTCAGCCTCTGCAGCTTCAATGAATTCGACTCTGCCCATCTCCACACCTCTCAGTCCCCGTTCCTTGCCAATTCTTATACTCATGGCTAGAGCCAAAGCAAGCAGGCTGAAGAGAGCTGCGGCAAGGAACGCATAATCGAATCCCAGGACCGCAGCAGCTCCGGTAGAAGTGTCAGCTGCAGGGTCCGTTATGCTGGAAACTGCCAGCATCAGCGCAAGCCCTAGCGGGAAGCCTATCCTTTGCGATGTGGTTATAAGGCCTGTAGCCAATCCTTCTTCCCCATGCCTTGTACCCGCCACCGCCGCGATGCTGAGCGCGGGAAAGCCTATGCTAGCGCCAAATGCCCAGAGTATCATGCCGGGCAGCGTGCCTATGTAGCCGCTGCCTGGCGTTACGAGTGCAAGCAGCAGCAGTCCCGCGGTGATCGACGCTGTGGAGAGTATGAGCAACCGCCTTGTACCAAGCCTGTCGATGAGCCACGAAGTGCCCCATCCGCCCACCACAAAGAATATCAGCGAAGGAGGCAGGAATCCAAGGCCTGCATCCAGTGCAGAGAAGCCGAGCACCTGCTGCATATAGACTGTCAGTATCAATCCGAGCCCTCCGCTTGCAGCTGCGACTATCAGGCACATCACGTTTGCCTTGAGTACCATGCCGCGCCCAAGGAACTCGAGCGGCAGCAGTGGTGCCCTGGCCCTCTGTTCGACGATGAAGAAACCAACGAGGAGGGCAAGCGCGACGGCCAGCGGTACCGCCATCGACAGCAGAGAGAAATCGCCATTGGAGGCCACGGTAAGCGCGTACACCAGCAGCATGAGTCCGCCTGTGATGGAGACGGCACCTGCGATGTCGAGATGCCTCTCTATCCCCTTGCCGCTGTCACCTTCCAGCAGCCTCTGTATCATGACTGCGACGGCAAGCCCTATTGGCACATTGATGAATAGCACCGATCTCCAGCCAAGGAAGGTGGTGAGGAATCCTCCTGCAAGCGCGCCTGCCGCGAAGCCGGCAGATATCACTGCAACGAAGACTCCCATAGCCTTGTTGCGCTCCTTCCCTTCAGGGAAAAGCTCGACAAAGATTGAGAACGCGGTTACCGAAGAGATGGCTGCTCCGATACCCTGCACCGCCCTCGAGACCACGAGTATTAGGAACGATGGCGCAATGCCCCCTGTAAGCGAGGTAATGGTGAAGAGGATAACCCCTGCTATGAAGAATTTCTTCTGCCCGTAAATGTCACCTATCCTGCCACTCAGCATGAGCAGGCCTGCCATCGTTATGCCATAGGCCCCTATCACCCACTGCACATCAGCAAGCGAAACTCCGAACTGCGATCTTATCGAAGGCAGCGCAACGTTCACCGCAGAGAAATCTATGACATCGAGGAATACCGCAAGTATGACAAGTATGAACACTAGCCTGACATGCGCAGGGGTCTTGGCAAGCCGCGACGCGTATCTACTGCTGCTTTTCGAGGGCATACAAATCATCGACTATCCTAAACGATACGACATCCGGCATCACGCCTGCTGCAGTGCGATCGCAAACTCCGTATCAACAAGCTAGTCTACCGCGCAGCTTCGCCTGTTGCCTCGGTCTCGTTGAAGAGACCCTTCTCTATTATGCTCTTTATCTTATCAGGCTGATAGGCAAGCTTTATCAGCTTCGTATGCCCCCTGATCCCCTTCCCAGACTCGTATGTCACTATGAGCCCCTGCATCTCAAGGTCCGATATGTACTTCCTGTACCAACGGGAGCTCTTAGCCTCCCGGTGTAGCGAGTCGGCAAGCGCCGCATACCTGCTGTATACTTCACCGCTGAATATGTAAGTATCGGTTCCTTCGGTAAGCTTCTTGTACTTGCTACCTTGGCCGCTGAGCAGCGCTATGGCATATACGATAAGTTTCTGGTGTTCAGGAAGCGTATAGACCAGATCGTATGCAATCTCCTCGTCGGCCTCTTTTGCGGCGTCATTGACCTCCTTTGAAGTCACGCAGTCAAGGTCCTTCTCCTCCGCTATCTCCCCGGCCTTGGAAAGTATCTTGAGCGCAAGCCTCGCATCACCGCTCTCCTTGGCGGCGTGTGCTGCAGCCAGGCTTATGGCCTCTCCCTCTATCCTGCCCGACTTGAATCCGTTCGCGGCCCTGTCCTTGAGTATCTCCCCAAGTTCCTTCGAGTTGTATGGCGGGAATGCAAGTTCATTCTCGTAAAGCGTGGACCTGCTCCGGGGGTCCAGGTCATCCTTGAAGGAGACCTTGTTGGATATCCCCACCATCATTATGCCCCCGGATTTTATGTCGCTATTGGCCCTGGTCAGCGTATAGACGAGGTCGTCAAGATCGCGCACTACATCAACCTCATCGAGAGCCACTATCAAAACCTTTCCATCCTCATCGATCCAGTTTATTATTCTCTCGTATATGTCTATGATTCCATACCCACGCTTTGCGTACAACGGCATGTGGTCGCTTGTTATCTTGTTGAGAACCCTGTACCTGGAGTTGTATATCCTGCAATTCACAAAAGAGATCTTCGCCTTGAGGCTTGGAAGTTCTCTTATCTTGTCTATCACATACTTCATACATGAGGTCTTTCCAGTGCCGGTCTTTCCGTAGATGAAGAGATTGCGGCCCCTCTCCCCCCTCAGCGATGGCGTCATGAACTTGACTATATTGTTGATCTGCGCATCCCTGAAGAGCAGATGGTTTGGTATATAGTGCGGTGAGAGAACTTCTCTATTGGCGAATATCTTAGATTCCTTGAATATGTTGGAGAAAGGCTCAGCCATGCACGCACCTACACCAGTTTGCCCGCTATGATTTCGAACTCACTCTTTATATCTGCATCTGTCAGCACGGCTACAAGGCCCCTGTCGCTGAGTTCATCTAGCTTCTTGTTCATCCTTATGCTGCCAAGCACCTCGCACCCCAGCGCCTCGCCGACCTCCGCTGCGCCTCCTCCTGTCCCATTAGACATATTCTCCACAACACCAAGAACCGCCACCCCCATGCGCTTTGCCATCCTTCCTGAGCGTATGGCATTCACCGCCGCTATGTGTTGCGGGGTGGTGACGAGTACGAAGCCATCCATGTCGAGCAATTGCATTATCGAGAGTGGCGCATCGCTAGTGCCTGGCGCAAGGTCCAGTATCAGGTAATCCAGCTCGCCCCACTCTGCATTCTCGAAGAACTCAGCGATCATCTTGCCGATCAGCGGCCCCCTCCATATTATGGGCTTCTTCTGGTCGTCTAGGAACATGGCTGTTGATAACACCTTTACGCCATCCTTTTCCTTCGGCACAAGCGGGTAAACAGCATCAGTAACCTCGTTCAGGCCGAGGAAGAGGGTTATGTTAGGGCAGTCTATATCAGCATCCAAGAGGCCTACCTTGTAACCCATCTGCCTTAGGGTGAATGCCAGGTTGACTGCAACCGTGGTCTTGCCAACCCCTCCTTTCGCGCTGTAAACCCCGATCCTATGCTTTATCCCAGAGAGTTTTTTCCGTATCTCCTGCTTCTGGTTCACTACCCGCGCAAATGACTGCTGAGCACCTTGCGTAGCATTAGGGGTAGGGGTTGCCGCCTCCATTATATCACCAAATAGTAGTTGCTTCTATAAAGCATATAACAGTTTCTGGTGAGTACCTGGCTTTTGAAAGGGCCGACTAGGACAACAGCGGCCAAATACCGATCGCAGTCTATCCCCCTGAAAGGGTATCTTGCTTTCCTGACCATCAGGTGCCGCGCGAAAGATTATTAAACAACGTCCGGAAAGATCTGATATATGATCAAACACTGGACGCCAATCGCAGTGGCGCTGCTGCTAAGCATGCTCTCATCCGGAGTGCACGCGTTCTACATACCTGTGCCAATCAACATCAGCATACAGAGCAACTCCACGGTAGTGGGCCAGAACAACACCATCTTTGCTGCAATAAACGAGACGTTCACAAACAGCTCAAATAACCTGAGTGATTACATTGTCATATGCGGCAGCTACAATACTGGTGGCGCTCAGACGTCAGTATGCGCAGGGCGCGCAGACTACCTCCTGACAAGAAGTCTCATACACAGGAATGTCACATACAATACAGATAAGCTCAAGGCGGGGAGCTACGCATTCGAGGCGTGCGACTATACTTTCTATCTGAAGACCAATTCAACCGATTGCACTCTGCCTGAGGATGTCGTGATAAGCTCCCAATCCAACAGCTCGTCCACGCAGCCCGCGCAGGTCCAGGAATGCAAACTTACCGGGGTTGTGTACGGTCCTGGGGAGATCAATTTCTACAATGCATCCAGCTCCTCGAACTACGTCACGTCAAATTCAACCTATCTGTTCCCATGCGGAAGTACGGTCAACATAGAGGCCCTTTCAAATTCCACAGCATTCACGCAGTGGACATGCAGCGGCCCAAGTTGCTACTCGGGGGCCGAAACCAATGTGACTATTGTGCTCAATGGCAATATCACGGAGGATGCATATTTCAAGAATTTGTCCTCTATAAGTGCGCAGAGCGGCTCAGGAGGGGGAAGCCCAGGCTCTGGTACAGGAACTGCGCTGATAATACTAGCGATAGGCGCAGCGATAGTGTTGGTAGCGATAATCCTCCTCAAAGTCAAGGGTTTCTGAAAGCTCCCAGTACGGCAGTGGAGAAGCACATTCAAGCCCTAAACAGCATGTTATTTAAATTACCGGCGAGAAGGTTAGGTTATGCCGGTGTATCGGAAGGGGATGCAAGTGGCTGTTGCAGCGCTGCTACTCGCTGCGCTTCTTTACGGATTAAATGCAGCCGCGCCCGTTCCAACAAACTCTGCTTCCAATGCAAGCGCCACTACGCACGTGGCTCCAGAATGCAACCTTACCGGGGTAGTTAACGGCTACGGCACCATACAATTTTATGATAATGCCACGGGGGAGTCCTTCTACCCGTTCAATAATACGTACCAGTTCCCATGTGGCACAACGATCATCTTATTTGTGACTACGAACCAGAACTTTAACGGCTGGACATGCGCGGGTACGGGATGCTATGCAGGACTGAACTACAGCACTACCATTGTGCTTAATAGCAATGTCGCAGAGGCCGCAAATTTCGGCAACGTATCTGCTGTCAACCCTACGCTAAATAGTACTGCTCAACCGCCGCTGCCAACAGCGCCGCCGCAGAATGCCACAACCGCTTACAATGGCACCACCCCAATTGTCAGCCAGCCGCAGGTTCATCTAAACAACACCGCAACCCCGCCTGCCGCCTCGCAGAACTCATCTTTGATCTCGAACCTCATTCTGGTGGCCGTAGCTGTGGTAGCCATTCTGGCGATAGCAGGCCTGGTCATGTATATCAGGAGGAAGCCTGCCAAGAGGTTTCAGCCGCGCTGAGGCGCATGCCGCCGCAGCCGTATGGGCGATCAGGACACAGCCATAATCACAAGTTATATAAACTTTCAATACAAATACGCTACTATATTGTATACTAGTAAGTCTCAATTCCTATAAAATATTGAGAACAAATCGGTGCAAAATATGTATCCAAACGTACAAGCATATGACAGAGGCGTGATGTTCAACCCCGACGGAAGGCTATTCCAGGTGGAATACGCAAAGGAGGCTGTCCGGAAGGGCGCAACTTCGATAGGACTCATAGCTGACAACAGTGTGGTCTTCGTCGCGCACAAGAACATAATGGAGCCTCTTGCGGTCCCCCTCACGATACAGAAGGTGTTCAGGGTCGACTCACACATAGGCGCCACATACAGCGGCATGGTTGCGGACGGCCTGCACATAATAGACATGGCAAGGTCCCAGGCACAGAACCACAGGCTAATCTATGACGATGTCAAGTCTGTCGAGGCGCTCGCAAAGAACATATCAGCGTATATGATGCAGGCAACCCAGTACGGAGGCCTCAGGCCTTACGCAGTATCAATGCTTGTCGGAGGGATAGACTCCGAACCGAGACTTTTCGAGATAGAGCCCGGCGCATCGTTCCTCGGCTATCAGGCTGACGCGATAGGTTCGGGAAAGAAGATTGCGACGGAGATACTCGTAAAGGATTACAAGAAGAACATGAGTGTAGACGACGCGATAGGCCTAGGGGTCAAGATAGTTAAAAAGATAAGCGAAGAGAAGGTAAACGAGGACAATATGGATATAGGCTACATAAAAGGCAACGAAGAGTTCGTAATGCTGACTCCTGAAAAGTTGCTCGGGTACCTGTAGCCGTGAGTGCAATGTCGAAGACGGTTATAGCGAAATATTCAGTGAACGGGGACGAATTCGAGATATTCGTTGACTCGGACTCTGCCTATGCCTACATGACCGGAAAGAGCACCAATCCAATGGCAGCCCTCCAGGTGGAGGAGATCTTCGAAGATGCAAACAAGGGAAAGAGGCAGTCGAAGGAGAAGATAAGGAAAGCATTCAACACTGAAGACATGGCCAAAATAGTTGAGGTAATATTAAAGAGGGGGAATGTCCCTGTAACAACTGAGCAGCGCAACAAACTCCTCGAAGACAAGAGAAAGCAGATAATCAGCATAATCTCGCGCAACTCTATAGACCCGCGCACAAACGCGCCGCACCCGGCGCAGCGCATCGAAAACGCAATGCAGGAAGCGAGGGTAACTATAGACCCTTTCAAGAGCGCAAACGAGCAGCTTGATGCGATAATAAAGAAACTGAACGTCATACTGCCCCTCAAGTTTGCAACCTTGAAGCTGGAGGTCATCCTGCCTCCTGATTCAGCAAACCGGTGCTACGGCCTGATGAAGCAGTACGGCCTGAAGTCGGAGGAATGGCAGGGCGATGGCTCGCTCAAGGCGATCCTCGAATTTCCCGCCGGCCTCCAATCGGAGTTCTACGAGAAACTGAACAACATGACAAGAGGAAGCGCAATAACCAAAGCAATACAATGATATTAGAAAGGTGTTAAGAAAATGCAAAGAATAGTGGTTCCTGGAGAGGAGCTTGCAGACAAGCCTCTTAGGATAGACAATACCATAATAGACGGCGGCAGGACATACTCCACGCTGATGGCCCTCTACGATGACGAGAAGAAGATCCTCACCCCTCTGGAAGGGTTGTGGTACCCTCGCGGAGGAGACAACGTGATAGGAATAATAGAGGAGGATAAGTTCAACGTATATACGGTCGCGCTTGACGCGCCATACCGCGGACTTATATTTTCAAAGGATGTCGAAGGCGATCTCATCGCAGGAGACATCATAGAGGCAACGGTCAAGGAGCTCGACAAGACCAAGACAGCAATGCTCGCAAGGCCGAGGAGGTTGTCTGGCGGCAAGATACTGTATCTGAAACCATCGAAGATACCAAGGGTACTGGGCAGGGGCAACACGATGATAAGGCAACTGAGCATGGAGACCCAGTCCAATATAAAGGTAGGCATGAACGGCCTCATCTGGCTAAACGGCGGCAACATGGATCTGGCCACCCGGGCGATACTCACAATACAAGACGAGGCGCACACAAACGGTCTTACCGAGAGGGTGAAGAGCATGCTCGAGGCCGGCAAGAAGGTGTAACTATGGGCGGAGGAGCAAATAAACCAGAATTGATAGTCAACGGGAAGAGGCTCGACGGTAGGGCATTTGACGAACTGAGGGAGATAAAGATCGAAGCCAATACGGTAAAGAATGCGGTAGGTTCCGCCTACATCGAGTGGGGCAACAACAAGATACTCGCTGCGGTATACGGGCCAAAGGAGGCGCTGCCAAAACACGTCTCCGATCCGGAGAAAGCGATCATAAAGTGCAGGTACCAGATGGCCCCGTTCTCTTCCCTCGAAGGCCACGGACGGACCGGCCCGAATAGGCGCGCCACAGAGATATCCAAGGTAACAAGGGAGACATTTGAGAACGTGATACAGCTGGACAAGTTCCCCGGCAGCGAGATAGACCTATACATAGAGGTGCTGCAGGGGGACGGCGGAACGAGGGCAGCGGGAATCACCGTGGCAGCAGTGGCGCTTGCTACGTCAGGCATACCGATGACAGACCTTCCTTATGGGGTCTCGGTAGGCAAGATAGGGGAGCAGCTCGTGCTTGATCTCAACATGATAGAGGATAATTACTCTGATGCGGATGTTCCAATAGCCATAAGCCCAAGGCAGGGCAAGGTACTGCTCTTCCAGATGGACGGTTCCATGTCAAGAGAGCAGATAATGGAGGCCCTGCAGATGGCAAGAAAGGCGGGCGAAGTGATAAGCAAGAAGCAGCGCGACGCGCTGAGGCTGCCGTACGAGCAGATAGCTGATAAGTACAAGGCCGTGCCTAGCAACCAGCCGCAGCCTGCACAAGCGTGATATTATGAAGACAAGCACCATAACCGGGGAGTACATAAAGGATATGATAACCAAAAGCTACAGGGAGGATGGAAGGAAGATGTTCGACTACCGGCCCATCAATCTCAAAATAGGCACCATGCCAAACGCCGAGGGATCAGCAGAAGCCAGCATCGGCCAGACTAGGGTTCTTGCAGGAATCAAGATCGATGTTGCAGAGCCGATGGCAGATAAGCCGGAGGAGGGCAACCTAATGACTGCAGCAGAGCTCTTGCCTCTGGCATCTGGGGACTATGAGACCGGGCCTCCAGGGCCCGAGGCCATAGAGCTGGCAAGGGTTGTTGACAGGGGCATAAGGGCCGCGAACGTGGTAGACATGGGCAAGCTGTTCATAGAGAAGGACAAGGTATGGAGCGTCTTCGTGGATCTATACGTGCTCAACTACGATGGCAATCTCTTCGACGCCAGCTCACTGGCCGCCTCCGCTGCGCTTCTCAGTTCGCGCATGCCAAAATACGAGAAGGAGGGGGAGACGGGCAAGGTGGTAAGGAGCGGTAACCTCGGCAAGCTGCCCACTGCGAACATAGTCACATCGTGCACATTCGGGAACATACTGCATAGGCTCATACTTGATCCGACTGCCAACGAGGAGTTGTTCATAGATTCGCGCCTGACAATCGCAAACGACGAGCATTCGATAAGGGCCGTGCAGAAGGGCCTCAATGGTGCGTTCTCTTTCGACGAGATAGATGAGATGATGGACACCGCATTCGAGAAGTCAAGGGAGCTAAGGCAGATAATCAAGAAAGCAATTGGTGAGTAAGATGGCAAATGCTAGCGTAAGGTACGGAGTAAGCCTCAGGAAGAGGTACAGAGCCGTGCAGCGGGAGAAGCAGGCGAAGTATAAGTGCGACGTGTGCGGCAAACTCGCTGTCAAGCGGGTAAGCACAGGAATATGGAAGTGCAGGTACTGTGATGCGGTCTTTGCGGGAGGCGCATATTCCTTCAAGACTGCCGCTGGAGAAGCTGCAAACATGATTATCAGCAGGACGAGCGGATAAAATGGTCAAGATATCATTCGAACCGGCAGGCGAGCTAGTGATACACGAGGTAGTCTCTGTAGGCCAGATGGACCTTCTCAGGGAGAGAGTCACTCCCGCGGGAACGATGCCACTATACTGGTGCGATGGGGTGCTCTTCAGCTTTTCGTCGCTTCCGATGACCGACGATGTGGTAAGGGACTACATGAAGGGCAAGATACACTGGCTCGAGGTGCATTTTTCGAGGATGGAGGAGTACAAGCCGATCATGGCGCTCAACGAGGAGGAGTATAAGGCCTCGATGAATGTGCGCATAATAGACACCAGCAACTCAAAGCTGCATAAGGATTTTACCACATGGCTAAAGAATAATGTTAAGATGTGATCACAATGGCATACGTTTGTCTGCATTGCAAGAAGGAGATAAAGAATCTGGAGAAGTTCATCAGATGCCCATACTGCGGTTACAGGGTGCTCTCCAAGAAGAGATCCAGCCTTGCCAACGAGATATCTACTGATTAGCAGCACAGGTCCAATCTTACTTGCCAGTCAATTGGCATCATTGCTGCCAGAGAGGCTGCCAAGTAGCAGCAGGCCATATCCAAGTACCCCGCCATGGCCCATCCCCAGCCTGTTAGACCTGCAGGTTATGAAATAGCAAAAGAGGTTGTTGAACCTGCAAATCTAGGTAATATATAAATAGGCCAAGCCTGCTTTATCATATTCCTACTAGGTTGTAAGGCCCCAATTACCGTTGCCGGCCAGTATCCGAGATGTTAGCATGACGATGAGGAGCAGGATAAGGTCAATAAGCGAGCACGAACTCGCGCGCCTAGCAGACAGCATAATGAGGCGCGATGGTATTCCGCACGGGGTAATCAGGGAGATGCTGGACAACCCTCATACTCCCCGATTCATTGCCCGCCACACAAATGGGGGAGAGTTCAATAGATACCTGCGGCGCACTTCAAACAAACTTGGCCATAACAATCCCCTTGCCAGTGCAATACATGTTGTAGTGATGGAAGCGCATCTCCTGGAAAGGAGATCCCACAACGCCACGCGCAGCGGGGATGACCACAAAACCGATACAGAATAAGCGCCGCCGCCAGTGCCTATATCCAATTGCATACGTGCCCTATTCAGCGGGTCGTGAATATGTGCTGCCTTCTCAATTTGTGCCGGGCCCGTTCCGATTTATGGACTTCCCCGGCTGCGATAACATGTTTATATCCCTTTACACAGCAATGCATTATTGTGATGAGCTCATACTTCTGACTAGTGATGAAGATCTTGAGTGCTGATATAAATGGCAAAGATACCCAAGAGCGCGATAAAAGGGCTTGTGAAAAGGTACTTCAAGGCGAATATAACCGATGCGGGGGCCGAGGCGTTGGCGAAGATACTCGAGAAAAAGGCGGAGAGCATTTCAAAGTACGCCGTTGAGAATGCAAAGAAGGAGAACCGCGACAAAGTAACGGGTAAGGATGTTGCCGAATATGTGATAAACGGTGAGGCAGATGTCATCTGAATCGCTGCTCGTATATAAAACAGGCGGTAGATACAGGACAACTCCTTATAAGAGCGATGGCGGGCACTGTTTTTGTGTTGCGGAGGACACGATGAATGGAGTGCTTCTTACGGAATTTGAGGAGGGTGGTGCAATAGTCAACCAGACATACAAGATGTCGAAGGACCCGGAGTCCTCGCTGAAGGAGTATCTAGGAGCCAAGGACATCTCCATTGAGAACACTGATACTTACAACAAGGTCATATACAAGAGTGCGTGCCAGGATTGCAGCGGCATCCTTGTACGGGAACTCGATTTGAAAGAGCCTAGGGCCATTTCAAAGGTGCCTGTGGTTCCGATCTTTGCCTGCACAAAATGCGGCAAGCGCTTCTACTCGATGACGGATCGCTACCTGAGGAAGCTTGTCAGCGAGAATGAGAGCCTGTTTGAGGGCGAGGAGCTCGAGGAGAAGAAAAAGGATATAGATGCTTTTATAAATACATTAAACGAATATATTGTACGCGTGTTTGCCTCGAAGAAGATAGGCAGACTGAGATAGTGATGCAATGGCACTCAACATTTCAGAACTTTATGGAAAGACGATAATAACCTCTGCAGGCTCGGTCCTTGGCGAGGTCAGAGGGGTTGTGATAAATTTTGAATCGGGGGAGGTGGCGTACCTATTGCTCAAGAGGCTGCAGGATCTTACCAGGAGCGCTGACCTTAGAAACGACTTCAGGAAGAACAGCATAAGCTATGAGAGGGTAAGCAAGGTGGGCCAGACGATAATCGTCAATGCGCCAAAGGTTGCGAAGGAGGAGGCATCGGATCTGGAATTCTGAATCTGCCGATCTAGACACCTACATCCCGCGGACGGCTTTCGATCTCAAACCAATAACATAACACAGTAGCGTGAGCTTTTTGACATGTCGATAACCTGCTTCAATGTGAAAATCACAACTCTCAAGCGGCTTCATCCGAACCGGATTAAATCTGTTATGCTAAGCACCAACACCACCCAGAGCATAGAAAGACACCGAGCTAGGTTAAAGCTGCGCAAATACTTCGTTGCGATTTTGACAAACAAGAGTATTCCAACAACAGGCTTAAAGGGCAAGCCACTCGCACCTAAGATCATATAAAAATGAGCGACCCCGTACCTAAGGATATTCTTGTAGTGGGCTATGCTTCTGAGGAAGCAAAGATCGCAAGGCGGATCAAGGCAAGGCCGCTGTTGGTCGAAGCGCATGGCATTTGCATTGGGGCATCAGATAGGCAAGACCAGATCATAGACGAGGACAAGAAGGCCCTGGTAACTTGGTCGGCCTGGTAAAAGGCAGGCGGGCAGGCAAATATGGCACTGGAATAATGTGTGGGATTTGTTGACACCGCCCGCAATAAGAATCTTTATATATTTCAGTGGGTACAAATAAGAATTGCGTGATCAGCATGGAAAATCTCACAACCGATAATTTCGACGCCGAAGTCAAGAAGTCAAAAGAGCCCGTAGTAGTCGACTTCTGGGCCGAATGGTGCGGACCGTGCAGGATATTCTCACCTATAATAGAGGAGGTATCGAAGGAATATGGCGGCAAGGTCAAGTTCGGGAAGCTGAACACCGATGAGAACCAGGAGGTCGCTGGCGAATACAATATAATGAGCATACCAACCGTGCTGCTTTTCGAGAAAGGGCAGGTGAAGGCAATGTCCGTCGGTGCGTTACCAAAAGAGTCCTTCAAGAAGTGGCTGGACAAGAATCTTTAATACTTACCGTTTCCTATAGATAGATCAGCACTTGCTGCTGATATTGATGGCAATGGAACTTGTTAGGGGTACTCGCGATTTTTCGCCTTCAGAGGCAATATCACTGAAGGAGACAATATCGGTCATAGAGGAGATATTCAAGAGGTTCGGCTTCTATCCGCTCATGACTCCAAGCATGGAGGCCATGGACACGCTCAACTCAAAGGCGTATGGCCAGCAATCAAGGAACGAGATATACGCACTCGCCGACGGCAAAACTGGTATGAGATATGATCTGTCCGTGCCACTGGCCAGATATGTCTCGATGAACAAGGACATAACCATGCCGTTCAAGAGATATCAGATCGAGAAAGTCTGGCGCAGGGACGAGCCGCAGAAGATGCGGGCCAGAGAGTTCATCCAGGCGGATATAGACATTGTTGGCAGCACCGATCCGATAAGCGACGCAGAGACCATGGCTGCAGCCGCGCTGGCCATAGAAGCCCTTGGAATAGACGACTATGTAATACTGCTCAACAGCAGGATCTTCATCAATGCGATACTTGACAAATACAAGGTGCCGAGAGACAAGCAGATGGCCGCCATAGTTGCAATCGACAAGCTTGCAAAGACCACCAGGAAAGAAGTCATAGACCAGCTCTCAGCGATAGGCATCGACCAGAGGATATCTGAGAGCATGCTCAACTTCATGAAGGACGAGATGGACAACGAGCAGAAGCTCCAGCGGCTGGCAACCGAGACTGACGGGGTGAAGGCTGAGGTCGGCAGAATGCTTGAACTGCTTAAGACAGTAGGCTCATACGGCCTGCGCGGTGAGATTACGATCGATTTCTCCCTAGCTCGCGGGCTGAACTACTATACCGGGGCGATCTGGGAGTTTGTAGCCTTCAGAGATGGCAGGCAGATGCCTACGATCGTGGCCGGCGGACGGTACGACGGGCTAATAGGCCTATATACCAAGGCCGCCATCCCTGCTGTTGGCACGTCCATCGGCGTGAACAGGATCTTTGAACTGCTGCAGAATGGGAAGTCGGCGCAGACCTACGCAAAGATATTCGTGGCGTACATAGGTAAAGACAACGCAGGATACGCCATAGGCATAGCCAACATGCTGCGCGGTAGGGGCCTATACGCAGACCTGAATGCGAAGGAGCGCAACATCTCAAAGCAGCTGGAATACGCCAACTCGCTTAGGATAAGATATGCTGTGATAGTGGGAAACGCGGAGAGGGAGCAGAACAAGGTAAAGCTCAGGGACATGATAAACGGATCCGAGCAAATGCTTAATATAGACGAATTGATACAAACGATAAAGGGCTAATCATGGCTAAATCGCAGATGGATCAGCTTACTGACGACGCAATAAATAAGAAGGGCATATTGGCAAAGCTCTACTTCGACATGCACAGTGAGAGGGCCGAGGAGTTGCAACCGATAATGACTGACCTGGTAAACGAGCGCCTGCTGAAGGCGCCTGGAGTGCTCTACTGCTACGGCGGGATAGAGGAGCCGCTCCAGGGCAAGGATGGGCAGTACTCAACCAGCGCAGAGATAACCGTGCTGTTCAACGATATAGGCGCGCTGATCAACATTGTTTTCAACTTCGCTCCTGTCGGGGTTGAGATCCTTAAACCCACTGGGGAATACAGGATAGCCACTAGCGATCTGCAGAGCGTGCTGCTCTCCCTGGCCGACATATCCGTCAGCTACTCTGATTACATACTTAGCAGAGTGCTGACCCCAGAGGAGCGCGAGAGAGTAAAGCACGACATGGAGAACAGGAAGCTCGTAGGCGACAGGCTGATCGAGAGGAAGAAGACCGTCAACGAAGGCGCATGACGATGCAGGTAAGAACCCATCGAAGCCTTCAGATAAGTCAGCATGTGCCGGCTGCAGGTTGGCGTAACGAATATCCTGCGGCATGCAAAACCAGTATGCAGTTCTCAAATCCGCAATTCTCTGTCGCACACATGCAGCACCTGTTCGAAGAGGCAGCTGCAAGACATTCTAGCTTAGAGGACATGTTGCCTGCGGGGTTGCTTCCAAGACACGCTGTATTCGTATCCTATGGGTATTTGATGGCGAACATGACCAGGGATTTTCTTAAAGATCTCGATGGGTTCGGACCGTTTTTCATAAAAAAACTCGGGCTGCAGACATCAGGCAGGCAGCCGGACGGCTCATATCACTATCCGGGAGAGGGTCCAGTGATGGTAGACGTGTCGCCCATCGAGTGCGGGAGGGGAATCGGCGTGGCCGCGTGTGCGCAACCGGCTGAACGCGGCCATATCCTGTATGTGGTGCCGAATACCGACGCCGCGATAAGGAAGCCGAATATCAACGGCATCGCACTGGGTATCCTGAGACGGCGACGCTGACACCAGCGACTAATGAATTATGTGAAGCAACCCGGTCTGAGCCGATAAACAATCATAACCGGGAGGGAAACGTATCAGATAATTTTGTGGCGGCCAAGCTAAACCCTCCTTCTGGTTCCCCTCATTCTCCCCCTGCGGCCAGTCATCCGGCAAGGCTCCTAAGGAAGAACCTCTTCATTATGAGGCTAGGCCTGTCCATGTCGCCGTATCTTCCAAGGAACCTATCTATTCCAATAGCATTAGAGATGGCCAGTATGCCGCCAAGCGTGCGCCCCCATGCAGAGGAATAGAAGCCATTTATCGCTGAATGCAGTCTGAGTTCGAGCCCGTACTCGTCCATGAACCCATCCAGGTAGGTTTTAAGGCTGCTACCTCCGATCAGGTGCTCATTGATGCAGAAGGCCGCAATCCTGGCCGCGTTGCCGCCGAATATTATGCCCCCTCCAGTCGTTGGCTTTACCTGCCCTGCAGCATCGCCCACAAGCAGCACCTCCCTAACTGGGTCCACGATCCTCTCCCTGAGCATCGACGGTATGATGCTGGCGTAGCCGTTCAGCATCTGTCCTGCGCCTATCGCATCTTTCACGGCATCAATGCCTATGAATCTGTCAAATGCTGCCTTCGCATTCCCGTGCCTGGAGTCGATCCCGATGCCCACCTCCAATATGTCCCTCGTGTTGGGGCAGAGCCAGCCAAAGAGCCCAGGCGCGATCTTGTTGTCGAAGAATAAGCTGGCGATCCCTGGTTCGGCAGCGCGGGAAGCGTATTCTGCCTTGTATGTGGTGATGTATCTGCCGATCGCTCCCATGGAGAAATGCCTTGCAACAGCCGAGATGGCGCCGTCCGCGCCTATTATTATATTCGACCGCGACAGCTTCTGCATCTCCGCGCCTGCGATCTGCCTCCCAAGTTCAATCCTGGCTCCGGCATCCTCGGCTTCCTCTCTGCATATCTCATTCAGCTTCCTCCTATCGAGCACGTAAGCCATGGGCCTATGCGCCCTTACTCTCATAACCTCGCCTCCGGCGTGCAGGTCGGCCCCGGAGAGGGTATTAGTTATGCTCCTGAAATAATCTATGCCCAGGGTCTCAAGACCATCTATTGAGAGTATTCCAGATGCCCGCACCGGTACGCCAAGCACCTTCTTCTGGTCGAAAACAGTAGTCTTTATGCCCATTCTGGCCAAGCGCTTTGCAGCTATAAGGCCAGCTGTGCCTCCTCCTATAATAGCGACGGTATCTTTCAACGAAACACCCACTGCGAAACGAACAAGAGTCTTTATAATGTTTGCTAGGCAATAAAGTATCTGCTGGAGAAATTAATTAAGTTATCTATAGAATTAGATATAGCGCGTGCAATTTCATGTCTCTAATCATCGCAATAATACTCGGCTTTTTCTCAATAATGCTTCCAGGCTTCTTCGTAGCCTTGGCACTGCTTAGAAAGACAGAGTTGAACATGTTCGAGATAGCGGTGACAGGGTTCATCCTGGGCATGATACTGCCTCCGGCTGCGATATGGCTGGAATCGTACCTGATACCCTATGCTCACATATTCTCATTCTCAGGAGGCTTATACAATGCAAACATAATAGTGATAACAATCATAGGCATACTCCTCTCAATCCAGCAGGGCGCCCTGAACACGGGCATTATCAGGGGCATGCTAGGAATGAAGCCCACAATACCGGCATTCAAACAGTCGTCCGGCGATTACAAAAAGAGGATTGCCGAACAGAGGGCCACCATAGCGGCACTCAACCTCGACATGCGCACGGTAAAGGAGCACGAGGCCGAGGAAGAACAGCTGCGCAGAGAGCACAGGGAGGAACTGGACTCGCTGAAAAGCGCAGGCCCCGAGGAACGCAGCAGGATAGAGGCGTCGCATTCTGACGCAGAACGCAGACTATACGAGCGCCACGAGGCAGAAGAACGCATGCTCCTCAGGGGCCAGGCAGAGTCGATAGGCAGGCCTCTCCACATAAAACCTATATGGTTCATACTGCTTGCGGTCATGCTGTTGACCTTCGGAACAAGGATAATGAATATTTCAAAGGCCCCATCATATTTCGAATTTGATCCCTACTTTGACATGTTAAGCACGCAGAACATACTTACTTATGGATACCAGATACAATACTCGCACGAGGCATGGCCAACGCTAACCAATGGAACTGTCGAGAGGCTACAGCCTCTGGTGCCTTATCTGGAAGCATACTGGTACGATCTTGCAGGGGGCAATAGTGCAGCTGCAACTGCACTAATCAGCAATTCTTCGACAACAACGCTGGGGATAACCCATACATCAAATTCCTCGGTAGCAGGCGCAGTGGCACTGGGCAATGCATCCGGATACTCGCCGCCAAACACGACCCTTCTCAGCCTTGTCAGCAGTTGGTACCCTCCTATCATGGCAGCACTGCTGGTATTTGTTATCTTCGTGCTGCTCTATCACCTGTACGGCGACATACCTGCAATAATAGGCGCCGCTCTTGCTGCTACAATGCCAACTCTGCTCACAACATTCATCGCAGGGGAGCAGTTGCTTGAGCCGTGGGGGATATTCGCGATGTTCTTCTTCGTGACTGCCTATCTTCTGGCAGTCAAGTATCCTGATAACAAGAGGCTGGCCGTCCTTGCAGGCATCGCATTTGCTGCCAACTTCCTCGGTGCGCACTATTACACTGTGACCGCAGGCATACTCGCATTGTTCATAGTGCTCCAGGGAACCATACTCGTACTGAAGCGTGTAGAGGGCAGGAGCAAATACAGCACGCTTGAGTTGATAAGCTTGGCGCTGGTGGGCATACCAATGGCAATAGCCGTGGTGGTCATAGGCGGTGCAGGATCCCTGCCGTACGGCCTGGTTGTGGTATTCATAACTTCCCTGATAGCGGTCGGGGTGATGAAGCCTAACTCCAATGATAACCAAATCACAACACCGTCATTCTATAAGATGAATGCCGTTGTGCTTATTGTAATAATAATCTCCTACGTATTATATTCGCCATACGGAGCAACGCTTACAGAAAGGACGCCATCTGTAGTAGGTATCCCGATAATAATAGCGCTGCCGCTCTTCTCGCTCATTTTGGTCGCAATATTCGACTTCCTGCCTATGCTGATAAGAGGTCAGGGCATCTCCGATGTGAAGGACGTGCTTTTAAACAACGCTTCAAAGTACCCAGATCACACGATCTATATATGGATACTCATAGCGATTGCAATTTTCCTGCCGCTTGTCATAGGCCTTACTCCGGTAGGCAAGCCCATAGCAGCATACATAACGCTTAGCAAGAAGTTCACCACGCCGTCATCGCCACTGTTTATGACTGTGCAGGAGTACGCGCCCACAGGCGCATTCTTCAACTTCGGAGCCAACGGATTCGGCCCTATAGCATTCGGGATCGCAAACACCGATATAATAGTATGGGTGGTCCTCATAGCATTTCTTGGGCTGATGATAATGGCGCTGTACGGAAGGCAGTCGCAGGCTACAATCTTCCTTCTTGCGCTCGTTCTCCCGCTCATGATAGCCGGAATGTCAGAGGTCAAGTATATGCCCCACCTGGGCGTCGCCTACGTAATAGCTATAGGGGTCATATTCGGCGAGGTGGCGATGCTCACCAATGCGAGCACCCAAGGAACAAAGGCATGGTGGGTCATGATAAGCATCGCAGTGTTCATAATACTGATCGAAGCAGTGCCCAGCATATACGGAGCCATAAGCGCATACGGAGCAAACTGCACCTCTGTTGCCAACAGTGGCAACTCCGTTGGCTATGCGATGTACTGCAATAACGTGCCCAACTACTGGCTCGCAGCGACCGCATGGATGAGGCAGAATGTGGGTCCATATGCACCCCGCATACTTGCTTGGTGGGACTACGGCGACTGGATCAATTGGTTCGGAAACAGCAATGCCGTGATCAGGGGGGATAACTCAGTGCCCACAACTGACTACCATGTGGCAGCTGAGTTTGTGATGGGGGCTAAGGACGGTTACAATGCAACCACGATGGGTGCGTACATGAACTCCATCCAAGCAAAATATGTCCTTTACGATGATCAACTGGTGCCAAAGTGGGGAGCCCTTGACTTCCTGGCGTGCGTATACACGAACCAGACTAGTTACGCCTATGCGATCTTACAGGGCAAGCAATACGGCAAGACATATGTGCTGGGAACCTCGCCATGCGAGATAAACCACGATCCTGCAGAGCTGATAGTGCCTTACAATGCAACCATAAACGAATATTGCTCGTCAGGCAATTCGACATCCCCATCATTAATCGGCGATGTGGTGCTTGGCCTAGGATCGCAATTATCCAACCAGACATACTGCATGCCTGTCAGTCTGCTGCAGACCGGAAATCCCACGTACCTGCTGAACCCAAATGGCACGAAGACCAACATACTTGTTACGACGCCTCTGTTCGAAGGGCTGACCCAGATACAGGGTCAGGTATTCTATACATTCATACTGATCTATGCGCCTAACGGGCCGAATGATACCATAACCGACGCTCCGTCTGAATTCTATCAGTCAAACTACTACAAGGGATACTTCCTCGGCCATCTGCCTGGGTTCACGCGCGTCTATCCGGCGAACTTCACCGGAATAAACTATGTAAACAGCACGAGCAAGGTCGTAATATATGCGCTTAACAACTACACTGGTGGCAATCCGCCTCATACCGCAAAGCCAAGCTGGATTAAGAACAACTATACGGTACCTGGTTGACAGCGTTGCGCGCCACGTCTTGGATAATGGTGGTGGACCTTGAAGCTACTCTTAATGCAGCCGTATCTGAACTTGAAGGGAGGGTTCGAGAGAGTCATACTCAAGATAGCGCAGCATTACAAGGCGCCGATATACACCCTAGAGTACGACCGGAAGGGCACGTTCCCTGAATTCGGGGATGTCGAAGTGAAGATACTGGGTAAAAATGAAAGCGTCTCAAGGCTGCTGCCATATCGTGCATCGCAGGGTTTCAGGTACGGATACAACTTCTACAACCTCAAGATAAAGGAGGACTACGATGTCATAAACTCGCACATCTCCCCGAGTGAATGGATAAGGCACAAGAACAAGAGGGTTGTGTGGTACTGCCACACACCTCCCCGCGAGGTCTATGACCTCTATCATGTGCGCATGAGGAATAGATCAGGGAGAGAGAAGCTGCTGTATGCTGCGATGACCAGCACCTACAAGCTGATTGCAAAGGGCATAGTCAGGAACATAGAACAGATAGCGGCAAACAGCAACAACACAAAGGAGAGGATATCAAGATACTACGGCAGGGATGCGACAGTAATCAACCCGGGCCCGGGACTTGACTATTCAGAGTTCAGCAACAACGGGGATGAGAAATTCTTCTTCTACCCTTCAAGGATAGTGGTAAACAAGAGGCAGGACTATGTGGTGGACGCCTTCAGGCACTTTGCAAAGAGATCAAAGAAGAACTACAAACTCATCATGGCCGGTCCTGTATCAAGGGATCCGGAGCACAGGGCTTACGCAGATAAGCTCAGGAAGCTTTCCGCTGGGTACAGGATCGAGATAAGGACAGATATAAGCGACAGGGAGCTGATAAGCCTGTACTCAAGGTGCAGTGCAGTGGTGTACGCGCCAATAAACGAGGACTTCGGCCTAGTCCCACTGGAGGGGATGGCAAGCTCAAAACCAGTAATAGCCGTTAATGAGGGCGGGCCAAGGGAGGTCATACTGGACGGCAAAACCGGCTTCCTTGTGAATTCCCCTGCAGAGATGGCCGATCGAATGCAGTTTATCGCAGAGCACCAGAGCGCCGCGACAAAGATGGGCAAGGATGGCAGGAAGCTGGCAACGACAAGATACACATGGGACGCATTCTTCGACAAGTTCGATCCCCTGCTCAGGAAGACAGCCAAGTCCTCTTAACCGACTGCCAAGGTGCATGCAGGCAATTCTTTATGGAACGCGGTCTCCGCAGAGAAAGGCGTATATATCAGAAAAGCCAAATGCTTATTGTTGATTGGATGGTGGTGGGATGGGATTTCTTAAGACGAGGATATATGAGGAGGCAAGCAGCCTGCTTGAGAAGGGCGAGGAGATAAAGGAGGCTGAGCGGCAGAGTCTGCTGAGCAGCATAACACCTTGTTTTTTCATAGCTACGGACAAGAGGATAATAATAATACACAACACTTTCTGGGGCCTGTATGCCGGGCGCAATCTCATCTCGCCTGCAGACTACAACTACATACTGTACGAGCACATAACTACAGTGGTTCAGGTGAGGGGCAAGTTTCTCTCCTCCCTGATGATAAGACTGCGCGGCCAGTTCGAGGCGGGCGTGACGCTGACTCGGAACGAGGGCGAGATGGACGGGCTCTGGCACAAGGATGCCACACACCTGGTCAAGTTCATAGACTCGATGGCCGGGGAGGTCAATGCAGCACGGCACAGGAAGAACGAGATGGAGGCAAACCTGCATTCCGCATCCTTTCTTAGCGCCCAGCGCAATAGCCTATACTCCTCTACACCTGAGCTTCAGGGCGATGACGGCATAAAGGTCAGTGAACTCAGCCTTGGCGAGGCAACAAGCATGGTGAAGGGCGGCGGCACCAAGTTCGTCTGGCTGGGCACGGAGCCGGTGGGGACCATAAAGTATGCGCTTGGAACGGATGCGGACAAGATAATCAAGCTCAATCCAGGGTCAATAACCGAACTCGACAAGGGACTTCTTGAGACGCTGCGAGGCTGCGTGTTCGTGTGCTACAACGGAAGCGTTTCTGCGGCCGCAGCCAAGTATCTCGAGAAGACGCACGGGATAAACGTGCATATTCTTGGCGGCGGCATAGTCAAGATAGCAGTTCACAACCAGTGAGCATCAATATCAACGTCGTAATTCCTTCCGTGTGGGCCAGGTCCAGTGCTCAGAGCGAAGCTATCCGTCTCTTTATCGCAGAGCTCTTGTAGAACTCCTCGTTAAGCTTCTTCCTGATCCTGACCACTCTGGCCGCTATTCCGTGGGCCGCAAGCCATTCCTTCAGCTCTGCAACATTCACGCGTTGGTCATAGCCTATCGCTATGATATCAGGTCTGTGCTTGAGGAAGATCCTGTATATGTCCGCGGGCTTCGAGAGTTTCCCGCCAAGGACAGCCTGGTCTACAACCCTCAGAGAGCCGACCATGTACCTCCTTGTCCTCTCGTCAAAGAACGGCCTCTTACCCTTGAACATCCTCACGCTCTCATCTCTGGCTATGACAACAACAAGCCTACCCCCTAATCTCTTCGCCTCGTCAAGATAAAGTATATGGCCCCTGTGCAGTATGTCAAATGAGCCAAACGCAATTACGGTCTTCATGCACGCACGATTAGGACTTTACTCATAGAAGCATTTATAGCCTTCCTGGTGTGCCACGTGCCGGAGTGCAGGAATGCAAGGCTCCCGTATATACACCCACCGGCATCAAAACGGTCTTTTGCCAGAAATATATAAATATCTTTGTATGCCATATATGATTATAAATATAGTGAAAATACACAACTATGTTTATGCGCATTAACCTGCACTTCCTATTTAGGTGAATAATATGGCTGAAAATCAATTGGGCGGACAACAGTATCTCATACTCCCGGAAGGGGCGAACAGACTCATGGGCAGGGAGGCACAAAGGACCAACATCGCTGTAGGATATGCAGTAGCAAGCATTGTAAGGACAACGCTGGGGCCTAAGGGCATGGACAAGATGCTGGTCAGCGAGCTTGGCGACTTAGTAATAACCAACGACGGCGCAACGATACTCGAAGAGATGAATGTGGAGCACCCGATAGCGAAGATACTTGTAGAGGTGGCAAAGACTCAGGACAAGGAGGTCGGCGACGGAACAACCACTGCGGTAATAATATCCGGGGACCTATTGAGAAACGCGGGCTCGCTGCTTGATCAAGGCGTGCCTCCAGCTGCCATAATCAAGGGATATGAGATGGCCGAGGAGAAGACCAGGTCGCTTCTGAAGATGGCATCTAATGAGATAAACATAGATGATGACGCAAAGCTGCAGGATATAGCAGAGGTCTCTATAGGCTCGAAGAACATAGGCGGAGAGAGCACAAAGACATACCTAACAAAACTTGCACTGCAGGCGATAAAGCAGGTAGCTACCAGGGAGCAGGGCAAGATAACCATAGACCGTGATTTCATAAAAGTCGAGAAGAAGGAGGGCGGCAGCGTCAACGACACGCAGTTCATCAACGGCGTGCTGATAGACAAGGAGATGGCCCATCCTGGTATGCCAAAATCCATCAAGAACGCAAAGATAGCGCTTCTTGATGTCGCCCTTGAAATAGAAAAGACTGAGGTCGACGCCAAGATAGAGATAACCTCGCCTGAGCAGATGCAGGCGTTCCTCAACCAGGAGGAGAAGATGCTCAAGGATATGGTCGACAAGATAGTCAAGTCAAAGGCCAACGTAGTCTTCATACAGAAGGGAATAGACGACGTAGCGCAGCACTACCTGGCAAAGGCTGGCATTGCAGCTGTGAGAAGGGTCAAGAAGAGCGATATAGAGAAGCTCGCAAAGGCCACCGGCGCAAAGATGGTCACGAGCCTCGACGACCTCGCAGAGAGCGATTTGGGTTTTGCAGGGCAGGTTGATGAGCGCAAGATAGCTGGCGAGCAGATGGTCTTTGTGGAGAAGTGCAAGGATCCCAAGAGCGTTACAATATTCGTCAGGGCGGGAACAAAGCAGGCTGCTGACGAAGTGGAGAGGGCGCTCACCGACGTGATCGGTGCACTTACGAGTACCATAGAGGACAGCAAGTACGTAACCGGCGGGGGCAGCTCAGAGGTCGAGATAGCGATGAAGCTTCGCGACTACGCCACCGACGTGGGCGGCAGGGAGCAGCTCGCCATACAGGCCTTTGCCGACGCGCTCGAGGTCGTTCCCAAGACTCTTGCAGAGAGCGCGGGAATGGACCCTATAGACACGCTTGTGCAGCTTAGGAGCAAGCACAAGGGCAAGGACGGAAAGGTCTACGGCGTAGATGTCTTCAAGAACTCAATAAGCGACATGGACAAGCTAGGCATAATAGAGCCACTAAAAGTGAAGACCCAGGCGATATCCAGCGCCACAGAGGCTGCAGCATCGATACTTCGTATAGACGACATGATCAGTTCCAAGGGCAAGTCTCCTGCAGGCGCAGGAGGCATGCCTCCAGGCGGAATGGGCGGCATGGGAGGGGAGTAACTCCAGCCAAAGCATTTTAAGCCTGCGCAGCCAAATAGGTAGTGCGTTCTATGACAAAGCTAGTACTATTTGTAGGCACACCTGGTGCCGGCAAGTCAACGCTGCTCGAGACAACAGCACGAAAGTTCAAGGGTGACTTCAAGATAGTCAACCTGGGCGACGTGCTTCTCGACATAGCAAGAGAGAGGTTCGGGATAACCGACAGGGAGAAGCTGGGCATGCTGACCAACGATGACATCCTGATACAGAGAGAATTGGCGTTCAAGAAGATAATAGAGGGAAAGACAGACGCAATAATAGACACGCACCTGACCATAAAATACGGCAGGAGGTACGTGCCAGGGGTGACGCTTGCAGAGCTTGAGAAGATAAGGATAAAGGCGATAATATATGTCGACGCCACGGCAGAAGAGATCTGGAAGAGGAGGCACAAGGATCCAGAGAAGCAGCACAGGCGGAACATAAACGACACAACCGGCGAGATAGAGGAACAGCGCAGCATAAACCTGGCCATCCTCTCATCATGCTCAATATACCTGAGCATACCGATATACATCATATACAATGCAGATGGCAAGGTGGAAGAGGCGTCAACAGAGATAGGCAAGATCCTGGAAGAGCACTTCGATGTTAGAGAAAAACAAAAAGGCAGATGAGCACTTGTTGTACCTGATATATATAGAACTTATACTAATATCGATTGTCGACATAGCCGTATCAATACTGGTGCAGAGGCGCATAGCTAATGTAGAGAAGACATATCACCTGCAGGCGAAGATGAAGAAGCACATGGACGACATCAAGCAGCTAACCGAGAGCAAGGCTCCCCAGGACCACATAAATGCAAAGCAAAAGGAGCTCTCCGCCACAATGTCTGAGAGCATGAAGCACCAGATGCGGGCCACGCCTGTGCTCTTCGTCATCTCACTGCTTCTGTATTTCTTTATACTTCCGAACCTGTTTCCTGTGCCAATGCTCACTGCATCTCCTACAAACCCGGCGCCAAACCAGACCGTCACGCTAACCGCAAGCGCACCAGCAGGCACGAACAATACTGTTGGCGTATGGCTGAGTGGCGGCAAGTACGGCTCAGGCAACGTGGTATCCGAAGGCACGGCGACGGACACGTTTGCAGGAACGTTGCCGCAGGGCAACTACTCCGCAAAGGCGTATGACCTCAACAGCGATGCATATAGCGATGCGATAGCCATCAGATCAGGCACGCAGGCAAACAGCTCAATGCAGATAAACGCCACCACCAAGCCTGTCTACAACCTGTTCGTGTATAAGATACACTACAATACGTTCCAGGACAGCCTGTTCTTCATACTGGTAACATTTGTCCTGAGCCTTACTGTGCAGATGATGCTGGGGAAGAGGGACAAGGCCCGGTTCGAGGCCAAGGTCAAGTCAGGAGAGATAAAGATATAGTCAGCTTGCTTTTCTTAGCATCTCGAAAAGAGTGCTTTCCAGCCTTGCGATCTCTTCCGGGTCTCTTACCAGTACGGCCCCCCTGGATGAGAACTCCCTTATCCTGGACTTGAAGAGCTTCTTCCAGGTGTTAGAGCTTCTCTTTATCTCGGCCTTGGTGCCAGACTGCAGTATCATCGGCATGGTCCATATCTCATCCGCATATTCCTCGCCATGCCGCGGCGCAGTATGCTCGTAAGCCCGCGGCGAGGGATATCTGAGCGCTATTATGTAGATTCGCTCACCGTGCATCTCGCGCATCTTCCTTACTCGCCTGCAGAATTTGCTATCAGCGTACTCGCCGCCAGTGTGAGGCTCGAAGATCACCTGCTTGCCGTTGTAGACAAGGTTTGTGAGGAAATCAGGCAGATACACTGTTGTCGTACCATTACTCTCCATCTTGAACTGGTGCAGTTCGTATACCGCCCGTATATCCAGCTCTATAAATGCTTCTTTAGAGGCCTTCTCGTAGGGGCCCTTTATGGCCGTTGTCACTGATACGGTCTTGCGCCTTAGGAGGTCTGCAAAGAGCTCCTCATCTGTCCTATCGTGCGCCGCCTGGCTCCGTGAACGGGCATCGTCGAACAGAAAGGAGAGGGGCAAGTGTGGTTTTGTAGAAATTTCAGTTACTATTATCCGCCCCTCAACACCCATATTCGATATTGTCGCCATGTTGCTTTTTATGCATTCCTTCCAATTTCTATGGAATACGGGACCATAACAATAACCAATATAAATGCCACCATGCTAAGTATATACATCTACTAACCCTAGATATACAAGGTGTTAATTTTGCCAAGACCCATGCATAGATCCAAGAGTTTCAGGAGAACTGACAGGGTCACTCCAAAGGGCAGGCATGTCCTCCACTTCGAGAGAAAGCCAGGCTCAAAGCCCCACTGCGCGATCTGCAGGGCCGAGCTCAATGGCATACCTGCAAAGAGGAACGCCAAGGGCAGGACGATAAATTCAAACGCACGCATGTTCGGAGGAGTTCTCTGCTCGAAATGCTCGGCCAACGTAATAAAACTGGCGAGCAGGATAGAACAGGGAGAGATGAAGCTCAACGACATAGGAATAGTGCAGAGGAATTACATCCTGCAGATGATCTCCCACTGAACCTGCCATCCAACCAACTGATCACATGAAAGCCATAGTCATATCCGGTATGCCAGCCGCAGGGAAGACAACAGTAGCAAAATTGCTGGCCAACAAGCTGGGCCTCAGTGTCATAGGCGGAGGCGACATACTCAAGGAGATGGCCAAGGACAGGGGCTATACTCCAGGAGGAGATGATTGGTGGGATACTGATGACGGGATAAGGTTCATGAGGGAGAGGGAGACGAATTCGGAATTCGACAAAGAAGCCGATGCAAGGCTGATAAAGAAGATAGAGGCAGGCAATGTGGTGGTTACGAGCTACACCGCACCGTGGATAGCAAAGGACGGGTTCAAGATATGGCTCAATGCGAATGTAAAGAACAGGGCGCAGAGGATGGCCAAGCGCGACAACACCGGAATAACCGAGACAATAAAGACTGCAAGGATAAGGGACAAGGAGAACTACGCGCTGTACAAGAAGCTCTACAATTTCGAGCTGGGCAGGGATACTGTCCCATTCGACCTCATAATCGATACGGATTCGATACCTGCCGAGGAGGTCGCGGAGAGGATACTAAATAAGATGAAGGAAATAGGTCTGATAAACAACTAAGACGATGGACTGATACTATGGCTTTGGTAGAAGTAGGGAGAGTGTGCATAAAGAAATACGGAAGGGATGCGGGCAAGAAGGCTGTCATAACGAAGATACTGGATGGGAATACGGTTAGTGTAAGGACTTCGGCAAGATTCAAGGAGAGGAAGTGCAACATAAAGCACCTTGAGTTCCTCTCCGAGATGGTCGACCCTGATAACAAGGAGCAGCTTGCCAGGGCGCTTGAGATAGAGCAGGCAAGGATCAAGCAGTGAGCTAGGTCGCATGCTGTATAAGAGCCGGATCGCTGGCAGACGCCGTATAGAGCTTGTGGCGATAGACTGGAGCGGGGTAATTAGCGACGATAGGCGTCCCGTATACGAAGCCAATATGCGGATTCTAGAATCACGGGGCATACCAAGGCTCAAATTTGACGAATGGCTTCCAATAACGCAGCCTGGCCCTGCAGAGTTTCTCGCAGCCAATGGCGTAACTGGGAACAGGGCAGCGATATACGAGGAGTACAGTGCAATTCTTGCAAAGGTCAGGGAAGAGGGTATCAGCCCAGTTGCATATCCAGACGCCAAGAAGATTCTGGATAGACTGGCCGAAGCCGTTCAGATAGTGGTAATCAGCAGCCATCCAAGAAAGCATCTTGTCGCAGAAGCCGCGGAATACGGCATAAGCGGCTGTTTTAGGGGATTAACCGGCAGCGTAAAGGACAAGGGAGAGGCCATAAGGTCGGCGTGCGCCGAGAACCGCAGAGAACCAGGGTCCACAGTATATGTTGGAGACATGACCTATGACATACTCGCAGCAAGACGTGCGGGGGCGAGATCAGCAGCAGTTACAACCGGCTATCACGTGAAGGAGCGCCTGGCCCGCGAAGCGCCTGATTTCATCTACGACTCGCTAACCGAACTTTTGGCCGGATTAGATCCATTACTGCGGAGATAGGCGCCGTGGCATCCTGGTGTAAGGGAGGAAGGGCTCGCATTCTTATCTTTGTCGTTCCGATCAATATCGGTTATTGCATGCGGATCAAGATAACCGATAGGACCAGGGATATAATAGCAAGAGACAGGAAGGTAATGCTGACAACCACGAGGGAGCATTATCCATTCGTGTCTCACAAAGCAGAGGGCGATTATACTTACGACATCGAGGGTAACCGCTTCATAGACTTTGCCACATTCATATCTGTATACAATTTCGGCGAGAATGCGAGCAAGCTCGTGAGGGACGCAATCAGATCACAAGTAGGTAATCTGATGCATGCGGCTTTCACCGATTATTATTCAGAACTGCCAGTGGTATTCGCTGAAAATCTGGTCAAGATGTTTCCAAAAGGATTCGGGCGGGTCTTCTTCTCCAATTCGGGGGCTGAGGCAAACGAAGCTGCAATAAAGTTCTCGAAGATATTCACCAAGAGGCAGTACATGATGGGGTTCTATAACGGGTTCCACGGCAGGACCCTGGGCTCCCTGAGCCTGACAGCTTCAAAGAACGTGCAGCGCGAGCACTTCGGCCCGTTCAATGCCGTCGTGCACGCGCCATATGCGTACTGCTACCGCTGTCCATTCAATCAGGAGTATCCATCCTGCGGGATGGCATGTGTTGACTACATAAAGAAGTATCCATTGGCAAAAGAGGTCCCTCCCAGCGAGGTTGCAGCGATATTCGTGGAGCCTGTGGCCGGGGAGGGCGGCTACATAGTGCCTCCAAAGGAGTTCATACAGGGCATACGTGAAATAGCATCGGACAACGGCATATTAATGGTATCAGACGAGGTGCAGGCAGGGTACATGAGAACAGGCACGTTCCTGGCAATGGACCATTTCAAAGTTGAGGCGGACATCTATACAATGGCCAAGGCTGTAGGCGCCGGCCTGCCGATGGGCGTTACCGTAACCAGGTCATCTTTGGGCAACATACCATCCGGCTCACACGCCAACACTTTCGGCGGGAACCTTGCAGCCGTGGCCGGCGCGGATGCGCAGCTTGGCTACGTGAGGAAGAATTACGGGGAGCTCCAGGCGGCTGCTTACAGAAAGGGCAAGCGAATGATGAAGCGCCTGAAACAGATGATGGAAGACTACGAGATCGTGGGCGATGTACGCGGCCTGGGAATGATGATCGGCGTGGAGCTTGTCAAGGACAAGAGATCGAAAGAGCCTGCAGTCGAGGAGCAGGAGAAGGTACTGGAACAATGTTTCAGCAACGGGCTTCTGCTGCTCCCGTGCGGCACTTCGAGTATCCGGCTAATACCTCCACTTACAATATCCGATGCGAACCTGGAGACTGGGCTGAACCTATTCGAGGACGCGATCAAGAGCGCCAATAGGAACCGCAAGCGCGCACGCTGACAGGTGTCTATCAGATATATCTGGTAAGGCTGAACTGGCCTTCTGTCGCAGTTACTCCGGTGTCGAGGGGCGTAAACAGGCCGTCAATCTCCTCCTTGACCAGATAGAGGCGCTGCTTGATGTATGGATCCAGATCATACCGCTCTGCGGTGCCTATCGCCAGCTGAAGGTACTTTTCTATACCCCCTTTCGATATGGTAAGCAGGAGCTTGCCTCCGTCCTTTGTGCACTTGCCTACAAGCGGTACTCTCCTGTACTTAGCATTGCACGAGCCGCACCTGAAGGTCTGGCGCGAGAACGAGTGCAGGTTGCCTATAAGGTCTGGTATGAAGTGGCTCGTTATGACCCTCCTGGCGGCATCCTTCTTGTTTACTGCGTATATCTTGTCCATGAGATTGAATTCGGCATCAACCTTCTCCTGCATGGTCTTCATCTGCACATACCTGCTCCTCTTAGGCGACTTTGCAAGCGCCTCGGCAGAAGAGCTGTGAGTGAACCTGATGTTGTCATAGACTGATTTGTCCTTAAGCCTGCTCTCTACGATCTCAATCTCTATCTCTGATGGGGAGACCGAAGCAAGGCTCTTCTCGTAGAAAGAGAGCGGGTAAGATCCCACGACCTCCATCGCATGGACCTCGTCGTCCACCTCCTCCGGCTTGACGTTAAGGGTCAGGATCAGCGGCGTATCCATCGTGCCTCCTACGCTCTCAGGCAGGTAGTCCTTGGAGAAGTTGATCAGCGCGTCGAGAAGCAGCATAACGGTATCCTCATCACCGTCGCAGTTCCTCCTCCTGGCCGATATGACATAAGGGTGCGCGAAGCCCACATTGGCATCAGTGAATCCTACGACCCTGTTAAGCACTCCGCATGAGGTGTGGGGAGAGAGTGAGACAAGCAGGCAGCCTATCATATCGTTTGCAGTTGCCGCATTGTAGAAGCGCTGCAGCCCGTAGAAGCGCTCCAGCAGGTCGTCTACGAAGTTTGCTATGTGGAGCAGGTTCTCCATGCATCTCCTATTCACTACCACGTCCTGGTGCCTTAGCTCCAGCAGCTGCCCAGCATCTGTCAGCTCGTTACCAAGATAATCCTTTGTATAACCCATCTCCCTAAGCTTCTCCACACCAACGCCGACCTCACTGGGATAGAAATGGGTCAGCGGAGCGTCAGTTGCATCGAATCTTGCGGTGCCGTCTTTGAAGATGTAGACTCCATTCAGCGCGCGCAGTATGCCCTTCTCTATCGGCTCCGACACCTTGCTCTCGTTAGTCAGGCCCTTTACGCCCTTCATGATGCGAGGCAGCTTTGACACGCCAGTTCTCTTCATCCCTTCAGTTACAAGTTTTGTCAGCATTATGTCACGCTGCTCATATGCGATGGTCTTGCCATTGCAGACCTTGCAGGTTCTCTTCTCAGTCACTGCGCCGCAGTCAACGCACTTCCTCTCCACATACGTTCTCTTCCCGCAGTCGTAGCAGAATTGCCCGTCAATCACCCGCTTGCAGCTCCTGCACCTATAACGCGCCATATCTGCCTTTATGCTGGATCTGAACTTCTTTGAGTCGGTGAGATAGGCGCTGGTAATATTGCGTTCCTTCCCCCCGTCTGCGCCTATTGGGAATAACACATTCGGGGCAGGTTGCATAAGCCGCTCCTTGGCCTTCTCAGGCCTGCCTATCCTGGCGCCTATGAAGGTGGAGCGCCTTACAAGTTTGAATGCGGACCTCTGGCTGGCCATCGCCAGTGCATCTTCTGCATCAGCATATGGATTTGGGTTAGCATTGAGCGCACCGTCCATCCCCGATGCAAAGCCAAGGGATGCGAGCAGGCTCTGCGCATATTCATTCTCTATCCGTATCTTGCCATCAGCGATCTTATGCGGCACATTGAGTAGTTCCAGAGTCCTCTTCACTCCTCCTAAGGCATCGGCAGCCAGTTCGTTTACTGCGAATATGCTGTCAGCATGTGGCATTTCCGACCCGAGCCAGAGGGAGAGTTCTTTTATGGCATCGGTACTGACCGAATTGAATTCGTACAGGTACTTGGGATGCATTGGAACCCCATGCTCCAAGGAGATTCTATATGCCTCACTGAAGCTGACGTCAGTCTTGTCAAAGCCATGGATATATTTGCCGACCTGCTGTGCCCACAGCTCCTCCACATAGCTGCTCGGCAGCATCTGCGTATTTGACTTCTTGAAATCGCCGTAGGTGACAAGGATGTCTCCCATCGAGAGCACCTCCTTTATCTGATCACGCGCCTGCATGGCCGTGTCGCTATCGCTGATTCGCAGCGCCTCGCCCGATTGCAGCACTACGAAAGGCCCCTCTATGGAATCCACGGGCAGTGCGACGCATCCCTTGCCAGGCATCTCCACCTTCAGCTGTGTACCTAATGCAACAAAGTTGTTGGTGATCACCATGGTTGCCGGATGGAATCCCTTTGCGGCTATGCCAGTGAACCTGCTCCTTCCGTATCTAAGCCTGAATCCCCCCTGCATGCTCGGATATGCGAGTATCGGCCTTCCTGCAGCAAGATCCTCGAGAAAGACACTGGACTTTTTGGTGTCTCCACTCCTGGCATCACTTTTCTTAACATCCACCTTTATTATGTTGTTTAGCCAGTCCCAGTCGAGCCCCTGCGACTTGACCTCCTTGAGGAGCTTCTTTGCCTTCTGCGCTATGCCCTCGCATACCACAAGTGCCACGCCTCCACGCACCTTGTTTGTTATGGGTATCTCCTTGCCGTCGAGTCCCAGCCTCTTGAGGTTTCCATGCACTCCTACCTCTATCTGTTCGGTTGGCACGCCGTCTATGCATACCGGACAGTTGCCTACTATTACCCTAACATCATCGTCAGGCGGTCTGTACTGGAGTCGCGCGGCTCTGGTATGGTACAGCTCCGTCTCCTCAACATACCTCTCTATCTCATCCTGCGTGGGCTTGTATGCGCCTATGCCAAAGAGCTTGCGTGCATAGTCTGCCAGCGCCACGGAAAGCGCGGCCGCGGTCCCTCCAGCTCCGCGTATGGGCCCTGCGTAGGAGATCGCTATGTAGTCAGTATTGTCAGAATTCTTGTAGCCCTTCACTGTCTGTATCCCTTCTGTCGGCGCTACCAATATGCCCTCGGTAAGTATCGCCGTCCCCACCTTGACCGCAATCTCTATCCTCTTTATCGTCTCCTGCTCTGCGAACATGTTGTCCGTGCATAGTTCCCTGACCACTGCGAATGCGAGCTTTGTCCTGGACTGCCCCGACGATGCCTTGCGTATCAGCTCTCCTATGCCATCGATGTTGGTCAGCCCCTCTACCCTTGACGCAAGGTCTGGAGCGGGCTTTATCTCGACGTAGGTCCTCGGGTCGTAGCCTCTTGCACGTGCCGCCTCCGCAATCTTGTACACCTCATCAAAGCGGCCTGAAAGCATCTCGAAGTAAGAATCAATATCCATTGCAAACGCCTAGCTCCCTATGTCATTGAAGTCCACGCTTGAGAGGTTCATGCTCTTCGCCTCATAGACAGGCAGCAGAGCCGGGCTCGGCACATGGCCCAGCTTTATCTGGTAGCTGGTCCTTGCCTGCCAAGTCCCTCCGTTGACTATGAGCGTACCGTGGTAGTCTGCGTAGCCGTTCTTGTGCACGTGCCCCATGTGCAGTACATCGGGCACTTCGTCTATCACCATCTGGTCCTTCTTTCCAGGCACTATCGGGTTGTCGCCGTAAATCGGCGAAATATGCCTCCTCTTGAGCACCTCTATCATTGCTCCTTCAGGCCTGCTGTAACTGCATCCCGGTATGCTCTGTATTATCGAATCCAGAGTCGTGCCATGATTGCCTATAATCTTGAGCCCTCCAAGTGTCATCCTTGCAGGGTTGGAGAGGAAATGTATGTTGCTCTGCTTGAAATCGCCTATCAGCTCATCGGTCAGCGCGGGCTGTGGCTCTGCCAGCCTCACCGCGTCGTGGTTGCCCGTAAGCAGGAAGACATGTATGTAATCTGGTATTTTGGATATCAGGTCGAACAGCATGGAATATTGCTTGTATATATCCGGCACGCTGAGTTCCTTGTCCTGATTTGGATACACCCCAATCCCATCTACCAGGTCGCCGCTTGCCACAACGTACTTTATCTTGCCCGCAAGGTCCCTCCTGTAATCTATCTCCCCATTTATCCATTTCAGAAACTTGCCAAACTGTTTCTCCATGAAGAGCTTGCTGCCCACGTGTATGTCCGAAGTGAATGCGATGGCGATATCTTCTTCCGTCTGTTTCCTTGTCCTGATCGGTACGTCTGGCCAGAGTATTGTGTTTGCGATTATGAATGGCCCGGATATCTTCCCCTTCACCGCAAGGACCTCATCCATTACTATCCTCTCCGCAGATGAGAAGAGCCGTGCAAGCTCAGGCCTGCCGTTCTTTTCCGGCCTTATGAACAGGACTTTTGCCGATCCGGTCTGGTCCTCCAATGTTATCAGCACATGGCCATTCTTCGTTATTATCTTGTCATAGACCATGCCTATGATGCCCACCTCCCTGCCGTCCGCATACTGCTTGACACTCTCTATGTTTCTTATCATGCCCCCAAAATTAGCACCCCTGCCGCTCTCTATCACTCCGCGCAACCTGTCAAGCCTGTCATTGAAATAGGCGGCGAAGTCGTTTACCGTAACGCCAGCCATCTCGACATCGAAGTTCTTGAAGCTATACTTGCTGTCTATCTCCTTTGCAAGGGGCTTGAAGTCGGTCTCCCTGATTATCTCCACCTGTACCGGCTCCTTCTCCACCGCAAGGCTCTCCTTTATCTTCACAAGCTCTTCCCTTCCAAGAAGCTTCATGCCCTCGAGTGGCTCGAAGAAGCTTACAATCTTGCCTGTCAGGGCCTCAAGGTCGAGCCCTACAAGGTCAGAATCAGAGATGTCGGAGCTGACTACCACCTTGCCGCTAAGCCTATTAGCCAATTCAACGGTAAGCTGGTTCTCAGACACATTCCCACCACGCAAATCGGGTACGATGCCAGTGCACCGCACCCGCAATCATCAGAAACTCTGCTGCTACTCCTTTATCGATTCAAGCATGCTGAGTATATTCCAGATCACGCTCCTGGCATACGGTGGAAGGTTTATGTCATTGCTGACCTCGTCGATCTTGTATGTCGCAGCCGATGCCTTAACAGAGTAGTCGGTGTCCTCTCCCAGCGCGGCTTTCGCCTGCTCAAGCGCAGTCTTTACGTTTCTCGGCACGCTATTGTCGTTCAGCAAGATGTCTATCTGCTGCCTTATCTGGGTTATCTGTTCGTCAAATTTTTTATTATCTGCCATATGTCAAACCTCATGTGGGTATGCGGGCCCGACGGGATTTTCAGGCTTTTTCAAGCACTTTTGAACCCGTGACCATCAGATTAGAAGTCTGCCGCTCTATCCAAGCTGAGCTACGGGCCCGTAAGCATCATATGCCGAAGAAGCCTTTTACGTTTTTCGTTGTCTGTTCGGCAACCTCTACTGGGCTTACATTCTTTATTCTCGCAATATAATCTATAACCTGGAAAACATCTGCAGGCGTCTTTCCTACGACTGGCGAATCGGTCTCCGTTACTATGTTACTTAGTTCTATCTCGTTTATAATCCTTTTCCTCTTTCCGGATTCCGCTGGAGGGATGGAGAGGAGCCAGCCACGCCCAGCCAGCTCCGCGGCCTCCTTCTCATCGCCTTCAAAGAAATGGAACATGACGCGCGGCATCCTCTTCTCAACAAGCATGCCTACTACCTCATCAAGCCTCTTGCGCGAGTGTATCACGACTGGCATCTCAAGCCTCCTTGCGATTTCAAGCTGTCTTTCGAACACCTCAACCTGCCTGTATGCGGCCGCGGAGTTCTCCACTGTCGCATCAAGGCCGATCTCGCCAAGGCCCACTATCTTGTCATTGCCCTTCACCATGATCTCAAGTTCATCGAAGTACCCGTCATCCTCATTCGCCGAGCCGGGGTCTATGCCTATCACGCCATAGACATGCGGCAGGCGGGAGAGATTCCAGGTGCCTGCGTTTCCCTTTCCACTGCCCCCTGCGGTTATTATAAGGTCCACTCCCCTGCCCGTTGCTTCTTCAACGATCTTTGCCGGCGCATCGAAGAGGTCAAGGTGGCAGTGCGCATCTGTCATGCTGCCTCTTATCATATCCTGCCTTGTGCGTACCATGGTCTGGGAGAACTGAGACACAAGCCCGCCTCATAGTAGCATCAATATGCAATCTTTAATAACCATCCTGCGGCATCCATGGTTTCCATTGTAAGACCACGCCGGCCGGCTTTCTATATGACACCGAACCTCTTCTTTCCCGGCCCTCCTCCCTGAAGGTCCCTGAACTTCTCAAGGAGCGAGCGCTCCTCGCCATTTACCGATCTTGGCATCTCTATATTTATTATGGCGATCTCGTCGCCGTTGCCGCCTCCCCGCAGGCGCCTTATGCCGGCACCCTTTATAACAATCTTCCTTCCCTGTTGCGTGCCAGGCTCGAGCATCATCTCCCTAGCACCATCGGTCAGGGTCGGCACTGCTATAGTTCCGCCGAGTATGGCAGTGTAGAATGGCACGCTTACTGTTGCAATGATATCATCCCCATCGCGCTGGAACTGCGGGTGCTTCTGCTCGATGATCTCTATCAACAGGTCACCACTGCCGTCCTTCCCATAATCTCCCATTCCGGCCAGCCTCAGCCTCGCCCCGTTGTATATGCCTGCAGGGATCGTCACCGTGACATTCTCAGTCGCAACCACCCCTCCCCTTCCACCGCAACTCCTGCACTTCTTGTCATAGAGTCTGCCTCTCCCTCCGCACCTGTCGCAGACTGTTACGGTCTGCATCCTGCCGAAAAATGTGTCCCTGACCGTATTGACGTTTCCAGTCCCGTTGCATTTCTGGCACCTGACAAGCTTCGAGCCCGGCTCTCCTCCTGTGCCTGCGCACCTCTCGCATCTCTTGACGTGCCTTATGCTTATCTCCTTCTGCGTTCCCCTAGCTATCTCTTCCAGGGAGAGTTCCATCCTGCGCAATACGCTCTGTCCCACCTCCCCTCTCCTTGCATTTCCGAAGAAGCCGCTCATTATGTCGTCGTCCCCAAAGCCTCCGCCAAAACCAAAGTTTATGTTTATCCCAAGGTCCCTGAAGATCTGGTCGAAGTTGACGTTCCTGAAGATCTCCTCCTCGCTGTAAGACTGGCCGAATCTCTCCGGACCGACCATATCATACTTCCTCCTCTTCTGCTCGTCGCTGAGCACCGCGTATGCCTCGTTGACCTCCTTGAACTGCTCCTCAGCCTCCTTTGTCTTGTTCCTGTCCGGATGCAGTTTCAGCGCGAGCTCGCGGTAAGCCTTCTTGATGTCGTCAAGACTGGCATCTCTTTGAACGCCCAGGACTTCGTAATAGTCCCTTGTCATCACAATCTACTTCTACTTGTTTACCTTGAAGTCTGCATTCACCGAGTCATCCGGTCCGCCTCCGCCCCCTCCCTCCTGCCCTGGAGACGGCCCTGCATTCTGGTCGGGTCCTGGCCCTGAACCCGAACCCCCGCCTGCACCCTGGCCATATACACTCGCGCCTATGTCCTGGAGCGCCTGCTTGAGGTTGTCTATTCCAGACCTGATAGCATCCGTATCATCCTTGTCTACGGCTTCCTGAAGCTTCGCCTTTGCATCCTCTATCTTCTTTGCGACATCCGCAGGTATCTTGTCCTTGAACTCCTTTAGCGAGTGCTCGGTGCTGTACACCAGCGACTCAGCCTCGTTCCTGACCTCCACGTTCGCATAGGCTTTCTTGTCTTCCTCTGCAAACTGCTCGGCCTCTTTTATTTTCTTCTCTATGTCGTCCCTAGACATCTTGTTTGGTGCAACCACCTGCATGTTCTGTTCCTTCCCTGTAGCCTTGTCCTTTGCAGTAACGTGGAGTATGCCATTGGAGTCTATGTCGTATGTGACCTCTATCTGCGGCGTTCCCCTCCTTGCCGGCGGTATGCCTGTTAGCTGGAACCTCCCCAGCTCTATATTGTCCTTTGCCATCGGCCTCTCGCCCTGCAGTATGTGTATGTCTACCGCAGACTGGCTGTCCTCTGCGGTTGTGAATACCTGCGTCTTCTTTATCGGTATTGTCGTGTTCTTTTCTATCAGCTTGGTCATAACGCCCCCCAGCGTCTCTAGTCCAAGCGATAGGGGCGTCACATCGAGAAGCACTATGTCCTTGACCTCGCCCGTCAGAACCCCTGCCTGTATCGCCGCGCCGAAGGCCACGGCTTCCATCGGATCTACGCCGCGCTCTATCTTCTTGCCGAGCAGCTGCTCAACGTATCTTTGCACAATCGGCATCCTGGTTGGCCCTCCGACAAGTATTATCTTCTCTATGTCCTTTGGTTCGAGCTTTGCGTCCTTGAGCGCCTGCATTACCGGCTTCGTGGTCTTCTCCACTATTGGCAGTACTATATCCTCCAGCTTCGCCCTTGTGAGGGAATAGGTGAAGTGGACCGGGGCGTTTCCAGGCCCCATAGTGAGGAATGGCAGATTTATCTCGCTTGTGAGCGTGTTGGAGAGCTCTATCTTGGCCCTCTCTCCAGCTTCCCTGAGCCTCTGCATAGCCTGCCTGTCGTTGCTTATGTCCACTCCAGCCTGCTTCTTTATCTCGTCCACTAGGAACTTGACTATCGCATTGTCCATGTCAGTTCCTCCAAGCTGCGTGTCTCCGTTGGTCGATTTCACCTCGAAGACTCCCTTTCCGAACTCCATTATCGTTACATCGAGCGTACCGCCCCCGAAATCATAGACGAGTATCTTCATGTCCTTTCCGGTCTTGTCAACGCCATATGCCAGCGCTGCAGCTGTAGGCTCGTTGACAAGCCTTACAACCTCAAGTCCGGCTATCTCCCCTGCGTCCTTTGTGGCCTGCCGCTGGTTGTCGTCAAAGTAAGCCGGCACGGTTATGACCGCCTGCTTCACCTCCTCGCCAAGAAATGCCTCAGAATCCTTCTTTATCTTCTGTAGCAGTATCGCTGAGAGTTCCTGCGGCGTGTAATCCTTGCCCATTATGCTGTACTTGAAGCTGGTACCCATCTTCCTCTTGAAAGCACTGATGGTGCCTTCGGGATTAGCCACAGCCTGCCTCTTCGCAGGCTCACCAACCAAACGCTGCCCATCCTTAGTGAATGCAACATAACTCGGGAAGGATTTCCCATAAAGCGATGTGCCTTCCGCACTTGGTACGAGTGCCGGTCTGCCTCCTTCAAGTACTGCAGCTGCGCTATTTGATGTACCTAGGTCTATGCCTATAATCTTGGTCATTTTTGTTCACCTTTGTTTTCGCTCGTCTTATCAGTATCATTTTTCTTTTCCTTTCTCTCTTCATCGGCCATGCTCTTCGATACGATCACCGAAGCGGGCCTAAGCATCATGTTGTTTAGCATGTACCCCTTCCTTACCACTTCGAGTATGGTACCTTCGGGCTTCTCGCTCTCTTTGGCGAGCAGTATCTCATGCCTGTATGGGTCAAACTTTCCCGTCGAGCTTATCTGGCTCAGGCCGCACGACTTCAGTGCGCTCATCAGGTTGGAGAAGACCAGCTCCATGCCTTTGTAGTGATCCCCATCGCTGCTCTTCGAAGATAATGCCAGCTCAAACTCGTCAAGCGTGGGCAGCAGCTTTGCCATTATCTCCGCCTTGCCCATATCCTTTGCACCTTCCATCTGCTTCAATGTCCTCTTCTTGTAATTGTCAAATTCTGCAGCAAGCCTAAGCAGCCTCTCCCTGAGCTCTTCAGATCCGCCATCTTCCTCGGTCTGCTGCCCCTTTGATCCGGCTGCAGCGGCATCTAGGCCTTCAGCATTGTTATTGCCTTCTCTGCTCTCTTCTCCTGCCATGATAACTCACTTCCATTAACTGATCCAACTTCTCTGCAAACGCCATGAGCCGTCCGAATTCGCGCATCATGTCTGCCTGCATCTCCTCGAGCGTGCCCTCCATGTTCGTGGCCCTGAGAAAATACCGCCTCCCCTTCCTCACAACCAGTCCAGAATATATGAATCTGTTGAGGTGGTATATCACCGTTGTTCTGGGCGTCGCAAGTTTGCTGTTGAGCTCCTTGCTTGTTACGCCCTTGCCACTTACGCTGCGATTGATGATCTCCTTTAACATCACCGGTTCTAAGCTGTTCTTGCTGTCCGACAAATCGAAAGACTGCAGAAACCACAAAACAAGCGTATCTGCATCTTCCTTTGCCGGCCTGTTTACCTGACGGATAACCATCTTCTCTTCATTAGCCATAGGAAACAAACATATTATGCACTTACACATATATAAATCTTTGTATATTTTCAATGAATCATTGTAAGTTTTCTGGTTTTGATTGCATTTTCAATGCCGCCAGCCGATTACGGCCGCCGTTCCATGGAAGCCGTTATAAATAAGAGCAGTTGACATTATTTGGATTAATGGCCAGATTACCGTACTCCGAGGTCGCGGGAAAGCTGATCACCTTCCTATCATCGGACAGGCTCCTGCTAAATGGGTTCCTCACTGAGAGGCATGGGTCCAGGGACTGCATGATCTATGTCCACGGCATGGGAGGCAATTTCTACAGCGGCATCCTGAGCAAGGCCATTGCACAAGGTGCGTTAAAGGCTGGCTATTCAACCTTTGCGATAAATACCCGCGGCCACGACTTGGAGAGCAGCGCAAAGGTCCTTTCCGGAAGGAATGGCAGAAGGCTGCCGATCGGCACAAAGTTAGAGAGGTTCGAGGACTGCGCAAGGGACATAGGCGGCGCCATAGCCGCGATGCGCAAACTCGGTTACAGGAGATTTGCTCTGGCAGGGCACAGCACCGGCTGCCAGAAGGTGCTTTACTATCTCCTCAAGACAACGGATAGATCGGTACGCACCCTGGTCCTGCTTGCGCCAGACGACGATTACAACCTGAACAGGAAGAAGCTGGGAAGGCGGTGTCTGGCGACCGTCTCATTGGCAAAGAAGATGATGGCTGACGGGCGCAGGAACTCGCAGGTTCCGGGCACCGGTTTTTCTGCGCAAAGGTTCCTATCCATAGCGGATCTTAAGAGGCCAGAGGCGCGTCTCTTCAACTATGATGGCGAACTTGCCGAGTTCGGGCGGATACGGGCGCCGGTATTTGTGGCATTCGGGACAAGGGATGAAGGCGCTGTAAAGCCGGTCTCTGCATACGTGCGGATCCTCAAGGAGCATAGCGGCTCAAGAAAGTTCGGCTACCTCCTGATCCGTCGTGCAACCCATTCCTTCACCGGATACGAGAAAAGGCTAGCCGCCGGCGTCTCCAGTTGGCTGCGCACCATGTGATCCTGATGTTCATCTACGCCGCGCTGAACAATGCTCCCACCACATATGACAATACTTACGGAATCGGAGGCGTCTCCCAGGCCGTCTTCCTGATAGTCATAGTGCTGATAGTCTCAAGGCGCCTCTACCAGGGAGTCAGGGGGCAGAAGTTCACAAACAGGGTTTATATCCTTCCGGTAATATACATCCTGCTCACGATCTTTACCCTGTTCACCTATGCCGCAACGCAATTCGACATCCTGGCAACGCTGCTCTCAATTCCACTAGGTGCATTGGTCGGCCTGCGGCTTGGCTCCGCAGCGCAGATATACGAGAAGGATGGCGTCACTCACTACAAGCGCTCTCGGTTCATAATAGGCATATGGCTTGCGGCATACATGGCAAGATACGGGCTCGTGATTGCCTTTCCCTCTGTTGTGGTTATAATAGCAATAACAGGCGCCCTGCTCGCATTCACATCGGGAATGCTGCTGGGGGAGACAATACACCTCTTCAGGAAGTATAACGCGCACAAGGCGTCAGCCAGTCAGAGCAAGTAGGCGAGGTAGCCTGCGACAAGTGTAAGGCCAATTATTATGTTTATGAATCCAAATGCAAAGAGGGCGATGAATGTCTTCGTATCTTTCTGTGCCCATACCTTCTTCGATTCGGGCAGCAGCGAGAACAGCTTGTAATTCGGATCGGCGTGAAGTAGCTTGACCGGTTTGCGGTTCAGCGTCTTGTCAAGGTCCCTGACCTCTCCCAAGGCGAAATATTCCTGATCAAGAGGTAGGATATATTCGACAAAATAGACTCTCCTGTCGGGCAGCCCTGCCACTGCGCCAGGCGGCTGCGGAATGGAGCCGTATCCATCCCCTTTAACGAAACGTACGCCTCCCTGCATCGTTCTAAGGTTGGCATCCTGCCCCTTCTGCCAGATGTCATACATCTCCTCGTAGGTGGACGCGGGCATGTTCTCCATGCTGAGCAGGTCGTTCTTGGACCTGTCCATGGCGCTCTGGAACTTGCTCTTGACGCCTTCGCTGAAGACTGGTTTATACCTTTCGGATACTGTTACCAATGCGACACTCGTGAAATCCACTGCGAGGTACCCCGTATCATCAGCGAGCAGGGCCGGGATCGCCTTTGTCGCGCTGGCTATTACCGCGTCCCCATGCTCTCCGGCACTGGTGACTTCGTGCTCCTCAAGTTTGAAGTATACACACTTCTGGTTCGATGCAGGGGCGACCAGCGCGGCATCGCTTTCCGGGACAAACCTGACCTTAAGCTCACTCAATCTGCTGCTTGCGCCTATGCTGGAAAACGGGGTGTTTCTCACAGCCAGATAGTAAAAGTATACCTTGAGGCCATAGTAGATCGAGACCGCGCCAAAGACCACTAGTACGAATCCAAGTGAGTCTATGGTGTTGCCCGCCCCATACAGGCCCATCACCTTCAATGTCGGGTAGTATCCAAGCACCACTATTATGTATAGAATTATTATGGTGATAAATATGTTCACCAGCCTGGGTCTCTTGTTCAGGCTCAGCTCCTGGGGCATGCCCCTGATGTAGCTGCTGTTTAGCTCCCTAAGGCCCCATCTCCTCATACCCGTGAAGGAACCCTTCTGCGTCTCCTTTGCCATCCTGGTCAGTGATACATCATATATGAAATATAAATAGCTATTCCCACGGTGCTTGCCGCCGTCCTGCGGCCGCCTTCCCATAAGGTACACGCCAGATAAAACGGCTGCCGCGAACGGTAGCCTGCTAGGCAGGGCAATTACAGAAGCCGCGCTACCGCACCATACAATGTGACCTTCACAGGCAAAAAAAAACGTGCAACAGAGCTGACGAGTAAGAACCTATAAAAAACCTATTCCTATGTGCAATCGTTTTATAACATGCAGTGCAATAGCCAATATGTGATTCCGTGAGCAAAGCACTAGAAACAAAGAGGAAGATAATGGACTTGCTCAAGAAGAGGCAGATGACCATAAGCGAGCTCAGCAGGGAGCTAAGCCTCTCGACCGCAACGGTAAGCCAGCATATGGAGGAATTGCAGAAGATGGGTGCAGTTGAGAGGGTGGACAATGAACACTTCAAGAGGCTCAAATACTATAAGGCCAGCCAGACACCCCCTGTCTCAATGGCCAAATATGTGATCGTGATACTGCTCGTGGCCGCTGCGATAGGCGGATACGCGATACTGTCATACGGCGCGACGGGAACCAGCCAGCCGCAGCGATCAAACGGTAGCGCGCCTCCCTCGATCATAACAACCACGGCCCCGCAGGCTAACGCATCTACTACACCAATACAGCCAGGCGGTGCAGGTGCGATAGCATGCCCGATGATGACCTATTCCCTTAACGGCACTATAACTGGATACCATGGCTTCTCTTTGTATTACGTCAATTCAAGCAACGGTGGGATACCGGACTACGTGACTGGCTCGTCAGGAACATTCAACGTGAGCGAAAGGGTCACAAATGTGCTAAACAACAACCCGGCCCAGTTTACCACAAACAGGACGCACTATGCATACCTGGCTGCGGTGAATTCCACATCGGACAATACTGTTCGGGGTATCAATATCAGCATCTCCCCTGAAAAGTACAACGTGTCTGAGGGCGAGATCCTGAACTTCACCGTAAGCCTGGCTGCAAACAGCACGGCACACGGTACTTACTGGATGAGGATAGACGGTCCCTGCGCAGGGGGAGTTAATGAATTCCTTGTAACGATAGGAAGCAGGCCGTACAATGGCACGATCGTAATTCAGCCGAAGATATACGCATAGCCGCAGCCTGCCCGGCATCTGCGCACAGCTCTCTTCCCTGTGCGCCTTTCTGCCTACGTGCGGTTATTTATTCTATCAAGTAGATAAATCTAGCCGATGGAGATAAACATAGCCAAGGAGATAGACCTCGACCCACAGAACGTGCTTACCGGCAGATGCTGCATCATAGGCCAGAGCGGCTCTGGGAAGTCATATCTTGTTGGGGTCATAGTGGAGGAGCTATGCAAGGCAGGGCTACCATTCGCGATAATCGACACCGAGGGCGAGTATGCATCCCTGAAGTCAGCATTCAGGATCATACTGGTTGGCGAAGACGGTGCTGACCTGCCTACGGATACCGACCCATCAAGGCTGTTCAGGAGCAGCATAGAGGGCAACGTACCAATAGTATTCGATATCTCCGAGGTGCTGGAGAAGGACAAGTATGTCGATTCAATACTCACCTCGTTATACAAGACTGAGGACAAGATACGCAGTCCATACCTTGTCATAATAGAGGAAGCCGACAAATTCTGTCCGCAGGTGGTACGGAAGGAGAGGAATCCAATAGAGGAGATAAGCGTAAGGGGCAGGAAGCGTGGCATAGGGTTGATGGTCGCAACGCAGCGCCCTGCCAACATAAGCAAGAACGTGCTGGCCCAGTGCTCCTACGGGTTCATAGGCAAGTTGACTACGGAGAACGACATAAGGGCCATAGACATACTGTTCGAGGACAAGAAGAGGCTGCTAGCGATACCCAAGCTGAGCACAGGAGAATTTACCGCATTCGGCCTGGGATACGACGACCCATTCCACATAAAGCAGAGATCGGTGCTGCACACCGGATCAACGCCTAGAATCAGGAAGGAGGCGCTGGTCGGGGATCCAGAAGAGATAATAGCCATGCTGAAGAAGGGCTCGCAGGCCGGAGCAAGCACTGCGGCATCCACCCCTGCAATGCAAACTGAGAAGGTGCGCATAAGCGTGATCGACAGCACCGTGACCGAGGAGGACGCAAAGAGGTATGCAAACCGTATAGCCCAGAAGAGGTTCCTGGTCTTCGGCGGTGCGGTAGAGAGGATAGACAGTATCTCAAGAAACTACCTGTGCATGGTCCTATGCAAGGTAAGGGTGCCTACGAGAAGATCTGGCACTTACGAGGAGCGGTACGCGCTGATAGACAGTAAGATGAACGCGGTCGGCATAGGCAAGAGGATAAGCACGAGCTGGTTCGGAGGTGAAAAACCGCTGAGACTCACTGCTAACGAGCGCAAGGTACTAAAGGAACTCAATACAGGCAGCAGCCTGGCTTTTGATAAGATAGTCAGGCTGACAGGCATGGAGGATACGCAGGTGAGCAGGAGCCTTTCTAGGCTGGAGAGAACAGGTCTTGCAGACCGCAGGAAGGACAGATTCTCTCCCTCTCGTGCAAAGGCTGGTCTTGCTGCAAGCGCTCCTGCAGTTTCCGAGCAAATTGCAGACACGGACAGTATAGTCGGATTTCCCAGTAAGTTTGCAAAGGCAGCCAAGGACAGGGTATCGATGCTCTTTCCGGACTCAGTGGTTGTCAGCGCGGATCTTGTCTACCTGCCTTTCTACAGGATAACACTGAGGAAGGGAAACAGGGTGAAGGTCGCGTCAATAGACGCCGTGCTCGGCAGGCCGCTTGACACACTAGTAACCTCTCAATAAACCTGCAACCAAGGCAATCGTCAAGTAGTCTTTACCGATATCTGCAGGGCGGGTGGCCACGCTTGCAGATCCATGCTCCTTGGATTACTTGTATTGCACGCCGATCCCATCTAGAAACTGTGCATTAATCTCGTGAAAAACCTAAACATTACCGCAATATTTCAATGTCCTTTTTAAATAGTTAAGGCCTATCAGTTGCCGGTGAGGAAATGGCATTATCATCAAATGGAAAGAACCTCCAATACTACGTGGCGAAGAGATCCTGGAGCTATGAAACAACCGCAAACATGTCGCGCATAGTCCTGCTCGACAGGACCGACACCATGCCGCATATAATACTGCTGCGGCCAATAGACAAGAACAAGGGCAGCACCATAGCGTATCTCTGCACAAATCCAAACATTGGTATTGGGGAGTAATTTCTCCTGCGGCCAAATAAAGGATTAGCATTAAACGGTTGCCCAGGCCACTTCGGCTGTCTGCGATACCATCCGCCCCTGCGCAGCGCACAGATCCACGCCCAGGCAACCTGCCTAATAGCCTTGTTAATATAATGGACTCCGCGGGATTTTCAAGGCGTTCTGATTCCTCAGGTGCCTATTTGAACCCGCAACCTCCTGCATGCCATGCAGGCGCGCTACCGTTGCGCTAGGAGCCCATGTTTATAGAATGCGCTGAAATGTTATAAAACCATCAGGCTGGCGAGATGAAGAGTATATTTCCCCCCCTAAGGAGTATTGTGCCTATCTTGGCGTGAAGGTTGCCTTCCTCAAGCTCCTCTGCGTTCTCGAGCACAAGATTCATGTGGGCATCGAACGACGTCACCTTGCCGCGTATGTCGGTTCCGTTCTTCAGCCTTATCATTACCTGCTGCCCTATCGCCTTGTTCAACAAATCAAAAGGCCTCTCTTGTGTTGCCATGAAAATGCACCAAACAAATGGTAAGCTAATAAGGGATAGAAAACTTTAAAACCCTAGCGGGAGACGGGGCTTTGTTTACAAAGTCCGACTCAATAAACGGATCTCGACTTATTAAACAAAGCAGGGAGACGGTTATTCGTTATTGCCTGCGGTCTTGTGCTGGGGAACAAAGGAGATCCTTACATATCCATTCTCCGATGCTACTGCTGCCTCGCTACTTGCTGGGATTCTGTGCGCTGGCTCCTTCCTGTGCGCTTCCTCTCTCTTCTTCCTCTCCTGCATCGCCTTCTTCACCTTGTCCCTTGCAGATGCCGCAGCGCTTGCGATCCCTACGCCTATAGCTACCGCACCTATGATCAGCGCAGCTGGCACAGCGGCAACAGCAGTGCGCACTTCTTTCATGGCCGTCCTGCCCCTGTGGTGAAGCACAGGTACTCCGTCTACGTAACTCTCAAGTCTTTCCTGTACCTTGCGGCTCCCATCCTCGAAGAACTTTCCGAGCTCCCTTGCCGCTTTGGGATTATGTTCGCGATTCAGGCGCTTCCTCTCCCTCTCATATATCTGCAGAGCTGCCTTTATGTTGCGGTTGACCCTCCCTCGTTCGGTAAGGCTGCGCTGGCGCTCAAGCCCATATAAATTTATTGAGGACGGTGCAGTAGCTCCGAACCATGCGATGTTTATCGCGCCCTTTACGGCATCTGCCCTTGCGCCCTGATCCCCGATCTTCATAGCAGCTTTCTCTTCCAAAATCGCAGCGCGCCTGTACTGGTGCAGCGCCTGCGATGCTATTGCAACTGCGATGGGAGAAGTCCCGTGGCCTGCGATCGCCTTATCATATAACTGTCTTGCGTACCTCTTATAGCCGCTCTCATGTACCTTGGCAGCAAGCACTACGAGATCGTCAGGTCCATATGCCGCCCCTTCAGCCTTTCTATACAGCTTCTTGGAGTATCTATTGTAGCCTTCAGCGCGTGCTTCAACTGCAAGCGCCACGAGCTCCCCAGAGGTTCCAGTAGCGTCTCTAAATGCTCTCTTCAAGTCCGCGCGCTGATTCCTGCTAGCCATCCTGATGCTTCTACTCAAACCTGACACATGATCACATTTGTCTTCATTGTGACCATGGTATATTAAATGATGCCCAATTTAGCAAAGCAACAGCCAATCATTGTTATTCTGTAACAGGCGCATCAGGAACGCATTAGCGGTTTACCTGGGCTTTGCCCTTGACATGTCCTCCTTCTTTATGGCCAGCCTGACCGACCCTGTCCCTATCGGTATCTGCTTGCCAACAAGTATGTTCTCAGTCACTCCCTTCATTGGGTCTACCTCGCCGAACGCAGCCGCGTTTATCAGGTGCTTGACAGTTTCCTCATAGGCAGCCTTAGCGAAGACCGAGTTCTTCTGGCCGCTGAGCCCGTGCCTCCCCACTCCCTTGATGGTGCCGCCTGCAGTCATTGCGTCTGCGATAAGCAGCAGATGCCTTATGTCAACAGATATCTTCTGCTCATCCAGCGTGGTGGAGAGCTCCTTTGCTATCGCGTTTCTTGCAGCTTCTATGCCAAACACCCTATACATTGCGAAGACGTCATTCGTGTAAATCCTTGACTTGTCAACGCCGTCTACCGTGAGGATGCCCTCTATGTTGCTGCCTGCGGCTATGATATAGAACTCTCCGCTCTTCTTGTCGCGCTGTATGACTGCCTTTCCTGCACCTTCGATGCCGCTTATGACCGCCTTCATCAGCTTCACACCTGTGGACCTGATCTCCTTAAGGTTCTTTGTATGGATCTTTACCAAGACGTACCTGTCCTCGGCGCGCGCCTCCACCTTCATGACCTTCTGTATCCTATCTGCAACCTGTCCAAGGGTGAGTTCCTCCGACTCTAGCTCCTGCTTGCTGAGCAGTATCTTTATTGTGCCTTTAGAGAAATTCTCAACCGTCCTCTTGACCAGCGTAGACATCTTAACCTCATTGATCTTCTTTGCTATCCTGTCTGCTTCCTCAACATTCTTGCCCGCGCTGCCAGACAGGTAGACATAGGTTATGGGAGTTGCCGGCTTCTTCTTCGCATCGACCAGCTCCACTATGCGCGGCAGGCCAGACGTTGCTATGGCAGACTCTATTCCTGCAAAGTGGAACGAGCGCAGTATCATCTGCGTGCCAGGCTCTCCGACTGACTGTGCAGCAAGAATGCCTACAGGTTCGCTGTATTCGATCTCGTACTCTTTCTCATTGTCATCCTTAGCCATAATATCACTTCTCCTTTTCCTTCTCGGCCATCTTCAGGAACTGGACATTCACCGGGCTTACTGCATCGCCGCCGTACACTGTCTGTATGAGGTTGTTGTTCGTGTCCCTTACGCTGAGGTCCCTGTCAACGTGGAAGTCCTGCAGCGCGTTAGACAGCCTCCTGTAGAGATATCCGCTGCGCGCGGTAAGCAGCGCCTTGTAGACCTCAGACCCCCTTGAGCCTACAGCGTGCATGAACAGGTCTATCGGGGAGAGTCCTGTGTAATAGTTGGTGGCAACGAATCCGCGCGCCCTGGGCCTCACATCCCCGCTATAGATGTGGGGCAGCACCCTGTTGGTGTAGTAACCTCTCTTTATCCTGCCTCCCGAGAGCGTTGCCTGCTGGCCGAGGAACATCGACATCTGTTCATACTGGAAGATGCTGCCTCTCGAGCCCGCCCTGGCCATCTGCATTGCGCTGTTTAGCGCGTTAACGTACTTTATGAGCACGCTTCCGGCCTCTTCCCTTGCAACGTTGAGGTCCACTATTATCATGCGCTCCAGCGACTCCCTCCTGGTATAGCCGATGAGCGGATCAAGCTTGCCATCCTTATACTGCGTTATCTTCTCATCCACCTGCTTGAAGGTGTTCTCCAGAAGTTCTGCCCTCGCCTTCTCTATCTCGTCGTTGGTCATGTACTCCTTTGTGCCAACGGTAACTCCTGCGAGCGTTACGTATGCGTCTGCCAGCTTCGATGAGACGAATAGAAAGTTCCTGAGGGCTTCAGGTCCATAATCCATGCCTATCTTGATGAGAAGCTTGTTGTTGCCCCTTCCGTATGTCTCCTTTGTCACCACTCCCTCGACCAGCTTGCCCTTGCTTATCTTGAACGTATTCCCATGGCTCTTTATCTCGAAGTCAAGGTCCTTTGGAAGCAGCATCGAGAAGACGTCCTTGCCCTTGTACATGCCGTCCTTTGTAGGCTCCGGCAGTTCGTATATGCCCGCAATGCCAAGGACATATGAAGCCTCCTCCTTATCCAGCCTTGTCTCGTCCTTTGTAAGGAAGTACATTCCGGTTATCCCGTCCTCGTTATTGGTGATTATCGCCTCTCCGTCCCTGGGCGAGAAGATCTGATACTGCACTTCCATCAGGTACTTCGCCTCGGCCTGTGCCTCAAGTGTCTGCGGCACGTGCATATTCATCTCGTCTCCGTCGAAGTCAGCATTGTACGGCGGAGTAACGCAGAAGTTTATCCTGAAGGTCTTGCCCGGCAATACCCTGACCCTGTGCGCCATTATCGACATCCTGTGTAGTGAAGGCTGCCTATTGAAGAGCACTATGTCGCCATCAACAAGCTGCCTTTCCAGTATGTCCCCTGGCTTTAGCTCCTTGAGAAGCTCCTCCCTGTTGATGTCTATGACCCGCTTCCTCTTGCCGTCTGTACTGACAAGATTAAGTATCGAAGGGTACTGTGCGCGTGCAAGCATCTCCTTCGCCTTCTCGAGATTCCATGCAGTCACGTAGAAGGGCACAGTGAGCTTCTCGGCAACCTCGTGCGGTACCCCGACCTCGTTGAGGTCTATGTAAGGATCCACGCTTATGACTGTTCTGGCGGAGTAGTTGACCCTCTTGCCGCTCAGGTTATACCTGAAACGGCCCTCCTTCCCCTTCAGCCTCTGTGCCAGCGTCTTTAGCGCCCTACCTGACCTATGCCTTGCCGGCGGTATCCCGGATGTCTCATTGTTGAAATATGCGGTAACGTGGTACTGCAGCAGTTCCCAGAGATCATCTATTATGATCTGCGGCGCGCCGGCATTTATGTTCTGACCCAGTCTCTGGTTTATGCGCATTATATCGACGAGCTTGTGCGTCAGATCATCTTCGCTCCTCTCGCCGCTCTCGAGGGTTATAGATGGTCTCACATTGACTGGTGGAACCAGCAGAAGTCCAAGTATCAACCATTCCGGCCGGCTTGCATCCGGGTCTATCCCAAGGATCTTAAGGTCCTCATTGCTTACAGCGGCCATAGCGTCCCTTATCTCATCCGGCTTGAGCTTTCTATCCTCAATATAGAAGTATGTCGGGGCGGAGAACTTTATCTTCTGCTGCACCGCGCCGCAGTGGGGGCACTTCTTGATGCTCCGTATCCTCTTGAGAAGGCTCTTCTCATCAGACTTCTTGCCCTCCTCCTCTCCTTCGCCCTCGCCTATCATCTCCTCCTCGAGTATCGAGATTCCATGGCTTCTCTCCTCGAGCATCTTTATTCCATCGTCGTTCAGCAGTATCCTATGGCAGCTCCTGCACGTGGACTGTATTACCATATATATTATTTTTGAGAACTCGGAGTGGATAACCGGTCTGACAAGCTCTATGTGGCCGAAGTGGCCTGGGCAGCTCTTCGCCCTGGCCCCGCATGTCTTGCATACCAGGCCCGGATCTATGACCCCAAGCCTCTGGTCGAGCAGCCCTCCGTCTATTGGGTAACCATCTTCGTTGTACGTGTCTGGAACACTGAGCTTCACTACACTGAGCCTCTTTATCTGCTCAGGAGAGACTATCCCGAATTTCACACTATCTATTATCTCCGCTTGCATAAGAATCACGCAACCAATTCAACATGAGCGTCATGGGCATCCGCGTTTCCACCCGCATCCTGTTCATATATCCTCTTCATCAGCGCCTTGAGCTCAAATAACTCCCCGCTGGTTCTTCCATCTTCAATTATCGGTCTGTTCACCCTCTCCTCAAGGGCATTCCTCTCATCTGCAGTAGGCCTCACGCCGTTCTCAACCAGAAAACGCGCAACTGCATAGTCCTTACCCTCTATCGCACTTGAGAGGTCCTCCTGGGTTACCCTAAAGCCGTTCCTGATCAGCTCCCTTCCCATCTCAAGCCTGCCCCTCGAGATGCCAGTCAGGAAGAGCGCATGGACGTAAGGATCGTCATGCTCGGCCCCGCGCCTTACTGCCTCAAGGGCTCCCCTAAGGTCGTCGTGCGACATCGCGTCGACCAGTTTCTCAGTCCATCCTCTCCTTGTGATTGGCATAATGTCACCTAATACCTGTGCGCTCTCTTCCATCCGTCCGTATGTCCGCAGCCGCCTGCCTCTCGCGCAGAGCCCCAAGCAGCGTGTGTACATTGCCTATCTCAGCATCGACCCTCATCAGTTCCCTGTCCCTTTTGGCAGGCAGTTCCATCTCTACCCGCGCCTTTAAAGCATCAATGTCCGACTGTGCGGCCTTCGCGCCGTTTGCTACCAGCAACCCGGCGACATCATAACGCCTAAACCTTATTGCAATGCTTAGCAGATTGTCTGGCGCCTTCATTCCTCCGTCCAGCAAAAGAAGCCTTACAAGATCTGCCGAATGTGAGCTGCCCAAAACCGCTGTGCTTATGGCTCCAACTACGCACCGGGAATTGCAATCCGCGCCGCTACGTATAGCATCCCTAACCGCTTTGAGATTATAGTTCTCTACCGCAGCGGCAAGCGCCCTGTTCCGTCCTGTTCGTGTTATAGGCATGAATACTCACTGGTTTAGCTTTATGCTCGGAAGTATATGCAACGACTTTATCTCGTCGAGCAGTATCTTGAACGCGTAGCTGATCTCGACCTCCGCGAAGCTGTTGCTGTTGCACAGCGGGCATATCGCCACCTTCTTTATCCTGTCGTAGTAGCCTATGTCCCCGCACTCTTTGCAGATCAGCACTTCTGCCTTGTCCGACTGGTCAAGCAGGCGCTCCTTGAGCAGGAGACTCGCGCCGTATCCTATGAGCGCATCACGTTCCATCTCTCCGAATCTCAGCGCACCCTGCCTGGCCTTTCCCTCAGTAGGCTGGTGCGTCAGTATCTGCACCTTGCCTCTGCTCCTTACCTGTATCTTGTTGCTGACCATGTGGTAAAGCCTGTTGTAATAGACAACCCCTGTGAAGATCTGTGACTTAAAAGGCCTGCCTGTTATTCCGTCATAAAGCAGTTCCTCGCCGTTCCTGTCAAAGCCATGACTCTCCAGCGCCCTGCTGTACTCCTCCATGCGCACCGAGCCCTTCTCAGCGAAGGCCGTTCCATCGACTATCTTGCCAGTTACCGCCCCAGCCTTGCCGGCCAGTGTCTCGAGCAGGTGCCCGAAAGTAAGCCTTGTGGGAATCGAGTGGGGGTTGAGCATAAGATCCGGTATGACACCCTCAGAAGTGAACGGCATGTCCTCCTGCGGCACCACCATTGCGATAACGCCTTTCTGGCCGTGCCTGCTGGCAAACTTGTCGCCCTTCTCAGGCACCCTCAGGCTCCTTACCCTGACCTTGACTATCTTTGTAGCGCCTGTCGATTCGGTGAATACTACGCTGTCAACCTCTCCGCTCTCCCCTGTCTTTAGCACTGTGGAGTCGTCGCGCATCTTCTCTTCAAGGCCTCCGGCTCCTATGTTCTCCTCAAGGAATCTTGGCGGAGCGACCTTGCCTATGAGCGCCTCTCCCTCCTCAACATGCATCTCTGGCTCGATGATGCCATCATCGCTCAGCTTTGCGTAGACGTGCTCGCCCATGTATCCCTCTGCAGTAGGCGGGGGCATCTTGAAGCGGTCCTTCTGCCCTCCTGGGTATCTCCGCTCCTCGTCAACATAAGTCTTGTAGAAGACGCTGCGTCCAAGGCCTCTGTCAACTGCAGCCTTGTTAACAACCACTGCATCTGCCATGTTGTACCCATAATATGTTGACAGAGCGACAACGAAGTTCTGGCCGCTGGGGTGGTGCTGTATATTTATGCCATCATAGGCCTTTGTAGTAACCACCGGCGCCTGCGGATAGAACAGCAGGTATGCACGCGAATCAAACCTCAGGTTGAAGTTCGAGAGATACATACCCTCCGCCTGCTTGGTGAAGTTAGCCAGCATTGCATGCCTGGCAAGGTTGTTGTGCTCAGGGAACGGCGAGGTGTTTATAGTGAATCCGAAGATCGCTGCCACATCGACCTCCATATGGGTCGTTGCGTCGGTGATGTCGCTCTCAGAGAACGCGACAAGGGCGTTCTCCTCCTCTTCGGCATCGAGATACTCTACTATCCCGTTTCTGACAAGGTAATTGAAGTCAACCTCCTTCTTCCTTATCTTCTCCCCTATCTCCGCGGTCAGCTTCGGCACCTTGTTCTCCACTATTATGTATGGCTTCCTGATCCTGCCCCTGTCGGTATTCACGTTAACCGCGTTGAGCTTTTTGAGGTACGCTACGTTAACCTCTCCAGAGATAAGGCCCCTCCTCCTCGCAGCCCTTACCTCTGCGACATATCCTTCAGGGTCGCTAAGGTAGCCGATGATCCGGCCGTTCAGGTAAAGATAGCATCTTCCTTTCTCTTTTTCGTCAGCCATGCAAACACCTAATTTTATATCTGTTCAACTTTTCCAAGGCTCTTCAGCTTCTGTTCTGCGCTCGCCTCGTCTGCGCCTACGGTCACCTTGGACATCAGTGCAAGATACTTGGTAAGTCCCACCTCCTGGCCTTCAGGGGTCTCAGACGGGCAGATCTTGCCCCACTGCGTTCCGTGGACGTCCCTGGCTCTGAAGTGAGGGTGCTTCTTCGCAAGTGGGCTCTTTACCCTCCTCAGATGGGTATAGGAGCTTATGAAATTGGTCCTGTCAAGCACCTGCGATACGCCGGTCTGGCCTGCAACCCAGGTGCCCGTTCCCATCGCGTATGCGATCTTCTCGGTGAGCGTATCCGGGTTTATTATCGCCTGGATTGAGAGTTTCCTGCCCCTTGCACTAGTCCTCTCTATCTGGTACTTTACCTCCTTCACAAAGAACCTAAATGCATATGCGAAGAGCTCCTCCATAAGTTCCCCAGAGAACTTGACCCTCTTGTTTGCGTAATGGTCCTTGTCATCCTGCTTTGCCAGCTTGTTGGATATCATGGTGGCCTTCCTGGCCATCTGGATCAGGTACTTGCCCTTCTCCTTCCTGTCCTCTACACTGCTGCCTATGTGCGGAAGGAGATAGTTGTCAAGCTGCATCTCCGCCCTCCTCTCCTGGTACTTGGAGGCCTGCCCTGGCGCTGCCATCTTTCCGAGTTCTAGGAGCGCATCCTTCGGTGCAAGTTCTTTGGCATTGCTTGTCTCCATATTGAGCAGCATGTCGTTCTTGAAGGAGAGAAGATCTTCGGAATAGGCAAGTACGTCGTTCATCTGCAACCCTAGTGCCCTCAGCGTCATTATGAAATCGAGGCTCTTGCTCGTGGTCGGGAAATCAATCGAGAAGATACCGTTCTGGTTGCGAGTGACCACGCATCTAGCCCTGAAGCCAGGGGTAGTTGAAAAGACACGGCTCTTGACCTCCTTGCCATCGCCTTCCTTGGTTGTTATTATCCTATTCGGTGCGACATCCTCAAGGCCGATAAGGACGCGCTCGACGCCCTTTATTATGAAGTAGCCTCCCGGATCCTCAGGGTCCTCGCCATTTTCAACCATCTGGCTCTTGGCCATGTTCTTTGTGTTGCAGAGATTTGATCTTACCATAATCGGAAGCTCTCCTACGAAGACTTCTCCGTAGGCGGCCGCCTTCTCTATACCTCTTATTATGGGCACCACCTCTATGAATATCGGTGCCGCGTAGGTGAGGTTTCTTAGCCGGGCCTCATTTGGGAGTATGCCCCTTCTTGAACCATCAGATTCTATTATCGATATCCTGTCAAGGCGTATGTTGCCAAGCTTGAGGGCAAAGCCTTCTACGCTAGGCTCGATCATGTTCTGCCTGGAAACGACCTTCTGCAGGCTGGAGTCGAGGAACCTATTGAAGCTCTCCACCTGGTGCTGTACGAGGGAAGTCGAGTTAAGATAAGATTCTAGCAACGGTTGCATGATATCACAATATAAACGTAACGTCAGACAGGCCTGTATCCTGCTTACTCTACCCCTCGACTACCACACGGTAGTAGAGGTAGGCGTTCTCGCCATCCTTCCTGTGTATGCGTATCACGTGGCCGGGCTTGGCACCTAGCTTCTTTGCCTGCGGGTCGCTCTCAAGTATCTTGGGCAGATTCTCTATCCTGAGGCCTTTCTCCTCAAGGACCGCCTTCACTTCCTTGTACTCTAGCCTTTCGTGAACTGGCACACTCTCGTGGTCACTCTTAGATGGCAATCATACACCTAACGCAAGTAAAACAAGCACTAGCACTGAGACGCATCATACATTCTTTGCAAGAAAAGGCTTATATAACTTTTTGCCGGCCGCACGGCAAGCAATACAAGCCTAGCAAGGGGGCTTTTTGTAGAAAAAAGTAGTCTTGCGGCGAACTTCCAACTGCCTGCTTCAAAAATCGCCATTATTGCAACAGAATTCAATTTACTCAACAGGGCCGATGGCCCTGGCAAACACCAACTGATCACAAACGTTGAAACAGAGTGAAACCTACGACAACAAAAGAGTACATGGGCCTTGCCCGCCCACATATCTGCAGCATAAGTATAAAAATGGGCGGATCCCAAATTTAATCGTTGTTCAAGACTATGGGTAGAAAATATGGAGAGGAGCATCAGCACTGCGAATGTAGGCAGTAAATATGACGGCCTGCCACAACTGCTCAAAGCCCGCAACCTGTTTGATGAGGCAAAGAGGGTAAGGCATGGGGATCCTAATAGCGCATTTGCTGCGGACAAGAGCTTCAACGAGGGTCTCAAAACGCTGGTCCAATATGCAGCCACCGGGGGTGCAAAGGAGAAATACAACACGTTCCGGATGCTGCTAAGACTCGCAAGGAGTGAATTCAGGACTGGGGTGTCATATAGGGCACTTGCCTTTATAGATGCCGCCCAGATGGTCGATGAGATGCGTGGAAGGAGCAGTGCAGAGATCGTGCGCAGCATGCGCGCGTCGCTCGAAGGAGAACTCAATCTGAGGCTTCAACGCGCACTACGCTAAGAGATCCAGCAAGCCTGCCGTGCCTTTCACAGGTAATTTTTATTAGGTGGAAAAAATAATGTCCTTTTGTGATTGAATGGCGGTCAGACGCGATGCTGTAACGGCAGAGACGCAATCCCCCATCTCCCTTGCGGAAGCCATGCGCTACGCGCAGCGGCACAACAAAATGGTCATAGCACAGATGCGCCGGGAACGCACTGAGTCGGAAGGTCAGATAAACATGATACATCTCTATGCCGGGCGCGTACCAGATGCGGCCTACAGGCAAGCCATCGAGGCACAGATGACCCCGAATGAGATGGCAAAGGCATTCGGGCATACGATACAAACTGTTAGGAAAAGGCTCGAAGGTCTCAAATTATCTGGCGGAAGAGACACTGGCAATAACAAAGAGTGATCGAATGGCAGAAAGATTCAAATACAGACCTGTTGAGGAGTTAAATCTGACGTTTCTCAATCCAGCAAGGCTCAGGAGATTTACATTCGAGCCGGATCTGGGCAACGTTCCCCAGGACCAGCTCAGGGCGCTGCCTGACCTGGCAAAGGCCCTCCGAAGCATGGAGGAATTGTTCCACAGGCAGGATCATCCCCAGAGCCACGAAGTCTACGAGCAGCTTGTAAGCGATGTTAAGAGAGGCAACGAGGTGGCGATGGCCAATCTCGATGCGTACAGTATCTTCAACGGGCCGGTTGCCATCACGCCAAAAAGCGAAACGGTTCCCCTATTCGAGGGCATAGAGCCGCTCCCTGAGAAGTCTGGCGGCACCAATTATCGGGACCCAGCCCGTGTCATAACTGATGACTTCATGGCTGGTTTTCTGCAGGCTAAAGGAATTACCGACCCATCGTCACCAATATTCTCAGAGACCACCATAGTATCAACTAACGGAACATCGATAAGCACAACGCCGTTCGCATACGAGTATGCGGAAACCCTCTCACAAACAAGAGCCTCGCTGAGGAGCGCCGCCTCGGTGATGGAGGACAGCGGCCTTGCTAGATATCTGCGTGCGAGAGGCGACTCCCTTACAAGCGACTTCTACTATCCGAGCGATGTGTTATGGGTCAAGACCCCGGCACAGCACCTCGACGTCATAATCGGTCCGCTGGAGACGTACCACGACCGCGTGCTGGGCAAGAAGGCAGCTTATGCAGGCATGGTAACCGTGAACCTTCCGGAAGAATCGGCCCGCCTGTCAGGCTATGCCAGCCTAATGCAGGAACTCGAGGAAAACCTGCCGCAGCCGCAGTCACACGCAAAGAAGATGTCAGATATAGTGGTGCCGGTCTCTATGGTGGACATAGTTGCAATGAGTGGCGACTACAATGCTCACAGGCCACACATAACCATCGCGCAAACCCTCCCAAATGACGAGAAGGTGCTCGACCAAGAGGGCAGGAAGATTCTCATATTCCGCAACGTGATTGCTGGATTCAGGACCGATCCCGCCATGCTGGAGCGGATGGTGGAGCCGAGCCTGCACAGATACGTGAGCACACAGAACATGACCAACTCAACCATGGGCCATGAAGTGAGCCACTCGCTAGGGCCAAAGAGGACAACTGGCAATGTGGATGTCACTACCGCACTGGGTAAATGGCACAACACCATAGAGGAGCTCAAGGCGGACTTACTCGCAATGTACAACATGCCCCTTCTTGTGAATAAGGGCTTATATACCCCCGAAGAGATGCTCGGGGTATGGGTGGAGGACGGGCTTATGAGGAATCTTCCGGTGACTGAACCAAGGATAGGAAGGGACGCACACTATGTGGGCAATCTGATGAAGCTAAACTACTTCCTTGAGTCCGGTGCAATCAAATTCGATGGTAGCCTCTTCACAGTTGATTTCGACAAGTTCCATAGTATTGTCACATCGATGACTAGGGAGGTGCTCGGGATACAATCGTCCGGCTCACAGCAAGACGCGGAACGCTTCGTAAGGAGGTGGGCCGTGTGGGGTCAGGAAGCCCAGTACTCTGCCAAGGTAAAAGAGGAACTAGGGGTTAAATTCTACAACCTAGTAAAGCAGCCGCACTACGACCTGCCGCCCGGGTAATAATAACCACACAGATGTGGAAGAACCCCATGCTCTTTGGGCCGTACTGTTCTGGGTCAACCGGCCTTATGCGCCTTCGTCTGGCGGTTTGTCCGCTGGGTGACGTGGCAAGCTATTTAAATTCCGGCTTTCTGCTGTGCCCAACCATCTCCTCAATACCTTCAGTTCAAGAGCACCAACTTCCCTCTCTGCTTTCACTTCCAGTCCTGCCTGTGCGGCAACAGCCACCGTGGTATCGCAAAGCTCCAAGGCAGTGATCCTCCTGTTCACCATGCCGCTTTCCTGTGATATTTTAAGCTCCTTCAGAGCTAGCCACCTAGCCGCGTTTAGAACTTCGGTCAAACCGGCCTGATCCACTGCGGCGCGATCTATAAGGCGTCTTGCCATAATCAAAAAGCCACTGCGCACCACGACTGCTCCACTTGCTGTCGAAGCGCCCGACTCCAGCCGCATGCCGTAAAAATTATAGCCTCTGAGCAAAATCTGTATCTCAGTACTCTGCTGCCTTGCAATGCGATCCCCTCCGACGGGCAATTTTCTGATGTTATTCTCCAAACCGACACCATGCACTGGGTATCTTGTACAACCCCCTTTTTTTATGCATTATGCATTATTCTGTACGCTAGGAGTTGGAGATCGTCTGCCTTCTCTTAAGGAAGAGCATGTACTCTCCCAGGAACTTGAAGCCGCTGTACTGCATGCCAAGCACGTCAAGCAGTTTGACATCGCTCGTTATTCTGACATAGTAGTGCCCGTTCTCGTATCCTGAGTAGATCATGTTTCTCACATGCTTTCCTGATTTACATGATATTTAAGGCTTGCTGAATATTCCAATTTTGACACTAAAGTTTGTTATTATGTAATACGACACCGAGCGGTAAAAAGACAGAAACGCTTAAAACACCAGGCACCTTATAGCTAAGTGCTGTGTGGTTCAGATGCCTGGAGATTTTAGCGTAACACCATATGACGTTGAGGGGCAGGTAGATTACGGCAGGCTCGAGGAGCGATTCGGCATACAGCCTATCGATAACAGGCTCATGGAGCGCATAAAAAAGGACGCCGGAGAGCTGCACTACATGATAAGGCGGAAAATATTCTTTGCCAACAGGGACATGAACTGGCTGCTCGACGAGTACGAGAAGGGTAACAGGTTCTACATCTACACCGGAATAGCGCCTTCAGGAGGCATGACGATAGCGCACCTTCCCTCGTTTGTAATGGCGCAGTGGCTTCAGGAGAGGTTCGATGCAGAGGTCCTCATAGAGATACCAGACGAGGAGAAATTCCTTGCAAAGAGGGACCCAAAACTGACGCTCGAGAAGGTGCATGAGCTCGCGTATGCCGATGCGCTGAATATAATGGCGCTGGGCTTCGACACAAAGAAGACAAGGCTCTTCCTCAACACCGAGTACGCCGGGAAACTCTACAAACATGCGGTACGGGTGGCAAAGTACATAACCTATTCAATAACAAAGGACGCGTATGGCTTCACTAATGAGACGAACGTCGGTACTCTCTTCTATCCGAGCATGCAGGCGGTGCCCGCATTCATCAAGTCAGTCGAGGCCGGCAGGAACATCCCCTGTGTAATACCGCTTGGTGTTGACCAGGACGTGCACTTCAGGGTAGCGAGGAACGCGATCGAGAAGATGGGATACTATAAACCTGCGATAATGCACGCGAAGTTCATGCCTGGGCTCAAGGGCAACCCTAAGATGTCTTCAAGCGACCCTGACAACACCATCTACCTCGACGATGCGCCTGAGGTCGTGGCAAAGAAGGTGAACAAGGCGATAACAGGCCAGCAGGCGACAGCAGAACTGCAGAAGAAGTACGGCGGGGATCCGGAGAAGTGCGCCGTCTGCCAATACAACAAGTTCCTCTTCGAGCCTGACGATAATAAGCTGGAGAAGATATTCAAGGGAGAGCGTGACGGCACTCTGCTTGCAGGAGACCACAAAGTCGACCTCGCAAAGAAGATCAATAGATTCCTCGAGGAACACAGGAAGAAGAAGGAGCATCTTAAGGACAAGCTGGACGGCGTAATGCTAAAGTGACCTCAATGCCTCAAAGATACCCCAACAACGCCGTACTTTCCAACTATCGTCGTATCCGAAACCAGGGAATTGCTAATCTCATCCCCACCCATTGTCACATAGCCCATGCTAAAATGCCTAGAGAGATGCTGTCCATCCCTTCCCCTATATATGACCTTGAAAGGATCGTATCCCTCTGTGCATAGGAATAACGCCCTCCCCAAATCCGCGTCGTAGCCGTGTTTTCCAGATTCTTTGATCCATTGTACCGTAGTGTCTATCAGATGGGGCGCATAGGCCCTCCAGTCCCTCCCTCCCATCTGCGGTATCTGTGGCCCTACCATCACTGCAAGCAGAAAGGTTGGCACCGTAGGTATCACAACACCGGATTCAATAAGCCCGTAAATCTCGTCGCCACGCACCTCGGTTGTCTTTTTAAGGACAGTGCCATCGGGTGTTTTAAAGACAGTGTCCTCGAATGTATAGACAGGCTGTGATCCATCCATTGTTATTACCACCTTCTTGCGTATCTTCTCGCTGTCTATCGCACGCAGGTAGCCGCCAGCCTTGAACTCATCCGTCAAGGGCATCAGATAGAATGGCAGCCCTTTTTTCTCTAGGAGTTCCAATGCTTTAGCGACCGTTTTCATGAGCCCCGACGCCGCCCTCTCCTCTATATGGTCTATTCCCATAAGGTCAAATGCGCGCGACCTTGCAGCTAACAGTCCAGGCAATGCTTCTGTCTTGCCCTTCTTGCTTATGGGGGTCAACGGCTCAAATATTTTCACAACCTCCTGCGCCCTGCGGGCCGCTTCTTCATCCCTGCCAAAGCTCTTTGCAGTGACTGTGGCGAGTGTATCTAGATCCAAAGTCTTCCTTAATGACTGGAGGAAAAATGGTATATACGGCTTTAGGATCTCTGGAAAGTTGCCCATGCCTATCCTGTTGTATCCAGGATCATGCCTGTTGCTCCAGTGCGCCGGGACTCCATAATCATATGCCAGATTCTCGGCATACTTAGAGGATACTGCGTGGCCAGATACGCGTACACCATCCCTCAGCAGGCCTGCTTCCTTCGCCGTTTCCAGCAAGACGATCTGCCCCCACAGCTCTCTTGCTATGGGATCTGGTGCGGGATGCGAAAACGATGCAAACATACGTACGCCGCCGAAAAGATCCCTGACCTCAGGAAACGTGGGCTCTACTCCAGCCAGATAATCTACCTTCTCCGCATTCCGAGACACTATCTCTGCCAAACCCCTGCGCTTCTCTAGTGCCACATCTTCACCTGGTTGAACCTAATAGTTTTGTATCGCATAAAGACCATCAAAAAAGATTAGCAAGCCATTATGCAATTGCATAAGGGCACGCCGGTAAGCATGCTGCCGCTCCAGCAAGGCACCAGCCAGGCACAAGACCTCGGCATACAAAGGCGTCTGTCTTGTTCATAACATTACTATTCAAACATTCAGTCCCCTTATTTTAAACCTTTCCTACGAAAATCGAGAGACGCCAAAAATCAAAGAAAAGCGCCACATATAATTACTATATGGGCAACGTCTGGCATACCATGCCTGCGGCGGTGCAAGATATAACCAGACTGCCAGGGACCAGGCACATGCACGATGGCGACCTAGCCGTGAAGATCAACGAGTTTACAAGGGGGCATGAACAATGAGAGATTAAGGTCCGCAAGTGGAGAGTTACTGTCTGTTTTACCCCAGTTCATTCAACTATGCATACTGGCATGTCCTTGTAGATCCAGACGGTCAGCGGCTTTCCCTCAGGCAACGCGTTTACTACATCGTAGAAGTGTTCGGTAAAGACACCGTTCTTCCTATAAACCGCCATGCCATGGAGAGGGGACATTCTACCCACCCCATATTCAAACACAAGGACCCCCTTCCTGTTGCTCACACTGCATCTGATATATCCTTTGTTGATTCCCCAAAAGTCGGTCTCAGACCTTGCAGCATGGAATGACATGTATCTGACCAGTGCATCGAGCGTCCACTTCTCTATCCTCTCCTGCGTCTTGCTATCGGTGTAATTGCCGACCGCCTCCCTGAACGTATCGGATGGGTAAGACGAGTAGAACGTCTCGAAGACGGGCCTGAAATCGGCAGAAGCAGGCAGCGCGCCCCTATCCTTGTTCAATCTCGATACGCTCCTCCTAAATGCCCCCTGATATCTGCTGCCTACGAACTCGTCAAGCGGTCTCAGTCTTACGTACTCTATGCCAAAATCATCCATCAGCTTCTGCAACTGTGCAAGCTGCTTTCTGTACAGGGGTCTTTTTATTCTCAATACGTCGCGGTCGAAGAGGCCGTTCTCAGTAGCTATAGTCACCTGCACCTTCTTTCCGGTGAGCTCGTGCAGCTTTCTTGCAAACGCGTTCACCCGGTTAACAAAGACAAGATTCGAAAGGTCCGGATTCTTGAAATCCGATTTCAGGTTGTTGTACATCTTACCCATATAGGTAACCATCAGGAAGTCCAGCGTCTTCCTGCCCTTAAGCATCCCTGCAAACTCTCCGACAGAGCCGTTGTACCTTGCAACCTTGTTGGTCTCAAGGAAGCTTCTTAGCGTATTCCCGCTCTTCACCATGCGCCGCGCGTCAGTGTCCAGTATGCGTTGTATCTCCCGCTTGCCTACTGCCTTCTTCACTACCATTATGTGCTTATCGGCAATGCTGCGCTTTACCCTGCCCTTGAACGATGTCACTGATGCTCTTGGTATTATGGCTAACTTCTTGTCTAAGGTCATGCTCAATCCCTCAGCAGCTCCTTGGTGCCTACATCCTCGGCAGCGTTTATTATCACGCTACTATTTGTACCTATCCCTTGATAAATCTTGGCCACCAGTTTCCGGAAACCGGCCAGATTGCCATCAATCGTAGAGTCGCTTTCAGCCATCACTCGTAGGCGGTCTGCAACTGCCATGGGGTTTGCATCACTCTTAATTACGCCGATAGCTACCGCGTCTACGTCTATGTTGCCTTTGACAAGCTTTGCAGCAACGCCAGCTGCCGTCTCTACAGAGTCCGTGTATATGCCCTTTCTCATAAGGTAAGACTCTACAAGCGAATTCGGCGCTCCCATACGTATTAGTACATTTAGGAGGCCTACGCAAGACTGGCCAGCGTTAGCCTTCTGCCGTATCGACTTGAGAAGCGCTTGGCTGAGATCGGCCTTGCCAAATTCATTACCCTTGCCTACCAGTGCATATCCCATATAATTCCCGCCTTCCTTCTCCTCGAGCCTTATGATATCGTAATGCTTTGACAGCTCCCCCTCCATCTGCACAAGATCAGAAAGTGGTGCAACTGCGAATGCGTAGCCTTCCTTGCCCGGATATATAACTGCAGTGCCGTGGTTAGGCAGCAGCGCGTCACCTGATCCCATCTGCAGTCTTCCGTGTTTGCTTGTAACCGAGATGTAGAGCTTGTCGTCATGGTAACCCGGTCCTGGGGAGACCTTCGAGACGCTCATCGCAGTTGCGGAAATCGCAGCCTGTACCGCATCCCTCCCGCCGAAGCTGCCAGCATATCTGACTACTGCCCTGAGATTGTTCTGGAAGCTGAACCAGATATCCGAGGCAAGCTGCTCTGCAGCTGCACCTGGCCTGTCTGACATGGCCTTAAGCTGCGCGCCGAATTCCTCCCAGGTAGTACGCCCGTGTACATATCCGTCAACCGCCTTACTGACACCACCGAACTTCTCGGTATTAATCTCTGGAAATCGGACCACTTCTACCTCAATGCGTCCTTTCATCATCTGCCTAAGTTCATCAACGTATCTGTTGTTGTCGAAGAGATTCACATTGCCCTGGACTGTAGGAAACTCATCAAGCAGCACAACTTTCTTGAAGCCTGCTGCAGCCAGTCTCTCGTAGAGCATAAGCTCTGAAATATCCGGGCCATTTCTGGGGCTGGCTTCCGGCCCTAGTTTGGTTACCGCGATGAACATCGTGGCGACTGGATTGTCGTGGTGATTCATGAAATATTGCGCAACGTATTCATCAGTGCCGCCATTGATATGGCTCCTTCTCGATCCGCTGAACCAATTGCCAAGTACCACAGCAGCAAGTTTGCGTGCACCGTCGCCTTTCATCTGTAATAGAGTGTCTCCTAACTCTTCAAGTTTCCTTGATGTGCTTTCAGCCGCGTCTGGGCAGCTGTGCTTCTCCCCTACCTCAATCACCTTTCGCCGTAGGTATGGCAGCGCCCTGACCATCTTATCAAATGTCACGTCGTAAAGGGGGTCGCTGACTTTGGACCCGGATCCGTTGTTGGACCTCGTTATCCTATCCCTATGCGTGTCCAGACTGCCTACAAGTCTGCGCAGCTCTCCATGCACCTCTTCATACTCCTTCCTTTCCAGTTTGCTGCTAAGCTCCCTATCGAAGCCGTTTAGTATGTTCTCAGTGTCTGCTCTCCACCTCGTGTGAATAGTCCCCATGAATATGCTATTAACCAGGCCCACGAACTCTTCGGCAGGCTCTGGCTTGAATCCAGCAAGCTGCCGCCTGACTTCCTCCAATTCGAAGACCATTGTACGCTGACCCAGTACTATCGATTCTGTCGCCCCATGGGGGATCTGTCCATCAACCGATCTGCTTCGTCTATAAGCTACGCTACTACCCATGTCAAAACGCACCGACCATTAAGGTTTTGTATTTGCATAACGACCAACAAAAAGAGCTTTTATGTGTGCGTCATTATGCAGGTACTATACCTACATACTGTATAAACCACAACATCTGCAAAATAAGCATGCTAACTATGACGTGCGGTACCTGGATCAGAGATCGCCTGCTATTCATAATCACGCCAGTTAACAAGAATCTTAACTCAATACTGGTATTTAAATATTACCTACAAGGGACAATTCCACATACTTCGTTGCTCCAACGAGCCCTGCCTTCTCCCCCAGCTCCGCTCTCTTTATCCTGATCGTGTCTGCGGCGACGGCCCTATAAAGGCCGTTAAGCCCTGAAGCCTCGTTCACTATGCGCTCAAAGTATGCATGCTGTCTTGATATGACTCCGCCGCCCAGGACGATGACTTCCGGGTCCAGCGTACGCTGCAGCATGACCAAGTGCGTGGCCGCATGACGGACAGCATCATCAACTATGGCGGCTGCCCTAGGATCCCCCCGCGCCTCGTATTCGAATACCTTCTGCGCAGACACGCCGGTGCCGATAAGCTTTGCTGCCCGTCTGGCTATGCCGCTGCCTGATGTATAATCCTCCCATGTGCGGCTTGTGTCTAGGAAGCCTGCCCATCCTGTTTGTCCTGCAAGCATGTGCGAGCCGTGAAACGGCCTGTTATTTATAACTATGCCGGTCCCCATCCCGGTCCCGATTGCTACAAAGACGGAGTTGTCAACACCCTTTCCGGCTCCGTAAAAGTGCTCTCCTATCGCCTCTGCAGATACATCATTGCTTAAGATTACGGTTTTGCCAAACCTCTCCTCGAACATGGCCTGTAGTTTAATATTACGCCTTTCTGTGGTCAGGCTGCTTGCAACCAACAAGCCTCTTGCAGAATCAACGATGCCGAACATAGCTATCCCTATGCCGGAGAGCTCTCCATACCTGCCCGCGCGTTCAACCAGCTTCGAGACGGTATTTGTGGTCTGCTCATATACCTTGTCAAATCCCTCTCTATAAGCAGTCTTTATTGTGCTCTTCTGCATAACAGCCCCATCCCTTACGAGCCCAGCTGCGATCTTCGTCTTTCCGATATCTACTCCGATGTAAACCTTAGCCCTGCGCATGATGATAGTAAGGCTTTCATCCCTTAAAACCGTTTCCTACGAGGTTGGATCGAAGCATGAGTATGTCAATGCGCTAAAAGATCTCCCCAACAATCGCAGTGACTCCTCCTTTCATACTGTATGACTCCACGCCAAACTTGTCCTTCAGTATCTTTGCAGCTGCCCTGGAGCTGTTCCCATGGTAGCAGACAAAGACGCTCCCCTTCAGCCTTTCCGCTTCCTCCTTCTCCATCGCCATCAGCGCATGCGGATCAATGCCTGTCATCATCTCCTCTTTAAGGTCCAGGAGCCCTCTTATATATTCGACAGGTTCCCTGCCTATCCATACCAGCTTCGCCTGCCTCCCGCTTGCCATGCCAAGCGCTTCCTCGAACGTCACTTCATCCACATTTTTGTTGTCCATGGGCATCATCCGCACGGGCGGTCTTGTGCGCGCTGCAATCTGCGGCCTCAGCCGCCCGTATACTATCTATTCTGATATCATAAAGATATATATTCTTCTAATACGTGTGTAAAAACGGGATGAATGGATGGCCGGGCATGGGGACGTCAAATTCAGGTATCTCGACCTTTACGGCAAGAGCGATGTGAAGCCGAACAGGTATAATGCGCCGCACAAAGGCTACAAGCACTCGATGCGCACATACGTCTGGATAACGCTGCTGATTACCGGAATAATGTCAATACTCTGGTTTCTCCTCGGTGCGATACCTAACGCGAGAGGCAGCATTCCGCCCTCCTTCGCATTCGGCCCTTCAGACATGTTCTTCCACTCTATAGGGATAGGCATAGCAGCGCTGTTGGTGTACTTTGTAATAATGGCATTCCATATCGACCAATACGAGCCTAATATAGACTTTCCAATAGCTTACAGGGCGATGCTGTCGACTATTATCGGCGCGGTCGGAGCGCTCTTCTATCTCTCCCCTGCATTCAACGCTGCTACTGCGCCAATCGTCGACATAATAATGTTCGTAGCACTCCTGCTCCTCGCAGATGTGGGTGGGGCCCTCTTGGTAGAGCTCTATCTGCTTCCAGCAAAGCTATCCGGCAGGTACGAGCCAAATGACAACGTGATGGGCATGTTCCCAAAGCGCAACCAGCTTCCAACGTGGAGCGATTTCAGGAAGATGGATTCCGCGTACTTCATGGTGATCACTGCGGTCGCTGTGGCTTTCATAGCCGGAATAATGGGTTTCATAGCCCTCTGGATAAACCCACACCACGTCTTCATAGCCGCACCTGCATTCCTGAACGGGTATGAGGCATGGCTTGGTGGTGCCGACGCATTCTTCACCGCACTGATAGGCTCGCATTCTCATGTCATAGGCATGGCGCTAATACTCGGAACCGTAGCAGCGACCGCGCAGAGGTTCAATGTCCTGCACCTTAAGGGAATCAGGAGAAGCGTTGCAAAGTTTGGGATGTGGGTGAGCATCATTGGGCTTGTGATAATGGTAATAGTCTTCCTATTCGAGGCATTCGCAGCATTCACTCCTCCACTGATCTTTGCAAGCAACCCTGGCGGGCCGATGCAGCTGATCTCATACACCGCTTCCAACGGCATGGCCAGTGATGACGCGACGATGTTCCTAGCGAGCCTCGGAGCCATGATAATGCTTCTTCCTCTAATGCTGACTAAGCTAAGAGACAGGCCCGCGTGGAGGGATCCTCTCAGGCTCTCGATCCTCGCCACGTGGATAATCGCATACATAGCAACCCCGATAGAGGGTTTCTACATCGAGTTCCACGAAGCGACGCTAAGCGGAGCCCCGCCTGACGTGGTCTTCGGCAACCTGCAGTACTTTGCGCTCTTTGCAATAACTATGGTGACCCTTGCATTTCTCGCTGTTGACTTCTTCGAGGGAAGAAGAAACATCAGGAAGAATGTGGCAGGCGCAGGAATAGCAGTCACCGTGTTCGCGCTGATAACTGGGTACATATACGCGTTCTTCGACCCCGGCTCGCTCAACAGCTCCGGCAGCATCGCTGGAACGACCTTCTGGGGTTGGATATTTGCCATAGGCCTGCTCCTAATGTCTGTGGTCGTAATAAAGGCGATGCTCATCGTGAGGAAGGGCAGGGATAATCCAATAGGGACTGCCAGAGATAACATCAAGCAAATGTCGCCACGATTACTGCAATGAAGACGAATGCAAGATAGGGGGAGGAGAGCTTGAAGACCGACCAGACCTTTGAGCTGTCAAGGACCACCTTTACACTCAGGTAGAGAACCAGCAGCAGCGGGATCACAATTATTGCGGCATAATATATCCCAAGGAAAGGTACAAGGGAGATGGTGACCAGCGCCATCAGCACGTTGAATAAGGCTATCGTCAGCGTGCCTGTCCGTTCGCTTTCTACCGCAGTGAACATCGGAACCCCTGCCCTGCGGTAATCATCCCTGTGCCTGAGCGCAAGGGACCATATGTGTCCAGGTATCCAGAGAAGTACAAGCAGGCCGAGGATGAGGCCCGGCACGGTAATCGTACCTGCAGCTGCAGCGACCCCGGTCCAGACGCAGAAGCTGCCGGCAAATCCTCCTATCAGAACGCTAAATCTGCTCCGTCTCTTGAGTATCAGAGTATATACGAGGATGTAGAAAACCGCCCCAGAGAGGATCATCAGCGCTGCCAGCTGATTGACCAAGTAGCCAAGGACGATCCCTGTCCCCACAAGCCCCAGTCCAAGCAAAAGGCCAGCGCGTACTCCAATCAATCCTCTGACCGAAGGTCTCCTCCTAGTCCTCTCCATCTTCCTGTCTATATCCCTCTCAAGCAGCTTGTTCATGACCTCCGCACCTGCTGACGCTAGTATAACTCCTATGGTGGCCAGCACAAGGCTCTTCAGGAGCAGCGCGCCGTAAGGCCTTGCAATAGCAAAACCAGCAATTGTAGAGAAGGCGAGAAGAGACACTATCTTGAACTGCATCAGGCTTGCATACCTGCGCAAAGTGCCCATGCTTTACCTTTACATACCAATCTTATAAAGCCCCCCGGAGAGGGCAGAGCGATTGCGAAGGCGAGCAGAAAGGATTATTATAATGGAGATATAGTTACATCTGTGCTCAGTCCCAAGGACTTCTTCCAGATGGTAAGAATATGGAGCACCCCGCTGAACGTATTTGCGGTCGCGATGGGCTCGCTTGCAGCGTGGCCCAGCTTTGATGCAGCCGCATTTGCGGTGGCCGCCATAGGGGTCACAATGATAAACCTGGCCTCCAATGTGGCCAATGACATATACGACTTCAAGAATGGGGCCGACAGGCCGGAAGATAGGGAGCTTGCAGAGCGCGGATATCTATTAGTATCCAAAAAGGCGACCGCCGCCCAGGAGTGGCGCGTCTTCTTCGCCCTGATCGCGATCGCGATCATGTGCGGCATATATCTGTCTATAAGATATACTCCGATCGTAATACCGCTCGGTATAGCCGGCATAATGATAACGCTCCTATATTCAGCACCAAAAAAGAGCGCCAAGGCGATAGGCGCAGGCGAGTTCCTGGTCTTCCTGACCTACGGCATACTTGTGGTGGAGGGCGCGTATCTGCTCCAGACCGGCAGCTTCTCATACAGGCCGGTGATCTTTGCAATGCCGATCAGCATACTCATAGTGCTTGTGCTGCTGGCCAACAACATAAGGGACATAAAGAAGGACTCTGCAGCCGGCATGAGGACGCTAGCATCAAGGCTCGGTCCCGCCAGATCGAAACTGCTCTTCAGCTCTATGCTGGGCCTGATATATCTCTTCCTGATCGCTATGCCATTCATTGGGATGCTCCCGCTATTCTCGATCCCGATAATGCTCGCAACGATACCGCTCGCAATAAAGCTGAACAGGAAGATAGTCAGGCGCACGCCGCGTGATGCCGCAGCTCAGGTCAGCAACTTCTCATTCTGGATAGGCGGTCTCATGGTGCTATCGCTGCTGCTGTAGAGCCGCCGCCAGCGCCATGCCCTTGCGCTAATAAACAACGACCAGGCTTGCCCTAAGGATTCCTCCCTTCAGGTTGTATGTCTCTATGTCGTATTCCGCCTTAAGGAAGTCGGAGAGGTAGCCCGAGAGATTGCCATTGTAGCAGACAAGTACATGGCCATACAGTCCATAGAGAAGCGCTCTGTCCGCACCGTACAATTCATCCGGGTCCATCTTTATCACCTTATCCCTGCCAACGTTCAGTATTCTGCCCACATACTCTGCCGACTCCACGCCCAGCCAGACAAACCTGGCCTTGCTGCGATTAACCAGCTTTACGGCATCCTCTATTCCCAGTTCGCTCTCATGCGGGGTGCTGCCATGCAGCTCCCCCTTGAACGCTCCATATAGCCTAAGCCTGGCCTCGTCAGTGCGCGCCGCGTACCCTGCTGCGTTAAGCTGCTGTTCCCTCTTATTCCCAGGCAACAGCCTCCGTCCACGCTTCCTGCCCTCAAGAAACTGTACCATTTCATCACCCATAATATATATTGTAACTTCAAATATATACGACTTTCCACAAATAACAGCGCTTGTACTTCAAGCCACTGTCGATCTCCAGATATCCGATGCTGCAATGTTTTACTGAGAGTTATAAATCTTTAGTTCTAATCACATCTCAGAGCCCGGGATGCTAGGATGTACCTACTTCAGGCAGATTTGTCATCAATACCTATACTTATCGCAATCGCGCTCATAATAATAATAGGATACGTGGGAAAGGCGATATTCAGGCGCACGAAGATACCAGAGGCGCTGATTCTGATCCTAATCGGTGTGTTGCTTGGTCCGGCAGGCCATCTTCTCCCAGCTAGCTATGTGACCGCGCTGCGTTCCATCGCGGGCATATTCGGCGACATAGCGCTTGTAGTGATAATGTACAACGGCGGCAAGACCATAGTCCTGAACCAGAAGCTTTTGCACGACAGGCAGGGCATATCACTCGGGTTCCTAGATGTATTCCTGTCGATGGTGATACTGGCAATAGTTATGATGGCGTTCGGCTGGCCACCAATCTACGGCGCCATACTTGGCGCGATTCTGGGAGAGACATCAACTGTGATAGTAGTCCCGCTGATCAGGAAGATAAGGATACCAGATGAACTGTATGTCCCACTCTTCATGGAGACCACGCTGAACTCCGTCTTCGCTATACTCTTCTTCACTCTGCTGCTCTCCTTCACAAATGGACAGCCACTCACAATGAGCACATTCGCAAACTTTACGGTCGACTATGTCAGCGTTGCGATAGCACTAGGCCTGATCGCCGGCATACTCTGGCTCATGATGCAGAGTTACATAAGGGGCGCACGGGAGTACCTGGCAGGCCTTGCGGTTGCGATACTGCTATACGGCGTAGTAGATCTCTTCAACGGCGCCGCTGCCATATCGGTGCTGATATTTGCCATAATCATAGGTAATTACAAGGCCATAGCCGAGCGGCTCGGGCTGAAAATAGAGATAAACAAGAAGGAGCGCAGAGAAACCCACGCCGTGGAGCGCGACCTCGAGTTCCTAATAATAACCTTCTTCTTTGTCTTCATAGGCATGATAGCCCTGCTCTCTATACAGTACATGATATATGCGGCGATAGTCACTGCGAGCCTTCTCGTAATGAGGTATTTGGAGGTATACTTCATCATTGGCAAGGAGCGGGTCTACAGGAACATGGCTTTCTCGCTTATGCAGCGCGGAACAGTGGTTGCAGTCCTTGCCGCAATACTATTCTCACTGGGTGGCAATTACTTCAACCAGATATTCTACATCTGCTTCCTTGTGATAATATTCACCAACGTGATCGCTAGCATACTGGTAAGCCGTGTAAAGCTTGAAGTGCGGCAATGAAGCGACTGCACGCGCAACCTCCTGCCGATCTTGCCATCCCATGGTTTTCCTGCCTGTCAGTCAAACAGCTTGATCCTGGAGACCTCCCTGTACCTGATCTCAACTATCGTGTAGAATATGATAAGAAGTGCCAGTATTATTGATATGCCTATTGCAAGGCTTTCTCTGGGAAGTCCGAGCAGGAATATCATGCACGACACAATGCCTATCACAGGAAGTACAGGATACAGTGGGGCGCTGAATGTACCCCTGGACCTGCGCCTCCTGAGGCTTATTACCGATGCGCACACCATTATCCATGAGAAGATTATGCCGAAGTTGCTTATCGATACTATCTGGTAGAGGTTTCCAGAGAAGAGCATGAGAATAGAGACAATCATCGATATCCAGACGCCTCCTACCGCCACATCATCCCTCTTGTCGTATATCGTAGCCACGCGGGGCAACAGCCCATCAACGCCTATTTGGTAGATTAGTCTTGATGCCCCGTATATCGTGGCGATTGTGGCTGCGGCTATCGCTATCAGCGTACCAACCCCAACTACTACTATCACATATTCAGGAGCCGAGGCGTATTCTAGTGCGTAAAGCAGCGGCTGCGAGGAGATTACCGAATTCCTTGCAGGCACGAGCGCGAGTAGGCCTACATCAACGGCAAGATACGCGATCATGCCCAGGGCGATGGAATATAGCAGCACCTTGGCCATCTTTCTCCCCTTCCCCTTTATGTTGTTGGTAAACGTGGTCACCATCTGGAAGCCGGTGTATGCGAATACGATAGTGGTGGCTGCCTGCACGAACGGCGGGATGCCATTCTGTGTCGCAAGGTTGACGAAATTGGAAGCCAGGTGATCATGCTGCATGTTGTAGGCGATGGCATAGGCCACGAACACGGCTGCAGCCAGAAGCGTGATCGCTATAAGTGGTTTGCTCAGTGCAGCAGCCTCCCTTATCCCGTACATGTTCAATACGGATATGATCAGGATCAGCATCGCGGCAACAGCTATCTGCTGCAGCTGACCCTGCAGCCCGAGCATGGAGAGGAGATAGCCACCGAAACTGAATGTTATCGCGGCTGCTATTGCGCAGAAGCTTATGAAGAGCAGTATTCCGGCTATGAATCCCAGCTCCGAGCCAAAGGCCCTTGTGATATACGAGTATCCGACTCCCTTCTGCCCGGGCATCATAGAGCCCAGCTCACCGAACTGGAGCGCGATTACGATTGTGAGTATCCCTACCACTATAAATGCGATAATGGAATCAGAGCCCGCCTGTGCTATAGGAACCCCTGTTATGACAAAGAGCGTGTCACCGATTACAGCACTCAGGCACAGCGCCATCGCTGTGCCCATGCCTATCTTGTAGACCATCGTTAGTGTATCATGCAGAATAAATAAAAACACTTCGCGAGCACGGCAGCCGGGCGCAAGGAAATGTTTAATAAGAAACTGCGACATTAATGACTAAGATAACAATGGCGGGAAAGGTACTGATCATAGGCGCAGGCGGAGTGGGAAGCGTGGTGGCGCACAAGTGCGCGCAAGTACCGGGGGTCTTCTCAGGAATAATGCTAGCAAGCCGCACCGTCTCCAAATGCGAGCGGATAAAGGCGGAGATAAGGAAGCGATATGGAAGGGAGATAGATACTGCAAAGGTCGATGCGAATGACGTCGCACAGCTCGTAGCGCTGATAAAGAGGTTCAATCCGCAGCTTGTGGTCAATGTCGCGCTTCCATATCAGGATCTTGCCATAATGGACGCGTGCCTCGAGGCCGGGGTAAACTACCTTGACACCGCAAATTACGAGCCACCGGATGTTGCACACTTCGAGTACCGATGGCAGTGGGCTTATCAGGAGAAATTCAGGCAGAAGGGGCTGATGGCCGTGCTCGGGTGCGGTTTCGATCCCGGGGTATCAAACGTCTTCTGCGCTTATTCCCAGAAGCATCTGTTCGATGAGATAAATTACATAGACATATTAGATTGCAATGCAGGCAACCACGGGCATCCATTTGCCACGAACTTCAATCCTGAGATAAACATAAGGGAGGTGACGCAGGTTGTAAGATACTGGGAGAACGGGCAGTGGATAGAGAGGCCACCAATTCTGGACCCGACGAGCGTGCATTTCAGCTTCAATTACCCTGTCGTAGGCGAGAAGGAGAGCTACCTGCTCTATCACGAGGAGCTCGAGTCGCTGGTGAGGAACATCAGGGGCCTTAAGAGAATCAGATTCTGGATGACATTTTCCGAGAACTACCTTACGCACCTGCGAGTATTGCAGAACGTTGGCATGACCCGTATTGACGAGGTCGAGTACAACGGCACAAAGGTAGTGCCTATAAAATTCCTAAAACAGCTGCTGCCGGACCCTGCCACGCTAGGTACGAACTACGTCGGCAAGACGGTAATAGGCAACATCCTGTCAGGGATGAAGGACGGAAAGAGCAAGTCGGTCTACATATACAACGTCTGCGACCACGAGGAGTCATACAAGGAGGTCGGTGCACAGGCCGTTTCTTATACAACCGGAGTGCCAGCAATGATAGGGGCGATGCTCATGCTAAACGGTTCCTGGAGAGGCAGCGGCGTATTCAATGTCGAGCAGCTGGATCCTGACCCGTTCATGGACGCATTGAACAAGTACGGGTTGCCATGGAAGCCGGTCGATTTCGATTCACGGCTCCCAGAATAGTGTTGCTATGAGAGAGAACTTCAATGTAAACAAGCTTAAGGATTTCCCAAAGGGCGTTACAGACCGTATAGAGAGCCCAGCCTTCTTGGTTAACGAGCGCCTGCTGGAAGGCAACGCGAAGGTGCTTGCAGAGGTCAGAAAGCGCACCGGCGCAAGGATCTTGCTGGCCCTCAAGGCATTCGCGATGCACAGCACCTTTCCAATAATCAGGAAGTATCTGGATGGAATATCCGCAAGCGGGCCGATAGAGGCCAGGCTAGGCCGCGAGGAGTTCAAAAAGGAAGTCGTGACATACGCCCCTGCATACTCCGTCAGCGATATCAGGGATGCTATAAGGTACTCTGACAAGATAATCTTCAACTCCGCCGCGCAGCTGGAAAGATACGGAGATGCGGTGGCAAGAAGCGGTAAGAAGATCGAACTCGGACTGCGGGTGAATCCCGGCCATTCAAATGTAAAAAACGCACTATACAATCCAACCTTGCCCGGATCCAGGCTCGGCGCACCATATGCGGACCTCTCCGAGCGGGTGATAAGAATGATAGACGGCCTGCACTTCCATGCCCTATGCGAGCAGAATGCAGACGCGCTGGTGCACGTACTGGATTCGTTCGAGAAACGGTACGGTAAGTACATATCAAGGATGAAATGGGTCAACTTCGGAGGAGGGCACCACATCACTAGATCGGACTACGACAGGGAGCTTCTGATAAGGACAATAAACAACTTCAAGAGGAAATACGGCGTGCAGGTCTACCTTGAACCAGGTGAAGCGGTTGCACTTAACGCCGGGATCCTTGTCTCAACAGTTCTTGACATAGTGCACAACGGGGTCGACATAGCAATACTCGACACTTCTGCAGAAGCGCATATGCCAGATGTACTGGCCGGCCCTTACAGGCCGCAGATAATAGGCGCTGGAAAGCCAGGGGAGCGGAGATACACATACCGCCTCGGCGGGCTCACCTGCCTGGCTGGGGATGTGATAGGGGATTACTCATTCCAAAGAAGGCTGAAGGTCGGGGAGAGGCTGGTCTTTCTGGACATGGCTCATTATTCGATGGTGAAGACCACTACGTTCAACGGAGTGAGGCATCCTTCGATAGCAAGATATAATCCAGATACCGGGAAGGTAAGGATAGTAAGGAGATTCGGATACGAAGACTACAAGAACAGATTATCTTAAAGCTCATTGTAGCGGAAGCATGAAGTGATGTGGTCGTTTACCATGCCTGTAGCCTGCATATGCGAATAGCATATTGTAGTCCCGACAAAACGGAATCCCCTAGCCTTCAGATCCTTGCTCATTGCATCCGACACCCTTGTGGATGCAGGGACCTGCTCTATGCTTGTCCATCTGTTCCTTATCGTCTTTCCTCCTGTGAACTGCCATATATACGAGTCGAAGCTCCCGAACTCTTTCTGCACCCCGAGGAATGCTCCTGCATTATCTATTGCAGCCTCTATCTTGAGCCTGTTGCGTATTATCCCGCTGTCGTTCAGCAGCTCGCTTACCTTACTCTTCCCGTACCTGGAAACCTTAAGCGGGTCAAAACCATCAAATGCCCTTTTGTAGTTCTCGCGTTTCTTTAGCACTGTAAACCAGCTAAGCCCTGCCTGCGCCCCTTCAAGGACAAGAAACTCAAAGAGCTTCCTGTCATCATGGACAGGCACGCCCCATTCAGTATCATGGTAGCGTACGTATAGCGGATCGGGCGAAGCCCATTCGCATCTTCTTCTCTTATCCATCAAGATCAGGATATAGTTGCAGGCCGTAAATATATTACCCTGCCAAAACACCCACAGCTGCCAGCGGCCAGCATTACTCGCGCCCCTCCAGCTCGATGAGTTCTCTCCTAACCCTGCCCAGCACGCTGAGCTTTTCACATACTGGACAGTCTGAACTGTATGCATGACGGAGCCCAGCTATAGGTTGCTTATGCGTTCTGTCTACATCGCGTATTACTCTGTCAACTATGTCCAAGGGACCTGATCCGTTGCCGCTTTCCATGGCCTTTGCTACCGCAGTGGTTGCATCCAAGAATGCGCTTCTAGTAACCCGCATGCATTCACCTAGTTATCCTGTTGGCGCCCGCCTATTTTTAAGGATCGTCTACGAAAATGCCCTCTTGCCAAAGATGTCAATCAATAGTCTATATAAATTGGCCGCATCAAGAGTTATCTTACGGTGGAGCGTGTGGCAGCGAAAAAGTGGTGGATAAATAGGAACGCCATACTGCTGAGCCTCTCGGCATTCTTTGCCGACATGGGATATCAGGCGATCCTCGCTGGATTTCCGGTCTTCCTCGTCTTTGTGCTCAAGGCGCCTGCGTACCTCCTGGGCATCGCATACGCGATATCCTACGGGGGCGGCGCGGTCTTCGGCTACATAGGCGGCCGCCTTGGCGATGCATTAGGGAAGCGCAAGGCAGCCATCGCAGGAAACATATTCATACTCCTGATGCCGCTTACCGGCTTTGCAGCAAGTGCCATGCAATCGATAGCGCTATTTACAACAGGCTGGTGGTCGAGGAACTTCAGATCGCCTCCAAGGAGGGCGATGCTGTCAGACGCAGCTTCAAAGGGAGAGAGAGGCCGCGCATTCGGCATGCTCCACGCATTCGACGTGGGCGGCGGCGCGATAGCGGTATTGTACCTGCTGATCCTGCTGCACCTGAAATTCGGCATCGGTACAATCTTCATACTCACAGCCATTCCGATCGCAATATCTACGCTCTGCCTGCTACCTGTCACGGTGGGCAGGAAGAAGGCGCCCGCCGCCCCTGTGGTCAAGGGCAAATCCGAGATCCAGGAAAGTGCGAGGGCGAACAGGCGCACTCTAAAAGGGGTGCTGCTTGCCACAGCCCTATTCGGATTCAGCTTCTACAGTCTTGGCTTCCCAGTGCTCACTATCGCACAGGAGGCGCACAGCAGTCCCCTCGGAATACTATCATACCTGATATATCTGGCCGTTTCCGCTGCCGCAGGTTACATTATAGGCATTAACGCGAGAAGGATCGGTATGATAAGGGGCCTCTCAATACTCGGGTACATGCTGGCCGCCTTCGCGTCACTTCTGATCGGGTTGGCCTATGCGCTCGGCATGGGAATAGCAGTATCATACATCGCGGTAGCGCTCATGGGAGTTGCACTGGGTTCTATAGAGACGTTCGAGCCAACCATAATATCGTTCATCTCCTCAAGGAGGGAAATGAGCAAGAAGATGGGGTATCTGACATCGTCAAGAAGCATAGGACTCTTCATAGCCAATGCAGGTATGGGAATACTGTATGCCCTGAGCCCATTTTATTCCTATCTGTATGCCTTTGTTGTTTCTCTTGCCGCTGCGGTCATACTCATGCGCATGGGCGGGGAATTCAAGGCATAGAAACAAATTCATTAATCTTAATGGCGAAATAGGTTCATGGAGATAAACAGGAGGATTGCATTCTACGTCATTGCGATAGCCGCGGTGCTCACGTACGGAACTGTAGGCACATACGTGCTGGGCAGGGAAGGCGACTTCAATGTCAATACCATGTCGCTCAGCAGCGCGATATACTTCACCATTGTCACCATCTCCACAGTGGGATACGGGGACATAGTTCCTGTGACAGCGATAGGCAGGGCGTTCGTGATAATTTTAATAATATCTGGACTAAGTATATTCCTTAGCGCAATAACTGTGCTTTCGGGTGAATTCTTGAGTTCAAGGGTAGAAAAGCTTTATTCTGGTACCAACAGCGTGGACAGGAAGAGGATGGACAGTCATATCGTTCTAATAGGATACGACTCTACGAATGCGCTTGTAGCACAGAGGCTCAAGTCGCAGAGAAGGAATTTCGTGATAATAACGGGCGACAAGCCTACCGCAGACGCACTGAGAAAGAAAGGCTATCCGGCATTCGTTGAGGACTATACGTCAAGGTCCGAATTGGAGAAGTTCAGGCTCGAGAAGGCAACTGACATACTGATAGACCTGAGGGATCCGTCAAAGACGGTGTACGTGGTGCTGGTGGTCAGAAAGCTGGCAAAGAACGTCAGGATCTCGGTAGTGGCGAGCAACGCAGAGGCAGAAACCCATCTCTCTGATCTGGAAGTGGACAATATAATAAACCCGGTGACGATCGCAGCCGACATGCTCACGAAAACCTTGGATAGGGACCAGGACGAAACAAGAGGCTCAAAGGATTAAGCTAGGGCTGCGCATCGATGCTGGTGCCACTCTAGCTCTTTATCACGGCATCGGATACAAGCGCCGCAGTTCTGCAGTTGCCCATGATTCCTGACATCAATCCACCGGTCGCATCCCCAGCTGAAGAAGCTCCTGTGTAACCTATAAATACGTGCACGCAAGATTCTGTCTTATTACACAACTGAGTTGTATAAGTGAAGAGGATACACGACATATCGATGATGATCCGTGAAGGCATGCTTATTTACCCAGGGAACCCCGCACCTAGAATACGCTTATACTCAAGGATTCCGCGCAACAAGACCAACGAGTCGCTTATAAGTATGGGCTCGCATACCGGCACTCACGTAGACGCCGGCAGGCACGTATCCAACAGCGGCTACACTGCAGACAGGATAAGGCTTGACTCCTGCATGGGCAGGTGCAGGGTGCTGGATCTGACAAAGCACGGTAACGAGATACACGGGAGCGATCTGAAGGGCAGGATCGGCGGCAGCAGGATAGTTTTGCTGAAGACCAACAACTCCGTCAGACAATATGCGCGTTTCAGGAAGGACTTCGCCCATGTGGACATGGACGCTGCAAAATACCTTATAAGCGCAGGTGTCAGGACCCTGGGGATAGATTACCTGAGCGTAAAGAAATTCGGTAAGGACGATGATGTGCACGCGTTGATAATAGACAACATGACCCTGTTCGAGGGATTGAACCTGAAGTGGGTGAAGGCGGGAGAGTATACGTTCATAGGGCTTCCGCTGCGCATGGCTACGGATGGTTCCCCGGCAAGGGCGCTGCTGCTTGAGGGAAGGTGGAACTTATGAAAGCTGCTGCAATAATACCGATGAGGAAGGGTACGCTGCATTTCGTTGACATTCCGGTGCCGCGCATATCAAAGGACGAGGTCTTGGTTAGGGTAGTCAGGGTCGGACTTGACGGTACAGACAGGGAGATAGGGATGGGGTACTATGGCAAGGCACCAAAGGGGTGCAAGTACCTGGTGGTGGGACACGAATCGCTGGGCATCGTAGAGGAGGTGGGCAGAGCTGCCAGATCCAGCGGCCTTAAGGAAGGCGATTATGTCGTCGCAACTGTGCGCAGGCCTGATGGGTGCGCCAACTGCGCAGCCGGCGAGTCGGACATGTGCCTCACCGGGAACTACACAGAGCGCGGCATAAAGGGTGCCCACGGATACATGACACGGTATTACAAGGAAGTCCCAGGGAATCTAGTGAAGATACCTGCCGCAATACGTGAGCCAGCGGTCATGCTTGAGCCGTTCAGCATAGCAGAGAAAGCGGTGACGCAGCCGTTCGCGATACAGCGCAGGATGCTGTGGAAGCCAAAAGTCGCAGTTGTTCTTGGAACCGGCACAGTTGGCCTCTTTGCCGCGATGCTGCTGCGCCTGCGCGGGCTCGAGGTCTTCTCAGCCGACAGGACCGCCAGCAATGCGCTCAAGAAGAGGATCTTCAGGAGCATTGGGATAAAGCATATAGATTCCAAGGCAATCGGTGTGGCAGGCATTCCAGAAATGATAGGCAAGCCAATTGACATGGTGGTTGAACTGACTGGCAGCCCGACTGTCATTTACGATGCGATGCGTATGACCGGCCCGAATGGAATCACATCCCTTGTCAGCGTGACGGGAGGCAGCTATATGGAGCAGGTGGACATGGCCAGGCTCAACTACGAGATGGTCTTGGGGAACCGCCTGGCTGTTGGCGTTGTCAATTCCAACAAGGGCCATTTCGAGGAGGGTGCAAGGGACATGGCGAGGATAGAGAAGATGCATCCAGGCCTTCTGAGGAGCATGATAACGCGCAGGGTGCCGTTTGGCGAGTTCAATAGTTATGATATTCTAGAAGACAGGAGCCAGGTGAAGGTCGTGATCGAGATGCCTGGCAGCAAGGGATGAGTGTATTACGAGCAAAGAGATGCTGTTGTGCATAGCTAGTAATGGGCCGGCTCTGGGCGCGGAGGAGCATAGAGAGGCTGAACCTTGGCATGGGTAACTTTTCAGGAGATCCCAGGCGCGACAAAAGACGACTTCGGAAGGGCGATAGAGGCCTCGTGGGAGAAATGGGACGGGATCTGATCGGTGGCAAATCAAGTATAATATACATGGCAAAAGCCCTCAGATTCGCAGAGGATGGCCAAATTCGTGCGCGGACATTACCAACGATAAACAAGGATGCGGCGGACAACATGGACAGGCTGGAGAGGGAAGCAGGCACGGAATATGGAAGTACCTCAAGTTAAAGAACGTCACATGGATTATTCACGGCCTCTGCTCACATACATCCGCTTCCGGCTGTTGAGCATCCCTTGTATGCGCTTATATGCACCGTCACCTTCCTTGTCTGCTATTCCTGCAAGGGGCGGCACTACGTTGGTAAGGCCCCTGCCCATCACAGTCCTGTAGAACAGGTAGTTGTAATTTGACGGGAAGGCCAGCTCATTTGCAGCTGACATCACCCGTGTGAGCAGCGCCTGAAGCATTCGCGCTTCTGCCGCTTTCCTGGAAGCATGCGAATCGTACACCCTTACCGCAAGGTCGGTGAAGTTCGTTGTGCCGCATACGCCCCCTGACGCGCCTTCCTTAAGCGACCAGAGCAACAGGTCATCCTCACCCTGAAAGACTAGCATCTCCTCGGGCAGCAGGCGGCACAGCTCACTGAATCCCGCTGCATTCTTGCTGCTATCCTTAACGCCTACCAGGTTTCTGTGCCTCTTCCGAAGGTCCATCACCATTACCGCGTCTATTCCGTTCCCTGTCAGCTGCGGAATATTGTATACAATTACATCGTGGTCAATCTTGTCTAGTAGAATATCATAGTACCTAGTTATCTCTGCCCTGTCAAGCAGGAGGTAATATGGGGTCACAAGCACAACAGCATCACAGCCGGCCTTTATGGCTGTCTTTGCAACAGTGAGCGTATCCGATACAGAGTTCCTGCCAATGCCCGGAAACAGCTTCATGGATCCTACGTTCTCGTCTGCGTATGCCCTGATTATGCCTATATGTTGCTCCACGCTCATTAGCGGAGCGCAGCCAGTGGATCCAGCAGGGAAGATGCCGCGGACCCCTATCTTCCTCGCATATCTGACCAGCCTGGACACAGCTTCATCATCTATGCCCTCCTCGCGGAAAGGAGAGATGGCAGGGGTGATTATTCCGAATTGCTTCCTCATCAAGATGGAATCTGCTTAAAGCTATTTATCCTTTGCCGTCAAAGTGAGAAAGTAGGTGAACCAATGCAGAGGATAACTGACATCGAGATACTGGAATTGGGAGAGGGGAGGCGGGAGAGATCAAGTCCGTGGAGTTCCACAATACTCGTACTGCGGATGACTACAAGCGATGGCATAGTCGGATATGGGGAGGCCCCGACCACTCTGATGACGCTGCCGGTGTACGAACAGATGCGCGAGGTGGCAAGGATGCTTAAGGGTAAGGATCCCACAGAGATAAACCAGAACATGCTAGAGCTATACAGGAACTCGTTCTATATGCCTGTATCTATGGAAACCACCTCTGCTGCAAGCGCCTTTGAGATAGCAATGCTAGACATAACCGGAAAGATATACGGGATGCCTGTTTACAAGATGCTCGGCGGTGCGCTGAGGAAGAAAATACGAGCCTATGCAAACGGGTGGTACGACGACTGCAAAACTCCAGAGGAGTTCGCAAAGAAGGCAAGAGGCATAGTGTCAAAGGGCATGACCGCACTGAAATTCGATCCCTTCCTAGATGCTTATGATACAATAGACAAAAAACAGATAGATCATGCCTCCGAGGTAGTTGGCGCTGTGAAGAGGGCTGTGAAGAAAGCAGATATCCTGCTTGAATTCCATGGCAGATTCGATGCAAACTCTGCGATAAAGGCCGCCCAGCAGCTGGAACAGTATTCGCCCCTCTTCATGGAGGAACCCGTGCACCCCGACGAGTTCGATGGCCTGCTGCGTTTTAGGAGCGCAATAAAGAGCCCGGTTGCGCTTGGAGAGCGGGTGCTGAACAAGAATCTATTCATAGGGTACTTCACAAACAACGCAGTTGACGTAATACAACCAGACATAACAAACTTCACCGGCATACGGGAGGCTTACAAAGTGGCTGCGATGGCTGAGCCGTTTGGCATAGAAGTTGCATTCCACAACGCCTTCGGCCCGATCCAGTCGGCAGCAACGCTCAACGTAGACCTCGCGATACGCAACTTCCTAATACAAGAGAGCTTTGAGATGTCATGGCCAGACTGGAAAAGGAAACTGGTCAGCGGATACAGGCTCGAGGACGGGCACTTCGAGTTAGCCGGCGGACCTGGTTTGGGATGCAAGGTCAACGAGCGTATACTGGAGGAGTACAAGATATCGGGGATGGAGCCTTTCGAGGACAAGGAGCCCCCGTGGGTTGTAAAGGGGACGTTCAAGTGAGTGGTGGATTCGGATAAATGCAACAAGAAATGGTATCAAGTCAAGATCTAACTCTATTTCCAGCAGGCCAATGAAGGCGCCAATCCGGGCGTACATGAAGGCTGTCGGCCTCTCCGATTCCGGCATCTAGATAATCAGGAAGAAGTCGAGGCCGGAGCGAACTAAGGTCTACGCTTTATGGCTTAGCGCCCTACAGCCCGCATCTTATAAATAAAAGCTCTGAGCATAACAGTATTATGGCAAAGAGAATGAAGTCATCACCATACAAGTGGATTGTCGCAATTATAGCCATCGCAGCAATGCTAATCGCTGCAGCTGCCATATCTATCATCTACAGAATGCCCTACCTAAAGCCCTCAAGCTTCAATTCAGGCAACGTGTCCAATTCCATGAAGCTCTCGCTTACTATACCTAACCAGACATTGGCATACGGAAACAGCGTATCAATTGAAGTAAGCCTCTTCAACACTGCGTCGCAGGCTTACAATATATCCATACATGGTTACTATACGCAGCCTAACACGATAACACTTGGTTCAACGTCTCCATGCGGGAACTGGGAAATGCCACTTGGAATAGCCATATTCAAAGGCCACTATAATCTGAGCGAAATAAGCAACGGCACAGGAGAGCTGCAGCTTTCAGAGCCTGGTGTATATTATGGTTGTCCCGCAGAACTGATCGCCACATCATACTACTTCTGGCCTCACAGCGATAACGCAACGGTCTACATCCTCACGAGCGGAACTAACACATCCAAATCCGCGACTCTGCCAATACAGACCACTTTCGTAGTAGGCGGATACTGGAGCAATTCTACC
>JAKAVK010000026.1 GCA_021817325.1 Microcaldota archaeon | reverse complement strand
GAAGTCACGCTCAGGGAGATATGGCCTCTGCGGTGCAACAGGCATCGAAAAGTCGCATCGGGGAACTGAGAACATACCCTGCAAATGCAGGGGAAGCCAACGACCTTCAGTCGTTGGAGAGTGTCACCTGACCATTGGGATAAGTATATTAAGCATTGATGTGTAATTGAATACAAGCAACCTATTCAATAAGGGCACTTATTTATGTCATCCTTATTTTCGGAATTGGAGGGCGAAGGCTTCATCCTACCCGATTTCAAGAAGAGCAACTACGCTGTAACCCGCCAGCTTGTGGACACATGGAACGGCAAGCTCACCGGAGACAAGGACAAGAAGATATATATAATACTCGATGGGTTTGGATATAACATACTGGAGAGACTAATCGAGAGGGAAGCCGACTTGAAAAAGGAGATATCCAATTTTTCAATCTCGAAAATAACATCTGTTTTTCCGTCATCTACCATGAATGCGCTTTCGTCCACATATAGTGGATTTACCACGGCCGAACACGGAGTGGTCTCCAACACTCTTTTCGTCAAGGAGCTTGGGATGATGGTAAATGCGGTAAAGATGGGATCCGCCGCAGAACCTGGTTTCAGGTTAAGGCAGTCGGTAAAAGACCAGCTACACCTTATATTTCCCAAAAGTGCAGCGCTTGCCAAATTTAATGACGATGGAAGGTCGGTGAGCACTGTTTACATGGAGCAGTACGTGAAATCAGGACTATGCGAAGCGATCTTCGATGGGGACATAATTCCGTACACGACATTTGCCGATATGCTGGTGCGGATAACAATGCAAATGGAGAAAGGCGTGGACCTGGTCATGGCATACAGCGACGTTGTCGATCACACAGAGCACGTATACATGCCTTACGATGAGGGCGTGCACCACACCCTTTACACGCTTCTCCATTTAATTGCCAAAGTCCTTGTGCCTGAGGCAAAAAGGCTTGGTTACAACATTATAATAACAGCCGATCACGGGCAGACAACAGAGGCTTCTGAAAAGGACAGGACGATCCTATGGAGTGATCCAATAGTAAAGGCGCTTGAGATGCCACCATGGGGAGAACCTACCTCAATGTTTTTCAGCGTAACTGATGGAAGGGAGAGGGAATTTATGGAAAATCTTGAAAAGCGCGGCATACTCAAGGACGGATTGCTTGTGGATTCAGGGGAGGCAATAAGGTCAGGCCTTTTTGGAAAGAATGAGGTAAAGGATGAGCTAAGATACCGCTTCGGCACGCACATCCTTATAATGAAGGATGCAAATGCGGTGTTCTACAACTACCCCGGCTACGAAAGGAAGCAATATGGGCACAGAGGTATGCACGGCGGTCTTAGCCCAGATGAGATGTACCTGCCACTGATGCTATACGAGTGATATGATGCCCAACCAAGGTGGAGGATTCGGCTGCGAGTGCGGAGGCGGTTGTATATGCGGATGCAGGTCAGGGTGCAATTGCAATGAGGTGTGCAAATGCGGCTGCACGTGCGCTGAGCGGAAAAAACAGAAAAGCGGCGAAGAACAATAAGTATGCATCAATTTAAGTTCTTTGGCATCCATGTAATGTTGTGAATGAAATGTCAAAGAAAACAAAGAGAAAGTCGACAAAGAGCTCCAAGAAGGCTGTAAAGAGAGGTAGAAGATAAGAGCATAAACAAGGATTCCTTGAAATTGCACGAAGGTGCAATTTCAAGAGTCTGGAGGCGGTAATAAAAGTAATTGCAATCTTTTGCCTTTTATTCACCCGGTCATCACACATGGTCTTCTGGCGTCACCTTTTTATACGTTTCCCTGCTCAATAATATCACTTATCTTCCCGTTATCACTGCAGGTTTGCAGGAGGGATCAACATGGCAGAGTTAGAAGAGTTCACACAGTATATCGGCGAGAACAAGGGCAAGCGTAAGTTCAAGCAGAGCGTTGAGCTTGCAATAAACTTCAAGAATATAGACTTCAGCAAGCAGGACAACAGGCTCAACATGGAGATACTACTGCCCAATGGCAAGGGTAAGGTAAGGAAGATAGCGCTCTTCGCCAATGAGAAAGGCCTAATCGCGCAGGCGAAGAAGAATAACGTTGATGTGATAAGCGATACTGAGTTGCCTGCGATAGCTACTGACAGTGTAAGGATGGGTTCGCTGCTAAATTGCGAGTTAATTGCACAGCCAAATCTAATGCCGCTGATAGCAAGGCATCTGGGCCAGTTCCTCGGCCCCCGCAACAAGATGCCAAAGCCACTGCTCGGGAACGTAAACTTTGATAACATAGTGAATGAGCTTAACCGCAGGATAGTGCTTAGGAACAAGGGCAAATTCCTGCCTACGCTGCATTGTGTCGTTGGGCAGGAGGACATGGAGCCAGAAAAGATATATTACAATGTAAAGGAGGTAATGGACAGCATCTCAAGGAAGGTCGGCCAGAACCACATAAAGTCGGCATATGTCAAGCTCACGATGTCCAAGCCAATCAGGATAATGTGATATTTATGAACAAGGCAGAGAAGGTTGCTTTTGTAAAAGCGCTCAAGAAGGAGCTCAAGGAGTACAAGGCGTGCGCAGTCATGCCAACAAGCTCTACTCCTGATAGGTTGGTGCAGAAGGTCAGGAACCAGCTAAAACCCGGAGCCAAGTTCGTGGTAGCCAGAAAGACGCTGCTGCTCAAGGCATTTGAGGGCGATGAAAACTACCAGAAGCTAGCAAAGTACGTAGATGGCAATGTTGCATTGATACTCACCAACAAGGATCCTTCCGAACTCAATGCAATAATAAGCGCAAACAGGATCAAGCTCTCCGCAAAGCCAAACCAGATATCCCCGCAGGACATAAATATAGATTCGGGAGAGACTATGATAGCGCCAGGGCAGGCGGTCACAGATTTGAAGAGCGCAGGTATAGACGTGCAGATACAGAAGGGCAAGGTGGTAATCTCAAAGAGCAAGACCCTGGTAAAGAAGGGCGCAAAGATAACAACGGCGGTCTCAAAGGCACTAAAGATGCTCGACATCTTGCCTTTCGAGGCAAAGACTACGCTATCAGCGGTTCTCGAAGGCGGTTTGCTCTACACCGAGCAGGCGCTTGGCATTAATCCAGCATACTTGCAGACCGTCATCACGCAGGACTTCTCAGCGGCGAACGCACTCACTCTACAGATTGGCTATGTGACGCCTTACAATGCCGAACTGTTCATAAGGAAGGCATATCTCGGCGCGCTGGGCCTTGGTGTGGAACGCGGGATATACGAGCCGGATATAGTCGAGAAGCTAATCGCCAAGGCGGTGCTTGGCGCCGTGCAGGCTAACAAACTTGTAAAGGCACCAGAGGCGTCAGCCGCCCCTGCGGCCGATGAAAAGAAGGAGTGATTCATACTGAAATTGGTGAAAAAAGATGGAGTACATATATGCTGCTCTTCTATTGGACGCAGCAGGCAAGGAGATAAGCGAGGCCAACTTGGTTAGCGTAGTAAAGGCGGCAGGCGTGAACCCCGACGAGGCGATGGCAAAGTCAGTAGCCAGCTCTCTCAAGGGAGTCAACATCAAGGATGTGATAAAGAACGCCCAGAACGTACAGGTAGCCGCACCAGCCCAGGCCGCGGCTCCAGAGGCTAAGGCCGAAAAGAAGGCCGAGGCAGCGGAGGAGAAGGTTAGCGAGGAGCAAGCTGCAGGCGGACTGGCAAGTCTCTTTGGCTGACTAAATGCCTGAAGAAGCGCTGGCAATGCGACTGCACACGAAAGGCTAGCGTGCAGTCTGTGTTTGGCGACCAAGAGTGCCATTTCCAACAGTATGTTATAAAACTTTAACTATGCAAGTAAATAATCGGTGTACTAATGCAAGTTTACGTCGAAAAGCCAAAATGCACCGGCTGTGCGCACTGTTTTGATGTCTGCCCTGTGGCTGTGTTCCAGATGCATGACAGGGCCAGTCCCGATGTCAACTCTGATTCGGCTCCGCCAGAGTGGCAGTGGAAGGGTACGCATACTCCCGAAGTTACGGCAAAGTGGTCCAGCGTACAGGATGGCCACCACCACTTCGCGGAGAAGTTTGAGGGAGGCAGCGGAGGCATCTCTGTTGCTGTTCAGGGTCCTGCTTGCATACTATGCCAGGCATGCCTGATAGAGTGCGAAGGGGAATGCATAGTGATAACAGACGACAGCAACAATGTCTACCACTCGATCTACAAGTAGTGCGCTCTTCCAATCAAGTAAATGTAGCTGTGATCGTACCTGGCCCATTTATCCATACTGTAGTTGACTGGTTCACGGAGTTGGCTATTGTTATGTGGCCACTGCCGCTTATATCAGTGGTAGACCACGAGATAAAGCTCTTGCCCTTTGCAGGTTTCGCATAAAGCGTGTATATTGCGTTGTTGACCAGTTCAGAGTAACTCCCGCTGCTATAAGTAATGCCACCAAGTGTCACGTTTCCATCAGTCGATGGACTTGAAAGAAGCTGTACAGGGGTAATCGGAACCACGCTAGTGCCCATAGTATACGAGCCGACGAGCACCACCTTGCCGTTATACAGGGCTTCAGGCAACACAGGGGAGACAAACAGAGTGCCACTTCCCGAGGTGTTGTAAACTGCCGCAGGGCACTGTTTTGGGCAGACTCTGTAGTTGATAGTAAATTCTACGATCTCTTGAGATCCCACCGGAGGAGCATAATTCTGCATAATTGTATTGCACACGACAGTTGCGCCTTCCGGAACATTGGTCGGGAAGCAGCCTCCCCCAAAAACTTTGTTTGAAATCACTGTTGAGATCTCAAACGTATTTGTTGAGGTTGGGAACTGTATCGCAGTGCCGAGATTATTTATAAACACAAGCTCCGCCAGCGAGCCCCTAAACTCGTTGATTATTGCGATTGTCTGGCAGGGAAACTCCGGAGAGATATAGCATGTAGGGGGCACGTATGTGGCTGGGGATTTGGTGATAAGGAACGAGGCCACAACTGCAACCATTATCGCGAGTATGATGAAGCTCCACGCGTATGTTGTCAGGAACTCCACCGCGCTCTGCGCCCTCATCCTTATCCTACGCATCCAATCCTTAATAACTAGAATAACAAGCAATAAATAGGTTTACGTGGCGAAGTCGAGCACAATCTCCACCTCTCTTGCCGAATATGGCCTCACAATCCTCATGTCTATGAATCTCACCTTCCTGCCATTCCCTTCAAAGAACCTCGTTATCCTCTCAATGTGCTCTTTGTAAGGCTCGCTGGCGCTGTCGAATGCATAATAATGGAAGACACAGTGCCTCTTGGATGCGGCCAGTGCGGCGTCCAGGAAGTTGTACGAATCCTTGGGAAGCGGCATTATTATCCTGTCTGCAACATGCCTGTACTTCTTTGCCATGCGCCTTACGTCTCCAAGCTCTGCCTTGACATTCTTCAGCCTGTTTAGCTTTATGTTGCCAAGCATGCACTCGTATGCGGCTTTGTTGAGTTCTATCGCAATAAGCTTGGAATCAGGGTGCGCCTTGCCTATCACAAGCGCGAAGGGGCCTATTCCTGCGAACATTACCATGACAACCTCCCCTTTCCTCACAAGTCCGGAGACCCTCGCTCTCTCAAAAGCGAGCCTGTTCGAAAAGAAGCTTCTGCGTATATCAAAGCTCATCACAACTCCGTTCTCCCTTAGCGTGGCCGTGTAAGTCTTCTCCCCAGCCACATAGCGGTAGCGCCTGGTCCTGTAGATTCCGCTCACTGCGCCATCCTTCCTAACCACCGTTCTCACGTTCTTATTCATTGCCATGACCGCCTTGGCGATCTTTCTCGCCTCCCTGCCATCGCCATCGACTATCGCTATATTGCCGAGTATATCGTAGCTCTTCGTGGCATCCCTGTAAGCCCTGGGGCCGAGCTCATTCATAAGCATGGTGCGGTACTGCATATGGCTTCTCATAAGGAAAGCATTGCTTTTCACCGCCTCGGCGCCGAACTTGCGCAGCTCACGCTTCGTTCCAACGTCAAGCCTGCTGACAGGAAAGTATATAAAAGAATCTCTCCCATATACATCATAGTGTTTAACCATTAGCTGGCGCGCTTTTAGAAGCCGTTTTACGTCTTCAGCGCTTTTTTGGTTCACCTTGACGGCAAGCATGGTATCATAGTAAGGATGTGAAGGCAGGAATAAAAAGGATGAGTGTGGTTGTGTGTATTTCGTTGTAAGAGTCACATCAAGCCAGGAGAAGATTACCGCAGACATACTGGAGAACAAGGTAAGGAAGGGTGACGTAGGCATATACTCGATTGTCTTGCTAGACGGCATGCGCGGTTACCTGATAGTCGAAGCGGAGAATGAGCTCGCAGTGCGCGAATTCGTAATGAACGAGCCCCACGTCAAAGGTGTGCTTCCATCTCCGCTGGCCGACAGCGAACTTGACAAGATGCTCATCGCCAAGAAGCATGTGCAGGAGATAGGGGTGAGTGATGTCGTAGAGTTCCTTGCAGGCCCGTTCAAGGGCTACAAGGCAAAGGTAATAAAGGTGGACTCGTCAAAGGATGAGATAACCGTGGAACTGATGGATGTCGCAGTTCCTATACCTGTCACCACAAAGTCAAACATGGCAAGGATAATAGAGAAGGCAGAGGCTGTATGAAATGGCAGACGTAATCATAAATGGGCTTATAGAAGGAGGCAAGGCAACAGGGGGGCCGCCGTTCGGGCCAGCGCTCGGACCGCTAGGCGTGAACGTATCCAACATAATAAACGAGATAAATGCAAAGACGAGTGCGTTCGAAGGCATAAAGGTGCCTGTAAAGGTCATAGTCGACCCGCTTACGAAAAAGTATATCGTCGAGGTTGGCTCTCCTCCTACAAGCGCACTGATAATGAGGGAGCTTGGCATACAGAAGGGAGCAAAGGCCAAGGATGAAGTGGTGGGCAACATAACCCTGGAGCAGGTAAGGAAGGTTGCAAAGTCCAAGGAGGCTTCGATGTTCGGGAATACGCTCTCCGCAAGAGTCAAGCAGGTGCTGGGCACCTGCAAGTCGATGAACGTTACCTGCGACGGCATGCCGGCAAGGACGGTCATCGCCAAGATAAACAAGGGAGAGATAAAGGTCTGATCCTTGCCGCTGCGTACGTTCGCATCGCCAATGCTGGAGTCTATTCATGAACAGGAATAATCGCTATCTGGATCTGTACAACGCCATGAGATCCTATTTTGGTTATCTGGACTGGTGGCCCGGCGAGACACGGGATGAGATCATGGTCGGCGCTATACTCACGCAGCAGACCCAATGGAGGAATGTGGAGATCGCAATAGGCAACTTAAAAGGGGCAGGGCTCATAGAGCTTGCCAAGATTGCAGCCACCGGCCACAGGACAATCGAAGGGCTGATCCGGCCCTCCGGCTTCTACAGGCAGAAGGCGAAGTGCCTCATCAGGTTTGCATCGTACATATGCTCGAGGTATGGCTCAATAGACGGCTTCTTCGACAAGAGCCCGGGCGAGCTGAGGAAGGAGCTTCTCTCTATAAAAGGCATAGGCAAGGAGACCGCTGATTCGATAATCCTATACGCGGCAAACAAGCCCGCATTCGTAATAGATGCCTATACAAAGAGGATAATGCACCGCGTATACGGCATTCCTATAGATATAGAATACGACGATTTGCAAAGTCTCGTAGAAAGGTCTATAAAAGCAGAGCTTGAGCTATATAAGGACTTCCATGCCCAGTTTGTTGAGCTTGGAAAGAAGCATTGCAGGACGAAACCCATCTGCAAGGGCTGCCCGGTAAACAGCATGTGCTTGTATTACAAAAAGAACGTAAGAAAATGATAAATAATTCGCCCCGCAAACCCATCATTTCAATGGTGGGTTAGGGGCGTAAAGGTATATAAGGATGGAAAACAAGAAGGAGAACATGGAAGCAATGCGTGCTTACAAGTTCAGGATATATCCTGACACGAAGAGGCAGGCAGCCATAGACGACTCAATTTCGATGTCCCAAAGGCTATACAACAAACTTCTTGAGAAGACGA